>NZ_JBWLUX010000040.1:0-56026 GCF_057784315.1 Mesorhizobium sp. CNPSo 4684 | reverse complement strand
GGAGAAGGTGGATCGGCGCGACAGCGCCGAGACGGTTGAGGGGTGTTCCAGCGGAGTGAGACGTCGGCGTTCCCTGGAGCTCCCCTTGTGGGAGAAGGTGGCCGAGCGAAGCTCGGTCGGATGAGGGTGCTCCAGGGAACGCCGACGTCTCACTCCGCTGGAACACCCCTCAACCGTCTCGGCGCTATCGCGCCGATCCACCTTCTCCCACAGGGGGAGAAGGGAAAGGCGCTACTTCCCCGGCCTGCCGGTCTTGCCCGGTCGGCGCTTTTCGCGACGGGCGTCGCCTGGGTCTTCGTAGGAACCAATACCGGGGCGCTGGCGGACGATGGGCTTGGCTGAATCGCTGCGATCCTTCGCGCCCCCCTCTGTCCTGCCGGCCCCCACCAGGGGGGAGATTGGCTGTGGCTTGGCCGGCACTCTTCCCTCAACCGGCTTCTCCGTGCGGCGCACAGTCATCTCGTCCAGCGAGTTCTTCTTGAACAGCGGCTTGGTGGCCTCGCCCGGAATGCCGAAGTCGGAGCCATGCGCTTCTTGCGCCGACTGTTTCTTGAACAGCGAACGCGAGACCGCGCCTGACGGCGTCGGCATGTCGGTGCCAGGCCCCATATCGTCCAGCGACGGTTTTGCAAACAGCGGCTTCTTCACCGGCACGGCGCCGTCGGCGCCCATTTCGTCGAGCGCCGGCTTGCGGAAGAGGTTGGACCGGGCAGCCCTGGCCGCCTCTTCGGCGGCACGTGCCTCGTCGAACTTGCGGAAACGCTCCTGCTCCTCAGCCGTACGGTGTTTGGCCACGCCCTTGTTGTGCTTGCCCTTCTCGCGGCCGGAGACCGGGCTTTCCATGTCGGCATATTTGGCCAGCGGGTCTTCCGAGATCGACAGTTCCATCTCGCGCAGCCGCTTGATCTCGTCGCGGATGCGGGCGGCCTTTTCGAAGTCGAGATTGGCTGCGGCGTCGCGCATCTGTTTTTCCATGGCGTCGAGATGGGCCTTGAGATTGTTGCCCATCATCGCGCCGGCGCCGTCGGTGAACTGCGAGATGTCGGCGCGGACATGGTCCTTCTCGTAGACCGAATCCAGAATGTCGGAGATGCGCGACTTGACCGATTCCGGGGTGATGCCGTTGGCCGCGTTCCACTCCATCTGCTTTTCGCGGCGGCGGTTGGTCTCGGCCATCGCCCGCTCCATCGAGCCGGTGATCTGGTCGGCATAGAGGATGACCTTGCCGTCAACGTTGCGAGCGGCGCGGCCGATGGTCTGGATCAGCGACGTTTCGGAACGCAGGAAGCCTTCCTTGTCGGCATCGAGGATGGCGACGAAGCCGCATTCGGGAATGTCGAGACCTTCGCGCAACAGGTTGATGCCGACCAGGACGTCGAAGGCGCCGAGCCGCAGGTCGCGCAGGATCTCGATGCGCTCCAGCGTGTCGATGTCGGAGTGCATGTAGCGCACGCGGATGCCTTGCTCATGCAAATATTCGGTCAGGTCTTCGGCCATGCGCTTGGTCAGCACCGTCACCAGCGTGCGGTAGCCGGCGGCCGTGGTGTCGCGGATCTCGCCGACGACGTCATCGACCTGGCTCTTGGCCGGGCGTACCTCGACCGGCGGATCGATGAGGCCGGTCGGGCGGATGACCTGCTCGGCAAAGACGCCGCCGGACTGTTCCATTTCCCAGCCGCCGGGCGTCGCCGACACCGCGACCGAGAGCGGACGCATCGCGTCCCATTCCTCGAAACGCAGCGGCCGGTTGTCCATGCAGGACGGCAAGCGGAACCCATACTCGGCCAGCGTCGCCTTGCGACGAAAGTCGCCGCGATACATGCCGCCGATCTGCGGCACGGTGACGTGGCTTTCGTCGACGAAGACCAGCGCGTTGTCGGGAATGTATTCGAACAAGGTCGGCGGTGGATCGCCCGGCTGGCGGCCGGTGAGGTAGCGCGAATAGTTCTCGATGCCGGCGCAGGAGCCGGTGGCTTCCAGCATTTCGAGATCGAAGCGGGTACGCTGCTCCAGCCTTTGCGCCTCCAGCAGACGCCCAGCCTTTTCAAGCTCTTGCAGACGCTGCTTGAGCTCTTCCTTGATCGACTTGATGGCTTGATTCAAGGTCGGGCGCGGTGTCACATAGTGCGAATTGGCGTAAATCTTGACGCTTTTCAGCTCGCCGGTCTTCTGGCCGGTGAGCGGGTCGAATTCGGTGATCGCCTCGATCTCGTCGCCGAACATCGAGATGCGCCAGGCGCGGTCCTCAAGGTGGGCCGGGAAGATCTCGATCGTGTCGCCGCGGACGCGAAACGAGCCGCGGACGAAATTGATGTCCTGGCGCTTGTATTGCTGGGCGACGAGGTCGGCGAGCAGAGCGCGCTGGTCGAGCCGGTCGCCGATCTGCATCTGAAAGGTCATCGCCGTATAGGTCTCGACCGAACCGATACCGTAGATGCAGGACACCGAGGCAACGATGATGACGTCGTCGCGCTCGAGCAGCGAGCGCGTCGCCGAATGGCGCATGCGGTCGATCTGCTCGTTGATCGAGGATTCCTTCTCGATGAAGGTGTCGGTGCGCGGGACGTAGGCCTCCGGCTGGTAGTAGTCGTAGTAGGAGACGAAATACTCGACCGCGTTGTCGGGGAAGAATTTTTTGAACTCGGAATAGAGCTGCGCGGCCAGCGTCTTGTTGGGCGCCAGGATCAAAGCAGGGCGCTGCGTCTCCTCGATCACCTTGGCCATGGTGAAAGTCTTGCCGGAACCGGTGACGCCGAGCAGCACCTGGGTGCGGTCGTTGTTGTCGACGCCTTCGACGAGGTCCTTGATGGCGGTCGGCTGGTCGCCGGCTGGCTCGAAATCCGACACCATCTTGATGGCGATGCCGCCTTCGGATTTTTCCGGGCGGGCAGGGCGGTGCGGCGTCCACAGCACGCCGTCCTTGTGCAGCGGATTGCCGGATTCGATCAGCGCCGACAGCGCCGCGACCGTGGCGGTGACGCTGCCCGAGGCCATCGTCTCGGCGTCTTCCAGCGAGATGTCGAGGCCGGCGACCGGGTTGAGGCCGGCTGCCGTGCGTTCGCGGGCCGTGGCCGCGCCGCCCATTGAGGTGCCGCGCGAACTTCGGCCGGGCGCGGCGGAACGCTCGGGGATCTTTTTCGACTTTGCGGCTTCCCTCCCCCTCGAGGGGAGGGTGGCGGCGGAGCCGCCGGGTGGGGTCGGTTGGACCGGTCTCGGCGCTCCGGCGGTGCCTTCTGCGACGACCCCCTCTGTCGCCTTCGGCGACATCTCCCCCTCAAGGGGGGAGATTCTCAGGCCTTCCTTCTCGGCCTCCTGCTCGATCTGCTCGGCCCAGTCCGCAATCGAGCCGGTCAGCGGCGTGCCGGTGAAGTCGGCCTGCGGCGCTTCGGCGAAGCCGCCCTTGTGCAGCGGCTCCGAGGCATCGAGGAAATCGGTCAGCGGGCTGCGCCGCTTGGGCGGCGAAGCGCTGTTGTCACCCGCCGTCGAGGGCGTCTTTTTGTCGGGGAGTTTGGCCATGCCCCGAATATGGGCAGAGTCCGCCAAAATGGAAAGGGTGCAGTGGCGCGGGGCATTGGCAGAACCGAGGCTGCTGACACAAGGGTGTCAGGAGCTGTGGCGCGAGTGCCTGGCGATTGCCTTCAGTTGAACCACAGCGCGAAGGTCAAAAACCCGGCGCCGCCGAACTGGCGCTGGATCTGGTCGAACTCGTCGTTGGTCAGGATCTTGCCGCTCTCGAGATAGGGCGCGATGGCCGGGCCGGTGATCGACAGCACCAGGTCGAAATTTTTCGGCTCCTCGAAGAAGCGCTTCATGTTGATGCCCTTGTCGGCGATGCGGAAATGCGGCAGCAGCGTGCGGCCTTCGAGCAGATCCTCGGCCATTGTCAAAGTGGCAAGCCATGCCTGCACCTGCTCCTCGCCGACTTCGAGGCCGGTCAGCGGGTTGGCGCCCTTCTGCTGCGGGCCGGGCAGCCATTCGCGGTCATTGTCGGTCTCAGTGCGGATCGCCTTCCAGTCTTCGCGCGACAGCCGGATCATTTCCAGGAGATGGCGGCGCGCCGCCTGTCGGCGCTCGGGCTCGACCACCGGCCAGTTGACGAGGTGCACCAGCGAGATGAAGTCGGCAATGCGCCATTCGGAGGCCAGCATGCCGCCGCTGGTGCCGCCATCCAGCGGCACGAGAATGTCCTGCAGCGGCAGTTTGGCGTGCGGGAACAGCATGTGGAACGAGCCGTCGAACATGTTCCTGAAATCATGCGCCAGCCAGAAATCGGCTTGCGCCATCAGGAACTCGGCATAGCCTTGCAGCCAGTAGCCGTCGGCGCGGTCGAAGCGGAAGGCGAGTGAGGGAGCGGCGGCGTCCGACGTGATGCCGCCGCGCGACAGCGAGGCCATGATGGCGGCCATGCTTTCGTCCGGCGCGATGGTGCCGTCCTCGTTGAGGTCGATGCCGACATGGGTGAGGTCGATGACCATGCCGATATCGGCGTCTGCCGGCACAGAGCCCAGCGTGGCGGCGGATTTCTCCAGGCGGTCGCGGAAGGCGACCAGAATGGCGCGGAACTGTTCATAGGTCAGCGGTTCGGGGTTGGGATTGTCGGGAACCGGAAGCCGCATCAGCGGCAGCATGAAGGATTGCGGGCTGTCGAAGCCGTGGCGGTGCAGGCCGCCGGCGAGGATTTCCAGCGCGGTGAAGAATTCGCCTGCGCCGGCGGCATAGGCCGATGCGGGATCGCCTGACGCCGCAGCCTCGAGCGTGGTCAGCGCGGCATTGCGGTCGGCCACGGTTTTCGCCTCGAACAAAGCGGTTGCCGCTTCGGGCGCCGCGGCGGACGCCGACGACAAGGGCAGCATAAGAAGGAAGGCGGACGCCAACAAGCTTGCTACACGTGTCATCTCATTCCTCCACTATGCCATTGCGCGGACCATACACGTATTCAGTGCGCCGCGTCTGCCCATCACGAGCGGCAGTGTTTCGAGGCTGACGGTCGACACTTCCCGGGCAGACCGTCTACACAAGCCAACCGATTGGGCAAACGATTGGGCGTCGCGTGTCGAACTATCCGCTTTCCTACAAACTGTCATGGCTGCCGCGCTTCCTGAAACCGTCGCTCGGCGGCGATGTCAGGGACTTTGCGCCGATCGCGGCGACAACCATCATCGATCCGCCGCCGGCGCGGAAGGTGCGGCTGGCGTTTGTCGGCGACATTTCGGCGGTGGCCAATCGCAGCGCGCCCGAATGCGATCCGGCTATCGCAAAGCTGCTGGCTTCGGCCGATCTGGTGATCGGCAATTGCGAAAGTCCGGTGGTCGAGCGGCCAAGCGTGGCGCTTGGTACGCGGCTCGGTACGCACCATGCGATGAGCGAGCGGTTTGTCGCCGAGGCACTTACCGCCGTCGGTATCGCGCGCGAAAAACTGGTGCTGTCGCTGGCCAACAACCACGTGCTCGACCAGGGTATCGCCGGTTTCGACGAGACGGTTGCGGCGCTGAAGCGGCTCGGCATCCGCACCATCGGCACCGCAAAGCAGGGACCAGTCGAGCAGGTCAAGGCCGGGCCGCTGACGATCGGCTTTGCCGCCTTCACGCTGTGGCGCAATGCCGACGCCGCGCGGTTCAGCGAGCGTGTGTCGATGCAGAGCGATCCGGCGGCATGGCAGCGAGGTGCGGCGGACAAGAGCATCGATCTGCGCTGCGCCATTCCGCACTGGGACTGGGAGTTTCGGCATTTTCCGCACCCGCAGACGCTGGCGCTGGCCAGGCAGCTTGCCTCGCATGGCGTCGGGCTGATTGCCGGGCACCACGCCCATGTCGTGCAGCCGGTGCAGTGGGTCGGCAAGACACTCGTCGCCTATGGGCTCGGCGACTTTCTCGGCACGGCGCTGGCGCGCCAGCCATGGCCAGGCCGCATCGGCGGCATTTTCGTCGTCGACGTCAGCGCGGATCTCGGCAAGCGCGGCGCAATCGCCGGCTACCGGATGCATCCCTTCATGCGGCTGCGCGCCGGCGGACATGAGCGGCTGGTTTCGGTCGAGGCGCTGACGGGCGGGATGAAGGGCAAGGTGGAGGCCCGGCTGAAGGCGATTTTCGGCGATTGACGACTTTGCCGCAAAAGCGGCTATCATAAACACCGTCAAGCTTGCGAGGGGGCGATGGAAGCAGCTGAGTTCATGCCTGATGAAGCGGTGGTCGCCGGCATCAGGAAAAACATCGAAGCCTATGAGGCCGGACGCGCCTCGGCCTATCGCCAGGTGCGCTGGCGGGTGCCGGTGTTTCTCGGGCTGCTGCTGGGCTTCGTCGCGCTGGTGGCCTGGCTGTTCAACAAGGTCGCCGACTTGAACGAGCAGTGGTTCTCGACACCGCATGTGTTCCTCTATGTCGTTGGTTTCTTCGCGGCGCTGCTGCTCTATTTCCTGGCGATGAGACCGGCGACGCGGCTGCAGCAATCGTTCCGCGACACGCTGCTGCCGATCATTTTCGGCTTCATCAGGGATGTGCGCTATCAGCATAGCGTGACGCCGAATTCCTTCGACCGGCTGCCGCGCGCCGTGGTCGGCACCTTCAACCGGCAGAGCTTCGACGACATCGTGTCAGGCCGCTACGAGGAGTTTCCGTTCGAGCTTTATGAGGCGGAGTTGCGCCAAGGCACCGGCAAAGGCTCGTCGACGGTCTTCAAGGGCGTCATCGTCGCCTTCGAGACGATCGCGCCATTTCCCGGCACATTGGTGGCGACGCGGCGCAGCAATGCGGTCGTCGGCTTCTTCCGTGGCATCTTCGCCGGCAAGATGCAGGAGCTGTCGAGCGGTGACCCGCTGCTCGATAGTGACTATGAATTCCGCACCGACAATGTCGCCGCCGCCCAGCCGCTGGTCACCGGCCGGCTGGCGCAGGCGCTGAAATGGCTGCATGAGACATGGCGCGACGATCCGGCGCGGGTGGCGCTCAACGGCAGCGACGGTTTCCTGCTTTTGCCGCAGCCGAAGAACTTTTTCGAGCTGCCCGCCATTTCCGTGCCGCTCGACTACACCAGCCACATAGCGCCGATGATCGCCGATATGGGGTCGATCCTGGCGACGGCGGCGCTGGTGCGCAAGATCGGCGCGACGGATGGGGAGGTTCAGCCCAGCTGACTCGCGTTAGCAGTCGAAGCCGTAATTCTCGCGATAATAGTCCGCTTCTTCCTTCGATATCGTCTTGAACAGCACGCAGACGGTGAAGCTGCCGACCTGACGGCCGTTCCTGGTGTATCCCCCGTCGGAAACATCGTCCCGGGTGAATTCGAGTTCCTGGCCGGCGACCACGTTGTGCACGGCCTGCGGTTCATTCGACAACGTTCCGGCGAAGCCGGTCGCGGTCTTGTGGAAGGGGATGATCCAGAAGAAGTGTTCCGAAGTGTCGCCGTCCTTGACCGCGACCTTCAATTTGTAGTCGGTGGTTCCGGCCGGCGGTGCGTCCGACAAGGCCAGGAATTGATCGAGGCTGGCGTGCGCCTGCGCGATGGCCGCCGCCATGTCCGGATCGTCCCTTGCGACGTTGACAACCTTGTCGTCGCCCTGACTTTGCGCTCCGGCAGGGATCGGAGGTAACGCCAGCATCAGGGACAGCATGGTCCGAACAGCGCGCTTCATGAAAGGGCACTCCTTCGTTCTGATGCCTGACACCATCATGCATCTATCTGGAGTTTTCAACGGCAGTGCGACGCTGAGGTGTTGGCCCGAACGGCCAGCCGCTCACAACCCGCTCGGCACCAGCCCTGCCAGCCAGTTCGCGGATCGCTTGGCGATGCTGACCGTTGCCGATGCGGCACGGCCGAGATCGGTCTTGACCACGGCATAGCCGTTCCTGGTGCGGTAGAGCACGCCGGTTCCGCCATCGACCATTTGCTCGTAGGCGACGGGCCGGGCCGCTGCTGCTTCCATGGCCGTCGTCGGTGAGCCGACGGGCACGCTCGGCCGACGGCTCAGTTCCGGCGGCAACGGGCTTTCGGATTGAACACTCCGGCTGGCCGGCTTCAGTTCCGGGCCGGATGCGGTCGCCGCCAGTTGGGAAGAGGATGCCGACCCCTTGGTGCGGCAGATGCCGGAGACCAGCGGATAGTCGAAGTTCTTCTGGTGCAGCATCTGGCTTTTCATCGCCGCTTCGCAGTCGGCGATGGTTGCCCACTTCGCCGGCGTCTCGCCGATATATTCGCAAAGCTTGGCGTCGCAGTCGCAACCGACGATGGTCATGGCGACAAGGGCGGTCTTGATCACGGTCTTGTCCTCGGATTGCCCCCCGGCAGTTCACTTTCCATCGCGCGCGAACAAGGCGGTATTTTGGCCACGGTCGCGCAATGAGCCAGGCGATGCGGTTTCGGGAAAGGCTCACTATAGGTGGATTTCGAGATGCCCGGGAGCAGATAGGGCGGCGACCATGGTGCGTTTGCGAAAGAAGGGCAAAATAAATATTGCCTTCTATCGCAACGACAACTGTTTCCTGGAGCGGTTTTCTATTACGATACTGATGGGGCGATACAATAAATATCGGAGGGGTTACCATGGGAAGAATTGTCCGGTCCGCGGTGGTGTCGAAAGGCAGACCGGGGCTTGAGGCCGTTGCAGGCGCTGAAGACGACGAAGGCGGGCAGAACGGTCAGGGCGAAACGGACTCGAAAGGCGGCGATGGTTATCTTGACCGGGTGGCGAAATATGTGCCCGCCGAAGTCGTGGCATTCTTCATTTTCGTTAATTCCATTCTCGACAACGCGGCCGAGGAGCCGGTAGCCAAGGCTTTGGCAAAGGCGCTGGATGAGAAATCCACCGATGTTCCCGGCGCTGTGCGGGCCGCTATACACACGGTCAAAATGGCCGGCTTCAGCATCTGGAACATTTCATGGATCGTGTTGATCATCGCGCTGGCAATGACGCCAATCTATCTTAAATCGGTGAGCGATGCCGCCGACAATGCGGAGGCTCCCGGCGCCAACATCGTCATGTCGATGCTCGCCTTCCCGTTCTGGGCTTACGCTGTCGATGCTCTCGCCTTCAGGCCATGGCATGACGGGGCGCTGGCCAGCATCATGCTGGCCACCTTCACGATCATCAGCGGCGCCATACGGCCGGAATATATCAACGCCGGCCTCAATTTGATCCCGGGCATCGGGCCAAAGAAGTAGGCCGCATGGAGGCCGGCCTCGTCGCAGGACGGCAGTCGCGGTTTCAGTAATCGTGGACGTGTTCCAGCCTGGCGCTGGCCTTGATCAGAGCCGGCAGCACAAGGTGCAGCTTGCGCACGACGACGATCAGCCCGGTGCGATGGGTGGCCGGATCGACCGGTATCGGCTGGCTGAACAGCGCGCGGGCGCCTTCGGGCGCCACAAGCTCGGCCGTCGACAGGATGTTGGCCGATTTTACCGAGGGTTGCAGCCCCAGCTGGAAAGGTATGTGAAGGCCCGAAAGACAGTCGGCGCCGGGATTTCTCCCAGCGCCTCCCTGTCAGATCAGGACACGGTCGGGCAGCAACTTCCCTAGAGATGTCGCGCCATGCCGGCCTTGATTTTGACGGCCCTGCCAGTCACCACCCGAGGGCGATGCCCGTTCCAGGCCACGCCGTTCTCCGCTCTTGCGAGCTTTGCTCAGCGTGCCATCGAAGGTTTTTGCCGTCCTTCATGGCAGCATCGGTCCGCCGTTGGCGTTCGCACGCTTTCCGCGGCCCCGTAGGTCTCGGCATCCGTCCCTCGAACAGGCAAGCCTGCTCTCGCTTCGGGCCGTACGGGCCTCAGGAAATCCGCCTTTTCGCTTTGCCTTTCGACGTGGCGATCGGTAGCCGCCTGAGATAGGTTAAACTTACGCCGGGTAAGGGTTTTGGGGAATGGGGGCGAACCTGTGGATAACGGGATTATCGGGGACGGTTTGCCACAAACCTCGGAATCTCGGCGTCGGCTGCCTTAGACAGCCTGCCCGCTTTTTGACGCCCAGCCGGTTGTACCCCTTGCTCCGCACGCAGGCGCGGGTTTCAATGCCGGCAAAGCATCGCGCCTATCGGCTCGGTGCGGGGAGGGTGCGCTTTGAAAGTCGGGGTTGTGCTCAATCCGATTGCCGGTGGCGGCCGGCTGAAACGGCATTGGCCGGAGGTCGCCGCGTCTCTGAAAACCCATTTCGGCGACTTCGAGCTGCGCGAGACGCAGGCCGAGGGCGATGCCGAAAGATTGGCGCTCGACCTCGCGGCCAGCGGTTTCGATCTGGTGATCGCAGCCGGCGGCGACGGCACCGCCAGTGAGGTGGCGGATGGGTTGCTGCAGGCATTCGATGAGAACGGCCGGACAACCGAACTCGGCCTGCTGCCTTGCGGCACAGGGATCGACTTCGCTCGCGGGCTTGGCATGCCGAAAGAGGTGGACGCAGTGCTGAAGCGGATCGCCGAAGCCAAGGCCCGCAAGGTCGATGCCGGGCGCATCTGCTACATCGATGATCATGGCGCGCTGGCCAGCCGCCACTTCATCAACATCGCCAGCCTCGGCCTGTCCGGCGCCACCGACCGCGCGGTCAATGCCGACAAGCGCAAGGGCAAGATGTCGGCCAAGGCGCTGTTTTTCTGGCGCACCGTGGTCGAGTTCATCCGCTACCGTTTCCAGGACGTCCGGATCACCGTCGACGACGGCATGCCGGTCGAAGCGCGCATGGCGCTGGTGGCGGTGGCCAACGGCAAATTCTTCGGCGGCGGCATGATGATTGCGCCGGACGCTGAGCTGGCCGATGGTCAGTTCGACATCGTCATCCTGCGCGCGGCGGGCAAGCTGAAGCTGATCTGGGACATCCGCCTGCTCTATGGCGGACGGCACCGCAACCATCCGGCCATCACGATCCTGCGAGGCCGGAAAGTGGTGGTCGAACCGCTCGGCGATGTCGAGAAAAATGGCGCGCTTGTCGACATAGATGGCGAGTCGCCGGGGCGTATTCCCGCGACGTTCGAGATTTTGCCCGGAGCGCTGACGCTGAGATATTGAATCAAGTGCCTTAGGCGCTGATTCTGAAGGCCCGACCAAGCCACTGAAGACATTGGCTAAATGCTTTGTCGGCTAGGTCTCAAGTTTGGACGGGAAGCCGGGCGCGCGCAGGTCGGTTCCGACCGCATCCTCTAGCAGTTTGACGATCTGGGTCGACCAGGCGCTGCCGCCATAGGCCGCTTTGCCCTGCTCGAAAATCGCGTTGACGCGCGTGGCAAGGTCGAGCGGTACGCCCGATTGTTCGGCCATACGAAGCGCGAAGCCGAGGTCCTTCAACGCCAGGTCCATGGTGAAGCCGATGTCGTAGGAGCCGTTGAGGATGAGCTGACTTTCGGTCTCATGGACGAAGCTGTTGCCCGAGGACGCGACGATGGCGTGGTAGGACTGGGCGAGATCCAGCCCGCCCTGTTTGGCCAGCATCAGCGCTTCGCCGGCGGCGACGAGATGGATGAAGGCCAGCATGTTGGTGATGACCTTGATCACCGCCGCCGACCCGATCGGTCCCATCAGGAACGATTTTGCGCACATTGCTTCGATGGCCGGCCGATGTCGCTCGTAGAGGGCAGCATCGCCGCCGACCAGCGCGGTGATCTTGCCGACCGCTGCGAGGTGCACGCCGCCGGTGACCGGGCACTCCAAGGTCTCGATGCCTTTGGCCGAGGCGAGCGTGGCGAGGCGCAGAATCTCATCGCGACCATTGGTCGACATCTCGATCCAGGTGCCACCCTTGGGTAGGCCTTCGAGCAGGCCGTCGGCACCAGTCAGCACAGCTTCGCTGACCTTGGGCGAGGGCAGACAAGTGATGGCGTTGCCGGCCTGCGCCGCCGCTTCGGCAGGGCTCGCTGCTGCCCCCGCGCCGAGCGCGACGAGGCGCTCGACCGCAGCGGGGTCGCGGTCGAAGACGATGACGGCAAAACCGTTGCGCAGAAGGCTGGCGGCAAGGTTGCCGCCGAGATGGCCAAGGCCGATGAAGGCGTAGCGCTCGCTCACGGCATCAGCGGCGTCTGCATCATCTGCAAATGCAAATCCTTGCCGGTGTAAGGGTGCGCATCGCAGACGGCTTCGTTGAGCTCGACGCCGAGGCCGGGCTCTTTCGAGGGGATGACATTGCCGTCCTGCCACTCGATCTTCTTCTTCAGGAGCGTGGCGTGGAAACCGTCCCACTGCTTCAGCGATTCCAGGATGAGAAAGTTGGGCAGCGTCACCGCCAGCTGGATGTTGGCGGCGCCGACGATCGGCCCGCAATAGCAGTGCGGCGCGACCTGGATGTGGTAGGCCTCGGCCATGGCGGCGATCTTCTTGGTTTCGAGAATGCCGCCGGAACGGCCGAGGTCCGGCTGCAGGATGGTCGCGGCGCGGTTCTCGATGACGCGGGCGAATTCGAATTTCGTCGTCAGCCTTTCGCCGGTGGCGATCGGGATCGACGTGCCGCGGGCAACCTGCGCCATCACTTCGGGCATATCGGGCGGCACCGGCTCTTCGAACCACAGCGGATCGTAAGGTTCGATGGCGCGCGCCATGCGCAGCGCGCCCGATGCCGTGAACTGGCCATGCGTGCCGAACAGAATATCGGCGCGGGTGCCGACCGCCTCGCGGATCGCCTTGATCATGCGGGTGGAGACATCGATGTCGATGAGGCGCGGCTGGTGGCCGTCGAAAGCGGTGTAAGGCCCCGCCGGGTCGAGCTTGACGGCGTTAAAACCCTGCTCGACATATTCGAGCGCGCAGGCTGCCGCCAATTCGGGATCGTTGTAGACATTCCTGCCGTCCGGCGCGTCCTCGGAATGGACACTGCCGGTGTGCGGATAGAGATAGGTGTAGGAGCGCAGCGTCTCGTGCACCTGGCCGCCGAGCAATTTGTAGACCGGCTTGTTGGCTTCCTTGCCGATGATGTCCCAACAGGCCATTTCGAGTGCGGAAAAACAGCCCATGCCGGAAACATCCGGGCGCTGGGTGAAGCCGGAGGAATAGGCGCGGCGGAAAAAGTTCTCGATGTCGTGCGGGTCGCGCCCGACGAGATAGCGCTCGGCCATGTCCTCGACCATTTTCGCGGTCGTGTGGGCCGAGAAGGTGGCGTTGTAGGCCTCGCCATAGCCGACGACACCGCCATCGGTGGTCAGCTTGACGAAGATGAAATACTTGCCGCCGATGCCTGGCGGCGGATTGCCGACAACCCAGGTCTTGACGTCGGTGATCTTCATTTTTGGTCCTCCAGAACCAGTTCGGCGCCCTTCCATCCGGTCATGATGGCGGCGGCGTTGGTGTTGCCGGTGATGTTGGCGGGAAAGATCGAGGCGTCGATGACGCGCAGGCCGTCGAGCCCGTGCACCTTCAGGCGCGGATCGACGACCGCCTGCCCGGCATCGGGGCCCATGCGGCAGGTCGAGACCGGGTGATAGACGGTGCCCGAGCGCTTCCTGAAATCCGTGATCAGGTCGGCGTCCGACTGGATCGATGGCCCCGGCAAAACCTCCTCCGCGATGATCTCGGCCATGGCCGGCATCGAGGCGATCTTGCGCACGAATTTCACCGCCGCCAGCATCTCGTCGACATCGGCATTGGTGGCGTAGGCGTTGGCGACGATCTTGGGATAGTCCAGCGGATTGCTGGAGCGGATCATGATCTCGCCGCGGCTCGACGGGCGACAGTTGGACAGGCCGATGGAAAAGCCCGGCCATGGGTCCGGCGTCAGGATAGGCCGCTCGCCGCTCTTTGGAATAACGGTCGAGAAGGCCTGGAAATAAAGCTGCATGTTGGGGCGCGAGAACGCCGGGTCGGTGCGGAAGAAGCCGCCGCCATGGTTCATCGACAGCGACAGCGGACCCGAGCGCGTCAGGATGTATTGCATGCCGACCAGCAGTTTGCCCCACCAGGGCCGCAGGATCTGGTTCAGCGTCGGCACCTTGCCCTTGAAAGTGTAGTTGATGCCGACATGGTCCTGCAGATGCGCGCCGACATTTTCGTTGGCGTGGACGACAGGAATGCCGAGGCCCTTGAGCAGCGCCGAGGGGCCGACGCCGGACAGCTGCAGCAGCTGTGGCGAGTTGATCGAGCCGGCGGAGAGGATGACCTCGCGACCGGCGCGGGCGGTCTTGGTCTCGCCGTTCTGCTGGTACTCGATACCGACGGCGCGCTTGCCTTCGAACAGAATTTTGCTTGCCACCGCATTGGTTTCGACGCGCACATTCGCGCGTTTCATCGCCGGGCGCAGGAAGGCGCGCGCGGCCGACATGCGGCGGCCATTTTTGGTTGAGATCTGGTAGACGCCGACGCCTTCCTGGGCGGCGCCGTTGAAGTCGGGATTGAGCGGCAGGCCCGCCTGCTGGCCGGCAGCAAGGTAGCGTTTGGTCAGCGGATGCACGGCGTTCGTCGTGTCGGTGATGTGCAGCGGGCCGCCGGTGCCGCGCCATGCATCGGCGCCGGCCTCATTGTCCTCGAGCGCCTTGAAGCCCGGCAGCAGATCGTCATAGCCCCAGCCGGGATTGCCGGCATCGCGCCAGTCGTCAAAGTCTTCGCGCGCACCCCTGATCCAGACCATGGCATTGATCGAGCTTGAGCCGCCAAGCAGCTTGCCGCGCGGCCAATGGTCGACATTGCCGCCGAGACCGGGGTCCGGTTCGGTCTTGTAGTTCCAGTTGACCGCCGGGTCGAAGAAGGTCTTGCCATAACCGAGCGGCATCTGGACGTAAAAACGGCGGTCGGTGCCGCCAGCTTCCAGCACCAGCACGGAGTAGCGGCCGGAAGCCGACAGTTTGTCGGCTAGAACCGAGCCAGCCGAGCCGGAGCCGACGATGATGAAATCATAGGTCTGCATGTGAATTTGGACGGCTCCGGAAAACTGGCCGCAGCCTAGACGCGGCAGGCTCGACGCGTCGCCGCGCCTTCCGGCATGCGTTGTGAAAAATGCGACCGCGACACGCCTGGTTCGGAAATGCCAGCAGGGAAACGACATTGCGCCACCAGCCTCGCACATCGCGTTGACCTCCCGGCGCCGTGACGCTACGGGATCGAGGGCAATCGTTTCAGGGGATTTGGCGCATGGTGCATTACGCGGACGGACAGCCGATCGGCGATCTGACCTTGCGCACGCTGGCCATGCCGGCCGATGCCAATGCGGCCGGCGATATCTTTGGCGGCTGGGTGATGGCGCAAATGGACCTTGCCTGCGGCATCCGCGCCGCGGAGCGCGCCAAGGGCCGCGTGGTGACGGCGGCGGTCAAGGAGATGTCCTTCGCCAAGGCGATGAAGATCGGCGACACGCTGTGCATCTACACCCATGTCGAGCGCGTCGGCCGCACGTCGATGACGCTCAAGGTCGAAGCCTGGGCACAACGCTACCTCTCCGATCTGATGGAGAAGGTCACCCATGCCGATTTTGTCATGGTGGCGCTGGATAGCGACGGCAAGCCGAAGCCGATTCCAGCGGAAAGCTGACGCAGTCGATTCTTCCAGGCTTGCGCTTATGTAACATCCCCCACGCGGGCGATGCGCTGCGCGACATCCAATGGTTGCCTTCCCATCCGATTTTGCGGATGGCGGAGGGAAGACAATGCGTCAACACATGCTGAACGGCTGGCTAGTGGCGGCCCTTGTCGCGGTGATCTGTCTGCTTGGCACCACCGCCTATACCGAGATCAGGAAAGAACTTCCGAGCGTCGCCTGCAAGCACGACCGGACAGTCGACAACCAGCGGACTGCAAGGGCCGATACGTGCAGCACGATGTGTTGCAGCAACCCTGCGTCAAAGGCCTGAAGGCCTCTCAGCGAGGACGCTTATTCGCCTCAAAATGATGGTGCGCCGGCGAACGAGATGCGGCAGCTGGATCGCGACGGCGTGGCCGAGGATGCCAGGCGGACCCAGCCAAATCTGAACTGCGTGTCTTCGAGAACGAAGTCCTTGCGCTGCAAGGGTTTCAGGCGTGCACGCCGTCGAATTTTTCGCGCGCTGCCTGGACGCGTACGGTGTTTTTACGAGCCCATTCGCCCAGCGCACCGACCGGGACCAGCAGCTCATGGCCTAGCTCGGTCAGCTCGTAATCGACGCGTGGCGGTATGGTCGGGAACACGGTCCGGGTGACGAAACCGTCGCGCTCCAGGCCACGCAAAGTGGTGGTCAGCATCTTCTGCGAAATGCCGCCGACTGCGGCGCGCAATTCATTGAAACGCAGCGGTCCGCCGCCGAGCTTGCCGACGACCAGAACGGTCCATTTGTCGCCGACGCGCTGCAGGATTTCCGAGACGGCGCGGCAGTCTTCGGTGTTGTGCGGGTGCCTCAGTAACAAAACGGTGCCTCCTTGCGCAGTGGTTTGACAGTATCTCATATAGCGCCGGTATCCAAACGATACCAGCTTTTACATATATGGAGAGCCCCATGTCCAAGCCCAAAATCGCCATTGTCGTCGGTTCGACACGCGCCGCGCGTTTCGCCGATGTGCCCGCCCAGTGGATCGCCAAGATCGCAAAATCGCATGCCGACATCGATGTCGAGATCGTTGACCTGCGCGACTGGCCGCTGCCCTTCTTCGATGAAGTTGCCTCGTCCGCCTGGGCACCGTCGCAGAACGAAGTTGCGCAGCGTTGGCAGAAGAAGGTCGCCGAGTTCGACGGCTTCATCTTCACCGCCGCCGAATACAATCACGGCCCGACCGCTGTGCTGAAGAACGCCATCGACTATGCCGCCAATGAATGGAACAAGAAGCCGGCCGGCTTCGTCGGCTATGGCAGCGTCGGCGGCTCGCGTGCTGTCGAGCACCTGCGCCTTGCCGCCGTTGAGCTGCAGATGGCGCCGGTCAAGTCCGCCGTTCACATCGCCTGGGGCGATTTCCTGGCGGTACGCCAGGGCGAAAAGAAGCTCGAGGAGATCGAGCATCTGAACCAGGCTGCTGCCGCGCTGGTCAACGATGTCGCCTGGTGGGCCCGGGTGCTCAAGGCTGCGCGTCAGGCCGACGCGATTGCCGGCGAAGCCCAGGCGGCCTGAGCCTTATCCTCCCAAGGATCAAATCATCTTCCCAAGGGGCGGCGCTTGCGCCGCCCTTTTCGTTGACGACCATGCGTGATGGATCGCCGCCCGTCATAGCCAACCGCCGGAAAATCCGGCTCGGCGCAGTCCGGTGGCGACGGCCGGCACGCCGCGCATCAGCTGCCACAGGAAGTCCGACCGGTAATTCTCGATCATCAGGGCGATCGGCCCCTGATTGATGCCGACGTGGTCCGACGATACCCAGCCACAGGCGCGGCCGTCGGCTGCGGCGATCGTCGGATTGAAGCTTGCGACGAAGCCGTAAGGATTGCCGACGTGCAGGTCCATCTCGTGAAAATGGCGTAACGCCGGCAGCACGATTTCCGGCGCAAAGGGCAGGGAGGTAATCGCCGCCCATGGCGACAGCGTGCCGTCATCGGGGCCGAAAGGCGCGCCGCGCGCGAGATAGCCGAAGAAGCGGCGGCCATCGAGCCTCATTTCACGCTTTGGCGGGCCTGGGCCGTCGCTGGCGGTGAGACCCCAGCAATTCTCGCCATAGCCGCTTAGCCCCTTTGGATTGCGGATGGCGTAGTCGCGCTGCAGATAGGTCGCCTGGCGGCTGTTCTGGAAATAGTCGCTGTCGTGATCGCGCATGAAGGCATCGCGGATGCCGCGAAAATCGATCCAGATATGCGAGAACTGGTGGATGAAGAGCGGGCCGGCATAGACCAGTTCGCGGCCGTAGATTGTCTTCCACTTGTAGCTGGACAGCCAGGCCGCGTAGCTCTCGGGCGGCAGCGGATGGGTTGGCGAGCCCAAACCCAGCACGTACAGGATCAGCGCTTCGTCAAATCCTTCCCAGCGATAGCGCAGGAAGCCTTTTTCAGGCCGCCAGCCATGGGTGACGGTGGGGCCGCCATTTTGTGCCCAACGCCAGTCGACGCGGCGGTAGAGCGCATCGGCGAGCCGGCGGATTTCCAGTTCGGATCCATCGTCCTGGTCAAAATAGGCGCCGGCGGCCAGAACGCCCGCAAGCAGGAGCGCGGTATCGACCGTGGACAGCTCGCACTTCCAGACGCGGCGGCCGGTCTGCATGTCGAGGAAATGATAGTAGAAACCCTTGTAGCCGGTGGCATCGGGCTCTGGCCCATGCGGAGCGTTCCAGAAGAAACGGAGCGTGGCGAGCGTGCGCTCGATTGCGGCCGCGCGCGTCATGAAACCGCGTTCGACACCGACGGGATAGGACGACAAAGCGAGGCCGACGGCGGCTATGCTGGCAGGCGACGCCTGCGTGTTGCGGTCGGCGACCAGGCCGTTGGCAGGATTGGCCTCGTTGAGAAAATACTCGAAGGACAGACGCTGGATATCTTGGAGAAGCTCGTCGTTTAGCGCGTGTTCGTTCGATGCATCCATGGCTACCGATATAGAGGCTTTGGCTGCGTTTCCCAATCTCTCAGTGGATCAATCATGGGTGAGGCAGGCTGCTTTCGGAGTCCGTACTTCGCCATGCAGGCGAGCATCTGACAAAGCCCTTCTGACGCCACGTCGCGGGCATTGCTTGCCGACCTTGAGCCGCCACGCGCTCGTGTCCCTTGCTCGATCACGTCCGAGTGAATTGCATAATGCAACTCACACCGCTATCTGTAACTTTCATTATGAAAGAGACCGTTGTCATGGTTGCAAAGACAAGCTTCGAAAATCGCCCATGTCCGATTGCGCGCAGCCTCGATGCTGTCGGTGAGTGGTGGAGCATCCTGCTGCTAAGGGACGCGTTCCAGGGCCTGACGCGCTTCGACCAGTTTCAAAAGAGCCTGGACATTGCGCCCAACATTCTGACGCGGCGGCTGAACAGCCTTGTCGAGCGCGGCCTGTTCGAAAAGCGCGTCTACTGCGAACGGCCGCTTCGCCATGAATATGTGCTGACCGCCAAGGCGCGCGATTTTCGCCCGGTTCTCCTCTCGCTGCTCGCCTGGGGCAACAAGCATCTGGCCCCCGAAGGCCCGAGCCTGGTGATGGTGGACAGGGCGGATGGACGCTGGGCCGAGCCGGTTCTGGTCGACCGCCAAACCGGCAGTGAACTCGACAGCGAGGGCTTCACCCTGGCGACTGGGCCGACTGCCACCAACCGTATGCGGCAGCGATATCGCTTCAGCAGCGCGGGCTCAGGCCTTCCGCTTATAGAGAATACGGTGATTGAGCACAGGTCGGATGAGGCGCGCCGCCAATGAACAAGGTTCTTTCGGCCGCCGAGCTGCAGCCGGCGCAGCCCCCGGTCGTGCAAATCCCCGCACCCGCCAAAAAGCGCCGCAAGCCGTGGCTAACGCTGGCAGCCGTGATCGTCGTCGGCGCCGCCGGATGGTATGGCGTCGAGTGGTGGCAGGGCGGCCGCTTCCTCGTCTCGACCGACGATGCCTATGTTGGCGGCAACGTCACGCCGCTGGCGCCGCGGGTCGCCGGCCACATCGATCAGATCCTTGTCGAGGACAACCAGCACGTCGCCGCGGGACAGCTCATCATCCGCATCGACGACCGGCCGTTCAGGGCGGCGCTGGAGCATGCGCAGGCTTCCGTCCAGCAGCAGCAATCGGCCCTCGACAATCTGCGCGCCCAGATATCGTTGCAGAATTCGGTGATCGAGCAGGCCGAGGCCGATCTCGAAGCCAAGAGCGCTGCCGCGACTTTCACCGCCCAGGATGCCAAGCGCTATGAAGTGCTGGCCAGCACCCGGGCCGGAACGCAGCAGGATGCGCAGAGAAGCCTCGCCGCCGACAGTCAGGCCAAGGCTACCGTTGCCGCCTCGCGCGCCGGGCTGGCAGCCGCCAAGCAGCAGCTTGACGTGCTCAACACCCAGATCGCGGAAGCGACCGCTGCGGTGGCGGCCGCCAAGGCGGATGTCGATACGGCTGAGCTCGATCTCGGCTTCACTGAGATACGCGCACCCATCGACGGCGTCGTCGGCAATAGGCTGGCGCAAGTCGGCAGCTATGTCTCGCCGGGCAGCTATCTCCTGACCATCGTTCCGGCCTCCGGCCTGTGGGTCGACGCCAATTTCAAGGAAGACCAGCTGCGCGACATGACCGACGGCCAGGCTGCGACGGTCTACACCGACATTGCACCCGATGCGCCGCTCAAAGGTCACGTCACCAGCCTGGGGCCGGCGACGGGGGCGATCTTCAGCGTGATCCCGCCGCAGAATGCGACCGGCAATTTCACCAAGATCGTCCAGCGTGTCCCGGTCCGGATCACGATCGACCAGGACCAGGCGCAGAAAGTCGCGCTGCGGCCGGGTCTGTCGACAACGGTCACCGTCGATACCGCATCACGCTGAGGACGCCATGCCGGAGCGCCAGGAATCCTTCATCACCAGCATCCTGCCGTTCATGGTGATGTGCGTCGGGATGTTCATCGCGCTGCTCGACATCCAGATCGTGGCGTCCTCGCTGCAGGATATTGGTGGCGGCCTGTCGGCGGCGCAGGACCAGATCGGCTGGGTGCAGACTTCTTACCTCGTGGCGGAAATCATCGTCATCCCGCTGTCGGGCTGGCTCACCCGCGTGTTCTCGACACGCTGGCTTTTCACCTTCTCGGCAGCCGGCTTCACGCTGGCCAGCATGCTGTGCGGCTTCGCCTGGAGCATCGAAAGCATGATCGTGTTCCGCGCACTGCAGGGGTTGCTCGGCGCGTCGATGATCCCGACTGTGTTCACCTCGTCGTTCCACTATTTCCAGGGGCCGAGGCGGGTCTATGCGGCGGCGGTGGTCGGCAGCATCGCGTCGATCGCGCCGACGCTCGGCCCGGTGATCGGCGGGTGGATCACCGATACGCTGAACTGGCATTGGCTGTTTTATGTCAACGTCATTCCCGGCACCATCATCACCATCCTCGTCGCGCTGCTGGTCAAGATCGACAAGGCCGATCCGTCGCTGCTGAAGGGTGCTGACTATATCGGAATGGTGCTGATGGCGGTCAGCCTCGGCACGGCCGAATATGTGCTGGAGGAGGGCACACGCTGGAACTGGTTCGACGACGCAACGATCCGCAACGGCGCCATCATTGCCAGCGTTACCCTGGTTCTGTTCGTCATCCGCAGCCTGACCTATGCGCAGCCGGTGGTCGACTTTCGCGCCTTCGGCAACCGCAACTTTGCCATCGGCTGCTTCCTCTCCTTCGTCACCGGCATCGGCATCTTTGCCACGATCTATCTGACGCCGCTGTTCCTCGGCTATGTCCGCGGCTACGACGCCTTCCAGACCGGGTTGGCGGTGTTTTCCACCGGCGTCGCCTCGATGGTCGGCGTGCCCGTCTACATCTTCCTCGCCAAGCGCTTCGACACGCGCTGGCTGATGATGTTCGGGCTGGCATCCTTCGGCGCCTCGATGTGGAGCTTCAGCGCCATCACCAGCCAGTGGGGCGCCGCGCAACTGCTTCTGCCGCAGATCTTTCGTGGTTTTCCGCAGGTCTTCGCCGTGGCGCCAAGCGTCAATCTCGGCCTCGGCAGCCTGCCGCCGGAGCGGCTGAAATATGCCAGTGGCCTGTTCAACACGATGCGCAATCTGGGCGGCGCGGTGGGCATCGCCATTTGTGGCGCGATCCTGAACGACCGCACCAACTTCCATTTCCTGACCATCGCCTCGCATCTGACTCCGCAAAACGAGGCGGCGATGCGGCTCCTCGACAATGTCGGCCAGCGCTATGGGCAGTTGCCGGGTGCTGTCGACGATGGTCATGCCGCGGCGCTGAAGCAGCTCTGGCAGCTTGCCTATCGCGAGGCTTCCACCATGGCCTATGCCGATGCGTTCCTGGTCATCATGGTTGCCTTCGTCATCGCCACGGCGCTGGTCCCGTTCCTGCGCAACGTCGCACCGAAGGCGCCGCCGCCGGACGCGCACTGAGGCGAACTTGTCTTGGACCGGCTTATGGACAGGGCTGCCATCTGGCCCTGCCGTTTTACCCTGATATATCGGCCGCGATCCATCACATGAGCGGTCCCCGTGAAATCACCCAGCCTGACAGGCGTCGTTTCCCCCATGATCCCGGTGCTGGTCTGCGCGCTTGCGATCTTCCTTCTGTCGGCCATGGATGCGGCGATGAAGGTGCTGGTCATCGCCGTCGGCGTCTACAACACGGTGCTGTGGCGAAGCATGCTTGCGACCGTGGTCGCGGGCACGGCCTGGGCGGCGGGGCCGCGCGCGCTTCCCAAGCCTTCCGTGCTCAAGCTGCATGCGCTGCGTGCCATCGTCGTCGGTATCGTCCTGCTGTCGTTCTTCTGGGGGCTTGCCAGGCTGCCGCTGGCGGATGGGATCGGGCTTAGTTTCGTCGCACCGCTGTTTGCTCTTCTGCTGGCCGCGCTGCTCTTGGGCGAACGCATACAGCGGCAGGCGATCTGGGCGTCGCTGGCGGGCATCGCCGGTGTCGTCATCATCATGGCCGGACAGTTCGGGCAAGGGAACTATACCGGGGACGTTCTGCTTGGCACGGTGGCTGTGCTCGCATCGACGGTGTTCTACGCCTACAATCTGATCCTCTCGCGGCGGCAGGCGCTGGTGGCCAAACCAGTCGAGATCATGCTGTTCCAGAACCTGTGCGTTGCCGCTGTCCTTCTCCCCGCCGCGCCCTGGCTGGCGGTTTACCTGCCGGGCAATCTCTGGCTTCCCTTGGCCGGCGTGACGGCACTGTCGCTCTCCGGCCAATACCTGATGAGCTGGTCCTATGCGCGCGCCGAAGCGCAATATCTGATCCCGACGGAGTACTCGGCCTTCATCTGGGCGATCGTGTTTGGCTGGCTGTTCTTCGACGAGGCGGCGACCTGGACCACGCTGGCGGGAGCAGCCCTGATCGTTGCCAGTTGCCTGATCGCCTCGCGTTCCAATCCCAGACTTGCCGAACCGATCGAAGCTGCGGTCTGAAGCGGCGCTGTTGTCAGCGCACCACTTCGCGATGGCCGCTCGGCAGGCGGGTGGCGATCAGCTTGTCGATGCGGCGGCCGTCGAGGTCGACGACCTCGAAGCGCCAGCCTTGCGCGTCGACGCATTCGCCGGTAGCCGGCAGATGGTGCATGTGCGACAGCACATAGCCGGCGACGGTCTCGTAGTCGCGGTTTTCCGGCAGGTCGATGCCGAGAACTTCCGCCATCTCGTCGGCCTGCATGTAGCCGGCGAGCAGCCATGAGCCGTCCTCGCGCTTGACGGCGTTTTCCTCCTCGCCGGCGTCGAGGTCGGCGCGGAAGACGCCGGTGATGGCTTCGAGAATATCGGCGGGGGTGACGATGCCTTCGAAATGACCGTATTCGTCATGCACCAGCGCCATCGGCACGTCGGAATCCTTCAGCTTCTGCAGCACGTCCAACGCGTCGGCCTGGTCATAGACAATGGGGGCGGCGCGCACATGCTTGCGTGGGTCGAGCGCGCGGCCGGCAAGGATCGCCGCCAGCACGTCGCGGGTCTGGACGACGCCGACCATGACATCGACGCCGCCATCGCCCGCCGGCAGGCGCGAATGCTGGGTGTCCATCAACAGCTTGCGGATGGCGCTCTCATCGGCCTGCAGATTGATCCAGTCGACTTCGGTGCGCGGCGTCATCACCGCACGCACGGCGCGGTCGCCAAGCCGCATGACGCCGGCAATCATGCGGCGCTCGTCGGATTCGATGGTGCCGTGATGCTCGGCCTCGGCGACCAGCATCTTGATCTCCTCGTCGGTGACCTTCTCGTCGCTTTCGCCGCGCTGGCCGAGCAGCCACAATATGGCGCGGCCGGAAATGTCGAGCAGGAAGACGAGCGGCGCCGAGACGGTGGCGAGGATGGTCATCGCCGGGGCGGCGCGGGCGGCGACGCGTTCCGGATCGCGCAATGCGATCTGCTTGGGCACCAGTTCGCCGACAATCAGCGAGAAATAGGTGATGATGGCGACGACGATGCCCACGCCGAGCGGATCGGCGACGCTTTCGCGGATGCCGGTCGAGGCCAGGAAGACGGACAGCCTGTCGCCCAGCGTGGCACCGGAGAAGGCGCCCGACAGCACGCCGACCAAGGTGATGCCGATCTGCACCGACGACAGGAATTTGCCGGGGTTGGAGCCGAGCGCCAGCGCGCGCCCGGCGCCATTGACGCCGCGGTCGATCATCGCTTTGAGCCGTGCCGGGCGCGACGAAACGATGGCGAGCTCGGACATCGACAGAAGGCCGTTCACACAGATGAGGACGACCACGGTAGCGATTTCGACGTATAGCATCAGGGGTCAATAGCATTGCCGCGCGGTTTTCGAAAATAGATGGCCGCGATTTTTCAAGACGCGGGTCTTTCAAGCGGCATCCCAAGGCGGCGACGAAAAACACTCGACCAGGGCATCGACGACGACGCGAATCTTCGGCGCCAGGTTGCGTGTCGCCGGCCAGATGGCATGCACCGCGACGTTTTCGACCAGACAATCCGACAGAACCATCTCGAGTTCGCCGCTTTTGAGGCAGTCGGCCGCCAGCCAGGTTGGCAGAAAGGCAATACCGCAGCCCGCAAGCGCTGCATCCAGCATCGGTTCGCCATGACCGAGGACGAGCCGCGCTTTGGGCACGAATTTTCCGAGATGTCCGTCGCTATGCCTTACGGTCCAGGGCCGGACGACGCCGTCGCGGCCGTAACCGATGACGCTGTGGGCGGCAAGATCCTCGATCGATCGCGGCCTGCCGTGGTTTTCGAGATAGGCAGGGGCGGCGCAGATTGCCGAGCGCTGGGCATAGATGCGACGCGCGGCGAGCGACAGGCTATCGTCGAGATCGCCCATGCGGATGGCGAGATCGATGCCTTCCTCTATCAAGTCGACGCGCCGGTCATTGAAGGAGATTTCTACGGTCAGATCCGGGAACTGCCTGGAAAGATCGAACAGAACAGGGGCGACACAGCGGCGGCCGAAGGCCAGAGGCACGTCGACACGAAGCCGGCCGGAAGGCACCTGGCGACGCAAGGCAATCAACGAGTGGGCGGCCTCGATCTCAGCCAGCGCCCTGACACAGGCTTCATAGTAGCTGACGCCTTCGCTGGTTGGGCTGAGGCTGCGAGTGGTGCGGTTTAGCAGGCGAACGCCGAGGCGCTGCTCCAACTGCGCAATCGTCTTGCCGACCGCCGATTTGGTCACATGCATACGCTCGCCGGCACCGGTGAAGCTGCCGGCCTCCACCACCTGGACGAAGGCGACGATGCCTTGCAGGTCAGCCGATTCCATTGGTCGTTTCCGATTGTAGAGTTCAGGTATTCAATCCGTTGCCGAATATGCCACATCGAAGCGCTAATTTCCATAGCGAAATGGCATAGATGTCTCTCCCGTGACGTCAATCACGGAGCGCGAAACAAGATGAGCACCCAAGTCAACAGATCCTGGCAGATGACCGGCTTTGGCCTGTCCAGGCTGGAGAGGGTTGAAGACAAGGTTCCCGAGCCAGCCCCGCGCGAGCTTCTGGTGCGAACCAAAGCCGTATCCCTGAACTACAAGGACAAGATGATCATCGACGGCACGCTGATCCCGGACCTTGTCTTTCCCTTTGTGCCGACATCCGACGCACTGGGCGAGGTGGTGGCCGTCGGCAAGGAGGTCAGCCGTTTTCGCGTCGGGCAACGCGTGCTCGGCCAGGTGATCGCCGACTGGCCGGATGGCGACGCTCCACCGGTGCTGCACAAGCACACGCTGGGGTCGTCGCTCTCGGGCATGCTTTCCGATCACGTCGTCCTTGGCGAGGATGCCGCAGTGTTGGCGCCACCATCGCTCAGCGATGTCGAGGCGGCGACGCTGCCGATCGCCGCGCTGACAGCGTGGTTCGCGCTGGTCGAGGCGACCAAGCCGGTGCCGGGCCAGACTCTTCTCATCCAGGGCACCGGTGGTGTGTCGCTGTTTGCGTTGCAGTTTGCCAACGCCTTCGGTCTGCGCCCCATCGTTACGTCGAGCAGCGACGAGAAGCTCGAGCGGGCGAGGCAACTCGGTGCCTGGCAGGTGATCAACTACCGAACCCAGCCTGCATGGGACAAAGCCGCGCGCGACCTGACAGAGGGCATTGGCGTCAACCATGTGCTGGAAATGGTCGGCGGCGACAATGCGCGGCGTTCGCTCCATGCGCTGGCCGCGGATGGCCGGCTGTCGATCATCGGCATCCTCGGCGGCACTGAACTCAGCTTTCCGATCCTGCCGTTCATGCGCAACCGCATCACCGTGCAAGGCCTGTCGGTCGGCCACCGCCGTGCTTTCGAGCGGATGAACCAGGCAATCGAAGCGCTGGCGCTCAAGCCGGTGATCGACAAGGTTTTTGGCTTCGATGACGTGCCGCAGGCATTGAAGCATCTGGAGAAAGGGCCGTTCGGCAAGATCGTGATCACCATGACCTGACCCTTTGCAATCGTTTTGCTATGGCAACCGCTTCAAGATGCCGACGATGGCCTTGCCGTCGGTGAAATAGGGATCGCCGCCGCCATTGCGTCCGGCTTTGGTGGCGCCGATGCCGGGGATATCGCTTACCGAGATCACCATGCCGGCCGCACTCAGGTCGTGGATCACGAGATCGCGCTCGGCGTCGATGTCGGGGCCGATATGGTGGGTAATGGCGCCGGTGTCGTGGCTCAGCCCAACGCCACGATCGAAGCTGGCCGAGCCCAGCCAGAGCGGGCGGCCATCGTCGCCGGTCGCGTCGGTGCGCCAGAAGCGGACATGATGACGCCGGTCGGCGCTGTCGCCGACCGGTTTTTCAAAGGCGAGGTCCTGGGCGCGGCCTTCGAACAGCAGCCGGCTGACCGGTGCGTCGGGATAGGGATGGTCGAACAGCACGCTTTCCCCGATTTCGATCGCGGTCTTCAGCGTCACACCGTCTGCCGTGTCCCAGCCGGCCACGGCGAAGGCATGCACAAGCTCCTTTTCGCTGCCGACAAGGCCGACATTGATCGGGTCGCCAGGAATGCCTTGCGGCGTGTGCGTCACCATCTCGAAGGTCTGCTTGCGAAAGCCGCGATCCCTGAATGTCCAGAATTCAGGTGCGGCGACATAGGCGAGCGCCAGCCAGGCGGCCACGAAAGCCGCAAGCCAGATCGTTGCACGTCGTCTTAGGCTTTTCTGTCCCAACTGTCGCCGCCTGCCTGCGAGGCGTCACCTTATGCGGCGTGACGGGGCTTTGGCAAAGAGCCGGCTAGCGGCAGGCGCGGTAGCCGCTCTTGCGGTTCTTGATGTCGAAATGGAAATGGTTGCGGTGGTCGTAATTGTAGCCGGGACCGAGCACGGTGGTGAAATACTGGCAGCCGTCGGCGCGCACATTGTTGAGGAAGCCACGGGTGCGGAAGGCGAACAGGCCGGGCTTGCGCACGTCGATGTCGTCGCCATTGTTGAGCTCGATGCTCATGACGTCGAGCGCGTTGCCCTTGCCGTGCTCGGACAGGACGCCCTCGCCAGCGATGTTGCGGCAGGAATAGCTCGAGCCCTGGTGGATGGTCTTGACGCCGGAGAAATAGCGCCAGCGGGCGGAGGGAACCAGTTCGTTCTTCGTCCAGGCGGCGAAGCTGGCGGCCATGTCACAGGTCAATGTCGCCGCCGGTTTCATCTGGATGCCGCCAATGGCCGAAACCTTGACCGGATAGTCGATGCCGCACTGTCCCTCATGGATCGGCTGGACATCGGTGTAGACGACGCCGAGGCGCCGCAATTCTCCACGGCAGTCGGTTTCGCTGGCCGGCATCTGCTCGGGCTCCGACATCGGCTCGTCCATGCGCGGATAGGCGGCGGTCATGTAGGGATTGGACGGGACGAGCTTCTGCATGCCTTCATACTGCGGCACGGCAGCAGTCTGGGCGCCGACATCGACGGCCGGCTGCAGAGACAGCACGCTGCCGGTGTTGCAGGCAGAAACGGCGGCCAGCGCAAGGCCGGCGGTCACCATCGCTGCGCGTTTCGATTGGCGCGCGACCATCGCGGCGGCGCGAAATATTCCGGCCATGGGCGGAATCCCTGTCCCTAGATGTCCGGCATTTTAACGATCAAGGGTAAAGGAAAACTCAGCGGCCGCATTCACGCCTGCGGCTGAAATGCGGCAGGCGGACGATCATTGGCAGAAGGTGCCGCCGTGCCGACGCGGTTCGAGATCGAGATGGAAATGCAGGGCGTGATCGGAGTCCGCGCCCGGTCCGAGCACGGTCTTGAACGGTCCGCAGGCAGCCTTGCGCACCGAGTTAAGGAATTTGCCGTCCTTTTCGGGTGGCGTTGGACCGACTTCGATCTTCCGGCCGTCAGCCAAGGTGAAGCTGGCGATATCGAGGGCGTTGCCGAATGCGTGTTCCGACAGTTTGCGCGTACCATGGCGTGGCCGGCAGACGAAGGCCGATGCCGGGTTGATCGATTTCAGGTCGGCGCCGAATTCAGCCTTTGCCGTCGGCTGGATGACATTGGCGGCAAAGCGGGCGGCCACTTCGGCCATCGCGCAGTTGAGCTCGGTGGCGGGGCCGATGGCGATGGATTTTCCGAGCGTCTTCAGCACGATGGGATAGGGGATCGAGCAGCCGATATCGGGATTGCTTTCCGCCTTGTGCTCTTCGAACTCGACGCCAAGCGCCGTCAGCCGCTCGCGACAGGCAACTTCCTCCGCCGGCATTTTTGCATCCGGCAAATCGCCCGAGCGAGGGTCGGGGAGCATCTTCTTGTCGTCGGCATCCGCGGGTTTTTCAGACGGTTGCGGGGCGACGACCGGCGGCTCTACCTCCGGCTTTGTGACGTCGGGCCTTTGTATCGGAACGGGCACCACTGCCGGCGGCTCAGACCTACTCTCGGCATTGGTTGACGGCTCCGAGCCTGGCGGCTCTGGGGCTGACGGTTCGGGCCGCGCCTGTTTTTTATATCGGGATTTTTCTTCATTGAACCGATCGTCATCGGACCGGTTGGGTGCACCACTAGTCTTTTGCTCTTCGGTCTTTGCGGCGTCGGTCTTCTGCGCTTCCGCGGGACGCGCCTTGGGCACCGGAATGTCGTCAGCTGAGGGCTGCGGATCCGGCGCTTTCGGTTCCGCCTGGTTCGGCACGATATGCCGCTTGCCACGTGATTTCGGGCGATGCTTGCTGCGCGGCTTCGACGGCTGGTCGGCCCGTTGTGTCAGCAGTTGCTCAACCCAGGACGGCTTGTGAGACCGCCTGTGCTTCGCGTCGGCGGGCGCAATAAGCAATCCGGCCGCCACCATGGCCAGCGCCAACCCGCACATTCTGGAAAAGACAAGCGCCGCCATCGATCCTAAACGGCGTGGGCTTGCGGAGGTTGCCGCGAAAAGCGCATGCGCCCGATCACGATCGGTTACCCCGGCGTTACGCGCCGATCGCCTCCAGCCCTTCTTCCAGCCAGTCGGCCAGAAGCGGCATGCCGAGCAGATATTTTGCCGTGCGCTTGTTTGCGCGCTCGCGCGCGGCGGCAACCGCATCGGACCATTCCGCCGCGTCATAGTCGCCGCGGCCGACCCAGGCCAGCGCGATCAATTCGGCCGCCTCGTCGACATTGAGGTCGTTGATCAGTTCGCGCAGCTCTTCCTCGGTGAGGTCTTCAGAGCTTTCCTCCGCAAGCCCGTCATGGTGGTGATTGTCGTGCGTGTCGCCGTCGAACTCGACCTCATGCTCGGCACCGTCGGTATAGTCTTCGTTGACGGCAGCGCTCAGACCCTTTGCCTTGAGAATGAACAGCCGCACGGTGTCCGGGCCGATCGATAGCTCCCATTCCCGTTCACGGCGCTGTTGCACTCTCTCGCACTCCGCTGGTCATTTCCCCGATGATAGCGGATTTGCAGCGCGCGTCACGTCCGTTCGGCCGGCTTGGCTCACCGCCGGCGGGTTTCCGACTTGCCCGCCTGTCTTTTGAAGTGGTTTTGGCAAATAGTTTTCGCGGTGCGGCTTTTCCGGGATGAAATGGCGTCCGCCTGGCGTTAGCATTTCATCATTATCCCTCAAGGAGGCTTCAATGCGCAGACGTTTGCTGATTCAAGTTCTAGCTGTTGTCGCCCTGCCGCTGTTTGCGGCGCCAGCATTTACCGCCGGTGAGGGCGGCGGGGGCGGCGACGGCGGGAGCACGAAATGCAAGAAGGGCGAGGTCTGGGACAAGAAGCTCAAGAAGTGCGTTGCGCCGAAATACGGCATGCTCGACGACGACAATATCTATGAGGCCGGCCATGATCTCGCGATGGCCGGGCGCTATGACGAGGCGATCGCCGTGCTCAGCCTGGCCGCCAACAAGCAGGATCCGCGCATCCTCAACTATCTCGGCTATTCGCACCGCCATTCCGGCCGCGTCACGGTCGGGCTCGGCTATTATGAGGAAGCACTGCGCATCAATCCCGATTACACGCTGGTGCGCGAATATCTCGGCGAGGCGCATCTGCAGATCGGCGACCTGGCCGGCGCCCAGGAGCAGCTGGCCGAGATCGAGAAGCGCACCGGCAAAGGCTCGCGCGAATACGGCATGCTGGCCGAACAGATCTACCATTTCATGAGAAGCTGACCCACCCAATGGCTTCTCTAGGCCGGTTGCGAGCAATCGCAGCCGGCTTTTTGTTGTCTTAGCCGCAACACAACGCGCATTCCGCCACGGCAACTGCACAATCGGCTCATGATTTTTCAAACGCCCGCTTTTTCAGCGTGAAAAGTGCGCGAAGATCGCTATATTGGGGGAAATTGCGGTGAAACGGTTCCGTTAGCCCGAGGCTGCCGGACCCGTTTTCTTTTTGTACCCATCGACAAGGCTTTCCCCCGAAACGCGGGGGTGGCGGCAGGAAAGGTTAGGCATCATGAACAAGGTCCCGATGACAGGCGAGGGGTTCGCGTCATTGAAGGAAGAACTGCGTTGGCGCCAGCAGGAAGAGCGGCCGCGCATCATCGAGGCGATCTCCGAAGCGCGCTCGCATGGCGACCTGTCCGAAAATGCCGAATATCATGCCGCCAAGGAGTCGCAGAGCCTCAATGAGGGCCGCGTCAACGAGCTCGAAGACTATATCGCGCGGGCCGAAGTGATCGACGTCACCAAGCTCAGCGGCGACAAGGTCAAGTTCGGCGCCACGGTGGTGCTGGTCGACGAGGACACCGAGGAAAAGAAGACCTACCAGATCGTTGGCGACCAGGAAGCGGACGTGAAATCGGGCCGCATCTCGATCTCGTCGCCGATCGCGCGTGCGCTCATCGGCAAGGAAGTCGGCGACGCCATCGAGGTCAATGCGCCTGGCGGCGCACGGGGCTACGAGATTGTCCAGGTGCAGTTCATTTAGGACTCTGACAAGAGCGAATTCTGAAAACGTCCTATGCCGGAGCTTGGAGCTTAAGGGCTAATAGCTTTTCAGCTTCCGCTACCGCCTGCGCCGGCGTCACACGCTCTCCAACTGAGGCCAGCAGCGTTGAGGCATATTGCCCGCGCGGGCCGGTTAACCCCGGCTCCGTCGCCAGGAATACCGCGACAGTTGGCAGGCCGAAGGCGCTCGCGAGGTGGGTCAGGCCGGTGTCGGCGCCGATGACCAGCGTCGAACGGCCGAGGATCGCGGCGATGTCGGATAGCGGCGATTTCGGCACCACGATTGTTGCCGGCACCGCTTGCGCGATCGCCTCGGCCACGGCCTTCTCGCGCTCGTTCGACCAGGTGGTGACCGGCGTCATCCCCCGCCCAACCAGCAGGCGAGCGGCTCCGATCCAGTCTTCGGCCGGCCATTTCTTGTCCTCGCGGCTGGTGCCGTGGAGCAGGAAGGCCGTTTTGCCATCGATGCCGGCCAGGCCGCCCGGAGGAGGCACAATCCCTGATGCCAGCGTCGAAAGATCGGGCTTGTAGCCAAGCGCCAGCCCGAACAGCCGCCGCGTGCGTTCAATGGCGTGCAGGTCGCGCGGCACGGCGTATTTGTGCTTGTAAAACAAAGTTGCAGAGGGCTCCCGCGCGCTGGCGCGATCGAAACCGGCAACCGGCGCGCCGGCCTGGATGGCGACAAAGGCCGACTTCAACAACCCTTGCGCATCGATGACCAGATCGTACTGGGCCGCGTGCAGTTCCCGGCGCAGGCCGGCCATCTCGCGCCATGTACCGCTGTCGAAAAGCTGCCTGCGCCAGCGCCGGATCGCCACCTTGTGGATGGTTGCGATCGCCGGATGCAGCGCGACGATGCCGGCGAAGGCCTCCTCGACACACCAGTCGAAGGAAATATCGGGACGGCTGCGGCCCGCATCCTCGACAGCGGGGAAGGTGTGGATGACGTCGCCCATTGACGATGTCTTGATGATCAGCACCTTCATGCGACGGCCGGGAGTTCCAGCAAACGGTCCGCCGCCGCCGCAACCTTGGCGACATCCAGCGTCTTCAGGCAGTTGAGATGGCCGAGCGGGCAGACTTTTTGGTGACAGGGCGAGCAGGACAGATGCAGCCAGATCAGCTCGCGGTGCTCGGCAAGCGGCGGCGTGTTTTCCGGCGAGGTCGAGCCGTAGACGGCAACGACGGGCGTGCCGACAGCGGCCGCGACATGCATCAGACCGCTGTCGTTGGACACCGCCAGCCTGGCCGCCGCGATCAGGTCGATGGCGTCTTCCAGCCGCGTTTTGCCAGCGAGATCGACGACACCGGGTGCGAGCGCCGAAATGTCGGCGGTGACGTCGCGATCGTTCTTGGAGCCAAACAGCGCCACTTTGAACCCCTTCGCCATCATCTCGCGGGCGAGGCCGGCATAGCTTTCGCTCGGCCAGCGTTTGGCCGGACCGAATTCGGCGCCGGGCATCATGGCCACGAATTTTCCCGGCTGCAGACCGAAGCGGATAAGAAGCTCTTTCTGATTGCCGGCATCTACGGTGAGCCGCGGCGGCCGGAAATGTCCGCCTTGGGCAAGACCGAAATAAGCCTGCGCGGTTCGCCGCTTGACGCTGGCGGGCAGCGGAACGATGTCGGTCAGCAGGCCATAGCGCATTTCGCGCAAATTGCCGAAGCGGCGTGGAATGCGGGCAAAGAACGGGATCAGTGCCGATTTCCAGCTTCCCGGCAGGACATATGCCATGTCATAGCGGCCGCGCAGCAGGCGGCCGAAGCGGCGGCGAATGGTGAATTCGAGCGCGCCGGGTTTCAGCGGGAAATCGATCTGCTGACGCAGTTCGGGCATGCGCTTGACCAAAGGTGCTGCCCAGGCCGGGGCCAGCACGTCGATGGCGGCGTTGGGATGGAGTTCCTTCAGCGCCGAAAACAGGCACTGCGCCATGACCATGTCGCCCACCCAGCGTGGGCCGATCACGAGGATCGTTGGGCTTTCAGCCATTCGACATAGTCTCTGACGCCGGTTTCCACGCTGCGGAATTGCCCGTTATAGCCGGCTGCGCGCAAGCGGGACATATCAGCCTGGGTAAAACTCTGGTAGCTGCCCTTGAGGTGGTCGGGGAATTCTATGAACTCGATCTCGCCCTTGCCCAGCGTGTCGATGACCGTCTCGGCAATGGCGCGGAACGGCTGGGCGCGGCCGGTGCCGCAATTGAAGATGCCGCTTGAGCCCCGCTTCCACAGCCACAGATTGACGTCGGCGACATCGCCGACATGAATGAAGTCGCGGCTCTGTTCGCCAGGGCCAAAACCGTCATAGGCGCCGAACAGCTTTGGGTTCTCGCCACGCCCGACCTGGTTGAACAGATGGAAGGCGACCGAGGCCATAGCGCCCTTGTGCGCCTCGCGCGGGCCATAAACATTGAAGTAGCGCAGGCCCGCCACCGGCGAATGGTCGGTGTCAAAAACGGTTCGCCTGACATAGTCGTCGAACAGTTTCTTCGAATAGGCATAGACGTTGAGCGGCCGCTCGAGCGCCGGGTCCTCGCGAAACTCCGAACCGCCGCCATAGACGGAGGCCGAGGAGGCGTAGAGGAAGGGGACCCGCAGCGACAGGCAGGCATGCAGCAGCCGCTTGGAATAGGCGTAGTTCACTTCCATCATGTACTTGCCGTTCCACTCGGTGGTGGTCGAGCAGGCGCCCTGATGGAACACAGCCTCGATGCGGCCGAGGTCGCCGGCTTCCAGGCGCGGCAGGAATTCGTCCTTGTCGAGATAGTCGGCGATCTTGAGATCGGCCAGATTGACGATCTTGTGGCCGTCGGTGAGGTCATCGACGACGATTATGTCGTCATGACCTTCGGCATTGAGCGCGGCGACGATGTTGGAGCCGATCATGCCGGCGCCGCCCGTGACGATGATCATGAAGGCCTCTGGTTGCTTGCGATTCCGGTCCTTATAAGGGAGCCCAGCCGGGCTGTCGATGAAGCAGGCGGCTGCGCCACTGGGCTGCAAGGCTCCCGCCTCAGTCGAAGCCCACATAGTGAGGAACAAAAAATGCCGTCGACCGAACTGCTCATTGCGTTTTTCGTCACCACGGCGATCTTCGCCTACATCCCGGGTCCAGCCATGCTTTATGCGGCCGCGCAGACCATGGCGCGCGGGCGCTGGTCGGGGCTGACGGCGGCACTCGGCATCCATCTTGGCGGCTATTTCCATGTCTTTGCCGCGGCCGCCGGCCTGTCAGTGCTGTTCCACGCCGTGCCGCCGCTCTACATGGCGGTCAAGCTGATCGGCGCGCTCTACCTGATCTGGCTTGGTGTCTCGCTGTTCCGCAAGCGCGCGGACGGCGAGACGGCGTTGCCCGCCATCGAGCGGAAATCGGCGCGCCGGGCGTTTTTCGAGAGCATCACCGTCGAGGTGCTCAATCCGAAGACGGCGATCTTCTTCATGGCCTTCCTGCCGCAGTTCATCGATGCCTCGGCGACTTTGCCAGTCTGGCTGCAGTTCGTCGTGCTCGGCACTATCGTCAATTTGATGTTTTCTTCCGCCGACATCGTCTGCGTGTTCCTGGCCGGCATGGTGATCGGCCGGCTCAAACGCTCCAGCCGCGCCCAGCGCATTATGCGGCGGGCGGGCGGGGCGGTGCTGGTCGGACTGGGCGTCCACGTTGCGCTGCAGAAGAGCTGACGGCTGCCGCCTGACGTTGCGCTGCGTGGATTTGCGGTATATCGGCTTCGCCATGTACGATCCGGCCCGTAAATTGACAATTTTCAGCGTGATTGAGATCGGCCTTTCCCTCGCATTGCCAGTGACATGATCAAGCACAATCCGCCTTCGCCCGAACCTTTGCACCGCGCCATTGCCCGCTTTGGCGACGTCGCCGTCCTGGTCGTCGGTGACTTCATCCTCGACCGTTTCGTCAACGGCGTCATCGAACGGATCTCGCCGGAAGCGCCGATCCCGGTGCTGCACGGGCGCGGCGAGACCTCGACGATGGGCGGCGCCGGCAATGTCGTCGCCAACATCGTCTCGCTGGGTGCAGCCGCTATACCGGTCTCGGTGATCGGCACCGATGTGGCCGGCGACAATCTCATGCGCATGCTGCGCGAACTCGGCGCCGATACGGCGGGCCTCGCGCAGGAGCGCGGCCGCATGACGTCGTCGAAGAGCCGCTTCAGCGCGCTCAACCAGCAGGTGTTGCGCTTCGACGAGGAAGAGATCAAGCCGCTCGACGTGGCCGAGCGGGCAGGCCTGATCCGGCATTTCCGGGAAGCGCTGTCTCGCGCCGACATCGTCATCCTGTCCGATTATGGCAAGGGCATCCTGCTCGACGGCGTGGCGGCCGAACTGATCGCCATCTGCCGCGAGGCCGGGAAGCCGGTGCTGGTCGACCCCAAGGGGCGCGACTATGCGCGCTATGCCGGCGCGACCGCCATCACCCCCAACCGCAAGGAGTTGGGCGAAGCGGTCGGTCATCCGGTTTTCGCCGATGACGAGATTGTGGCTGCGGCTCGCGAATTGATTACAGCGCACGGCTTCGACTTTGTCGTCGCCACGCGCAGCGAAAAGGGCATGAGCGTCGTCGGCGCAGAAGAGGCGCGCCACATCGCCACCCAGGCGCGCGAAGTGTTCGACGTTTCGGGCGCCGGCGACACGGTGATCGCCAGCTTCGCGCTGGCCCTGGCCGCGGGCGCCGATCGCGTCATGGCCGCCTCCATCGCCAATGCCGCTGGCGGCGTGGTGGTGGGCAAGCGCGGCACGGCGCGGTTGACGGTCGAGGAACTGACCGGCGCGCTGTTTCGCTCGCATGGCCCGACCGCGCACAAGGACGCCATCCTCGATGCAGCATCGGCCGCGCGCATGGTGGCGACGTGGAAGGATGAGGGTTTGACCGTCGGCTTCACCAATGGCTGTTTCGACATCCTCCATGCCGGCCATGTCAGCCTGCTACACGCGGCGCGCAGCCAGTGCGATCGGTTGGTGCTCGGGCTCAACAGCGATGCCTCGGTGCGCAGGCTGAAGGGACCGGGCCGCCCGGTCAACGATCAGCACGACCGCGCCTGTGTGCTCGCCGCTTTGGCTTCCGTCGACGCCGTCGTCGTGTTCGAGGAGGACACGCCGCTGGTGCTGATCGAGGCGCTGCTGCCCGACATTCTGGTCAAGGGCGCCGATTACACCGTCGAAACCGTGGTCGGCGCCGATGTGGTGCAGAAGGCGGGCGGCCGTGTCGTGCTGGTCGATCTCGTCGCCGGCAAGAGCACCACCGGCACGATCGGCAAATTGCGCGCCGGTGGCGCCACCAACTGAGGGATTTCATGTCCGGACTGAACGATTACCTTATCCGCTCGGCGGCGGCGATCAACGCGATGGTCGAGCGCGACCTGACCGGCGAGATGGAGCGGGCGGCAGTGGCTATCGTCACCGCGCTTTCGTCCGGTAAGGCTTTGCTGATCGCTGGCAATGGCGGTTCGGCCAGCGACGCCATCCACATTGCCGGCGAACTGGTCGGCCGCTTCCTTAGGGAGCGCAAGGCCTACAATGTCATCGCGCTGCCAGCCAATGCCGCCGTGCTGACTGCATGGGGCAATGACTACGGCTTCGACACGGTGTTTTCGCGTCAGGTCGAGGCGCATGGCGCGGCCGACGGCGTGCTGCTCGCCATTTCGACCAGCGGCAATTCGCCGAGCATTCTTGCCGCTGCCGAGCAGGCACGGATGATGGACATGACGGTGATCAGCCTGACCGGCGACACTGGCGGCAAGCTGAAGCCGCTCACCGACATCCTGCTCAACGTGCCCTCAACCTCGACGCCGATCATCCAGCAGGGGCATCTCTGCCTCTATCACTATCTCTGCGAAGTGGTCGAAGCGCGTCTCAGCGATGGCTGACACCGGCGCCTCCGGTCCATACCCGCTGGCTGAGCCCGGTCTGTGGGTCGAGCGGGTCGGTTCACGGGTATTCCCGGCCAACACGCCGGCGCTGTTCCTCGACCGCGACGGCACCATCAATGTCGATACCGGCTATCCCGATGATCCTGCCAAAATGGCGCTGCGCGACGGCATCGTGCCGATCATCGCGGCAGCCAACCGGGGCAACATCCCGGTCGTGATCGTCAGCAACCAGTCCGGCATCGCACGCGGCTATTTCGGCTGGAAGGAATTTGCCGCCGTCAACGGCCGGGTTCTCGAACTGCTTGCCGACGACAATGCCTTCGTCAACATGGTTCTGGCCTGCGCCTATCACGAGGCGGGCAGTGGGCCGCTGGCGGTCGCCGACCACCCGATGCGCAAGCCCAATCCCGGCATGCTGTTCGAGGCGCAGAAACGTCTTCACCTCGATCTTGAGCTCTCGCTGATCGTCGGCGACAAGCCGGCGGACATGGAAGCCGGCCGGCGAGCCGGCCTACCGCGCGGCTGGCTGGTCGATGGCGTGGGAAGCAAGCAACCGGGATTTGAGGTTCTGCCGCTGCGCAACTGCGATGATCGGGACGGACTGCTGGCGGCGATCGAAGCGCTCTCGGCTTGATCTGCCAAATCGATTCAGGTTCCGGCCTTATCCAGTTGTTTTATAACGATTTTAAGGAAGTTTTTTGGCTTAGATCGAAAACGCCACCAGCCCTTCATCCTTGACGCGGCGGATGGTGAGTGCGGTGCGCACCGTGTCGACATTCGGCGCCGAGGCCAGTTGCTCGATGACGAAAGTCTGGAAGGTGCCGAGGTCGCTCGCCACGCAATGCAGCAAAAAGTCGGATTCGCCCGATACCATCCAGGCATCGCGCACGATCGGCCAGCCGCGGGTGCGCTCGGCGAAGGTTTTGAGCTCCGCATCGGCCTGGTGATGCAGGCCGATCAGGCAGAAGGCGACGACGTCCATGCCGAGCGCCGGCGCGTTGAGCAAGGCGCGATAGCCCCGGATGATGCCGGTTTCCTCCAGCCGCCGAACACGGCGCAGGCAGGGCGGGGCGGAAATGCCGACGCGGCTCGACAGTTCGACATTGGTCATGCGCCCATCGGCCTGAAGCTCACGCAAAATCTTCCAGTCGATGGCGTCGAGGTCGGCTTTCATGGGCATGGCTGTCTCAGCTTAAGCGCAAGAATCTTTCGCGATCTCGTCATTAAACGACTTTTGTGTCGATGCCAGCCCTTGGTCAGGCGATTTTAGGGCGGTAACGAAAGCGGCGATTGCGCGAATATGCCTATGGGCCGAAGCTTTCCGGGGACGACGGCCCGTTCGTCTTGCTGGCGTGGTTGGCAACCCTTACATTACCAGCGACATTTCACGTCTTTTTCCAAGGCACACTCGATTGTCTGCCCCGCAGAGGCTTTAGATGACCACCAAACATGCGCCTGTCCTTATCATCGGTTCCGGCCCGGCCGGCTATACCGCCGCGGTCTATGCCGCGCGCGCCATGCTGAAGCCGATGCTCGTCGCCGGCCTGCAGCAGGGCGGCCAGTTGATGATCACCACCGATGTCGAAAACTATCCGGGCTTCGCCGATCCGATCCAGGGTCCGTGGCTGATGGAGCAGATGCTGAAGCAGGCCGAGCATGTCGGCACCGACATCATCAACGACATCATCACCGAGGTCGATCTCAACGTGCGGCCGTTCCGCGCCAAGGGCGATTCCGGCACCACCTACACGGCGGACGCGCTGATCATCGCTACCGGCGCGCAGGCGAAGTGGCTGGGCATTCCGACCGAGCAGACCTTCATGGGCTTCGGCGTGTCGGCCTGCGCCACCTGCGACGGCTTTTTCTACCGCGGCAAGGATGTGGCGGTGATCGGCGGCGGCAATTCGGCGGTGGAGGAGGCGCTCTATCTCTCCAATCTGGCGAAGAGCGTGACCGTCATTCACCGCCGCAACGATTTCCGCGCCGAGCGCATCCTGCGTGAGCGGCTGTTGAAGAAGGACAATGTCCGCGTCATCTGGGACACGATCGTCGACGAGATCACCGGCCGGCCCGGCAAGACGCCGCTGCCACCTTCGGTCGAAGGGCTGAAGCTCAGGAATGCGGTGACGGGCGAGATCAGCCATCTCAAGGTCGACGGTGTGTTCGTGGCGATCGGCCATGCGCCGGCGGTGGAGCTGTTTGTCGGCAAGCTGAAGCAGAAGCCGAACGGCTATCTGTGGACGGCGCCCAATTCGACCCGCACCGACGTGCCCGGCGTGTTTGCCGCCGGCGACGTGACCGACGACATCTACCGTCAGGCGGTGACCGCCGCCGGGCTCGGCTGCATGGCCGCGCTCGAGGCGGAAAAGTACCTGGCCGGCATCGAGGTGCTCCGCGAAGCGGCGGAATAAAATCTATCAAGACGGCAGGGCAAGCCGTTCAAAAGCCTGATTTTTCATTCAGACGCCAAAAACAGAACGAGGGGAACTCAATGGCGTTGGACTGGGACAAGCTTCGCGTGTTTCACGCTGCGGCGGAGGCTGGGTCGTTCACCCATGCCGCCGAGACATTGCATCTGTCGCAATCGGCGATTTCACGCCAGGTCAGCGCGCTCGAACATGATGTCGGGGTGCCGCTGTTCAACCGCCATGCTCGCGGCCTGGTGTTGACCGAACAGGGCGAGATGCTGTTTCGGACGGCGCACGACGTGCTGATGAAGCTGGAGACCATCAAGTCGCGGCTGACCGAAGCCAAGGACCGGCCGTCCGGCGTGCTCAGGGTGACGACGACGGTGGGCTTGGGCGCCGGCTGGCTGACCGAGCGGGTGCAGGAATTCATCGAACTTTATCCCGAAATCAGCCTGCAGCTGATCCTGGCCAATGAGGAACTCGACCTCACCATGCGCCAGGCGGATTGCGCGATCCGGCTGCGCCAGCCGCAGCAGCCCGACCTGATCCAACGCCGCCTGTTTACGGTGCATTTCCATCTCTACGCTTCCCCAGCCTATGTCGGCAAACACGGCAAGCCGACCTCGGTCGCCGATCTGAAGAACCATCGCATCGTCACTTTCGGCGTGCCGGTGCCGTCGCATCTGTCGGAGCTGAACTGGCTGGAGACGATCGGCGATTTCGAAGGCGGGCAGAGGGTGCCGACGCTGCAGATCAACGACATATTGTCGATCAAGCGCGCCGTGCAGGGCGGCGCTGGCATCGCCATGCTGCCAGACTATGTGATCTCCAAGGAGTCGGATCTGGTGCAGCTTTTGCCAGAGACCGAGGTGCCGTCCTTCGACACCTATTTCGCCTATCCCGACGCGATGAAGAACCAGGCCAAGCTGCACGTGTTCCGCGATTTCATCATCGCGAAGGCCAGAAGCTGGTCTTTCTAACCCAAGGCCAGCGCCGCCCCTCACCCGCCTGCCGGCATCCTCTCCCCGTATCGTGACGGGGAGAGGGGCGCACTCATCGCAGGTTTCGCCAATCGTCAACGCTGCAAGTGAAGCGCCGAGGTCGCGGTCAACCCCTTCTCCCCGTCACTATACGGGGAGAAGGTCCCGGCGGGGGTTGAGGGGCAGCGCCGACGCTGGCGGTCCAGACTACCCTTGCCACGGCGTCAGCCGCGGCAACCAGCCGGGGACGTTGCGGCGGTAGGTCTCGTATTCGGCGCCATAGCGGCGGGCCAGCGTCGGCTCTTCGTAGAGCTTCACGAAGGAGCCCATGACGATCGCGCCGATGACGGCATAGGCGACGACGGTCCCGCTCGAAAACAGCAGCGCCTGGCCGAGGATGATCGACGGCACCGCGACATACATCGGGTTGCGGACATGGCGGTAGATGCCGCCAATCACCAGCCTCTCGGTGGGCGCCACCGGCGCCGGTGTGCCGAGGCCTTCGAGCGCAAAGCGGCCAAAGGAATGAACGAGCAGGGCGATGGCCGCGACGATCAGAAGCCAGCCGAGGGGAACGAAACCGGGCACAGTCGATAGCGGCAGATGGTAGTGGTCCGTCAGCAGCCAGGGCACCACACCGGCGACGACGCAAGGCGCTGCGATGAAGAAGAGCGCGCTGCCGGCGATCGCCTGGGGTGTCCGCATTTCAGGCCTTCCTTGCCGGCGCCTGGCCTTCCGATTCTGGCCGCTGCCGCAAAAATAAACGCGCTCTGCCTGATTCTATGTCATTTGGCGTTTTTGCGCTTTGGCGCAAAAATCGGGTCAGGCTACGGTTCTGTGACAGCTACGGGCCGGTCGCGCAGGCCATTTGAAGTCTTTTTCTGGTCCTACCGTGCCCAAAAATGGGTTAGACCACAGCCTGCGCCTTTTTGCATGCGTGTGTTGCAAAATAGATGCTTGTTTCTTGGGCATGATGAGCACATATATAGACCATCTCCTGGGCGCGTTCTCCTCCCATTAGCGCCCTCGAGTGTTCCCCTCTGGAGGTTAGCCTTAACAGGCACTTCCAATCAAACTCAGCCGGATCTTCGTTGATCCGGCTTTTTTGTTTTCAGCCTGCCGCAACCGGCGAAAAACCGACCGGAATTGCCGCGTAACAGTGACATGTAACCTCAGGTAACATGTCGCAGGCGCGATTCATCGTTTAAGCAGATCATAGGACGCGGTGTGGTTCGTCCGGGAGATGGGGGCATCACTCGGAAGATCCGGGCTCAGGCGGCTACCGCGTCCGAACCTATTCGTCTGCCTGTGCCGTATGGCGCGGCGGATACATGCGGCGGACCTGCCGTTTTCCTCCCAAGAAGACGGTCCGCAATAGGAGCGGCGTCCGGATCATCCGGGCGCCGTTTTTTGTGCGGATCAGCCACCGTCTGTCAGGCAGCCTTGCCGTTGGCGTTCATCGCCTCGTCGGCCAACCGCCCCGTAAGCTCAGCCATATGATCGAAGGCACAGCGATAGCTGGCGACGCCGGCGGTCGCCGAGCGCAGTTCGATGATCAGATCGCCGATCTCGGCCTGCGGCATGGTCGCCTCGACGACATCCCATCCCGGCCAGTCGGGCCGCGCGTCGTAGCCGAGGATCTGGCCGCGCCGCTGCGGGATCAGCGCGATGATCTTCGAGGTGGCTTCGGACGGGGTGACGATCTCGACCTTCATTACCGGCTCGAGCAGCACCGGCGAGCACGCAGCCATGCCTTCCTTCATCGCGAGTTTGGCTGCCATCTGGAAGGCCATGTCGGATGAATCGACGGCATGGTAGGAGCCGTCGGAGAGGTTGACGGCGACATCGACCACAGGGAAGCCGAGCGGGCCGGATTTCAGATAATCGCGCACACCGGTTTCGACCGACTGGATGTAGGTCTTGGGCACGACGCCGCCGGTGATGGTGTCCGAGAACTGGAAGCCGGAACCGCGCGGCAGCGGCTTGATCTCGATCACCACATCGCCGAACTGGCCATGGCCGCCGGACTGCTTCTTGTGGCGGCCGCGCTGCTGCACCGTCTTGCGGATCGTCTCGCGATAGGGCACGGCAGGCGCGTGGCCTTCGACCGGGATCTGGTTCTTGCCTTCCAGCCGCTCGCGCACGACCCGCAGATGCATCTCGCCATGGCCCGACAGCACGGTTTCGGCCGAGTCCTGATTGTGGCGCAGGGTGAGCGAGGGATCTTCCTCGGCCAAGCGCTGAATGGCCGCCGACATCTTGACCTCGTCCTTGCGCTCCTTGGGCCGTAGCGCAAAAGCAAAGACCGGCTGCGGCGGCGTCAGCGTAAGCAGCGGCTTGATGCCGCCCTTGGTGGAGCTCAACGTCTGGCCGGTCTTGACCTCGTCCAGCTTGCCCAGCGCCACCGTGTCGCCAGCCTTGGCGGCGGTGAGCTTGGACTGGTCCTTGCCGAGCATCTTGTAGATGCCGGAGACTTTCGCCGTCTCGCCGTTCGACAGGAAAAGCTCTGTGGCGTCGGCGAGCTGGCCCGACAGGATGCGTGACACAGACAGCTTGCCGCCATGCGCGGTGTGGATGGTCTTCATCACCTGGACCACCGTCTGATTGCCGTCCGGCACCCCGAGGCGCTTGCGGGTCGCCTCGACATCCGGCGCGTCATGGCGGATCGCCTTCAACAGACGTAGCACGCCATTGCCCTTTTCTGCGGTGCCGATCAGCACCGGCGTTATGACGCCGGCGCGCAGGTCGGCGGACAGATCGTCGAACACCGCGTCCTTGGGAGGCTCGATCTCCTCCAGCAACTGTTCCATCAGCTGGTCGTCGTGATCGGCGAGCGTCTCCAGCATGGAGAAGCGGGCTTCCAGCTCGCGCGCCTTTTCGTCGCCCGGAATCCCGGCGACCTGGCTTTCGGCATATTCGCGGTAGATGTAGGCGCGCTCCAGCGCCAGGTCGATCGAACCGATCACCACATTGTCCTTGCGCAACGGAATCTGGCGCAGCAGCAGCGGCGCCGCGCTCGTCGGCTGCAGCATCTTCAGCGTGTCGCGCACGCCGGCGATCGCCTTGTCGACCTTGTTGAGGAACAGGATGCGCGGCACGCCGAGATCATCGAGCTTGCGCATGATGAGCTGCAAGGCCGGGATCTTCTTCTCGTCGGCCTCGGCGACAACCACGGCGAGGTCGCAGGCGGCCAGCACCGGCTCGGCCTCGAAGGAGAATTCGATCGAGCCGGGACAGTCGACGAAGGTGAGCTGCTCGCCCATGAATTCGGTTGTGGCAAAGGTCGCCTCGACGCTCATGGCGTGCGCCCGCGCCTCGGGCGAATGATCGGAAACGGTGCTTCCCGATGAAACGGGATTTTGGCGGGGGATGGCGCCCGTACGGGCGAGGATGGCTTCGAGAAGTGTCGTCTTACCGCTTGCAAAGGGACCGACTATGGCAATGCATTTCGGTCCCGTGCGTCGTCCTCCGGCGCGAGTACCCATGGCTGACCTCCACTCAGGCGTTGGCCTTGGAGTACGATCAGCAAAAGTGGAAACGGTTTTGCGCCGATCGCACCCTGTTTTGAGCGGCGGCCGGCCTGTTCGACCGTCGCGGGCGGGGTTGTTTTCATTTAGCCACCTGCCCAAACCCATCGTCCCACGGGTTAGGCGGCAGGGCAAGGAAAATAGAAATCGGCGTGCGCCGCCGTCAGGCGGAGAGGGCCTGAAGCGGATTAGAAAACTGGTCGGGAAGTTTCAGCGGCCCTGGCTTCGCCGCGCCGGCGTGGCTGCACTCTGCTTCACCACCGTTTCGGCGTAGCGCGACAACAGCGGGTTGAACAGGTTTGGGCGTTCCCAGAAAGGTGCATGGCCGGCGTCCGGGATGACATGGCACTGTTCCCACAGCGAGGCGTAGGCCACCGTCTCGAAGTAGCTCAGCCGCACCAGCGGATCATGCTCTCCATTGATCACCGCGACCGGGAACGGGGCGTGTTCGACCACCTGTTTCTGGTCGGCGCCCTTGCCGGCAAACATGCTGCGCGCCACCCCGGCGCGCAGCCTGCCGTCGGTGCGCTTTATGGCTTCGCGGAAGGACGGACTTGCGGTGTCGCCGAAGCAAAGCGCCTCAAAGCGCTCAATGTCGCGTTCGGAGTAGACCTTCTTGGAGGCGAGCAGCATATCCCAGTTGGCGTGAAAACCGCGCAGCATGCCGAGCGGTCCTCTCGACACCGGCGGCGCCCCGGTCAGCACCAGGCCGGTGACCGCGTGGTGAAAGCTGGCAAGTTCGATCGCCACATGACCGCCGAGCGACCAGCCGAAGATGATGGCGCGGTCGATACCCAGCGAATCGAGAAGGCGGGCTGTGGTCTGGGCGAGGCCGGTAATCGTGTAGGCGGTTGCCGGATCGCGGGCATCCGATGACTCGCCATGGCCGGGAAGGTCGAAGGCGATCAGCCGATGGGCATCGGCGAGTGGACTGTCGAACTGACGGGCAAACACGGCGCGCGAGGAACCTGAACCATGCATCATGACGATGGGCATGCCGGATCCCGACGACTGGCTAAGGCGCAAATCGGCCTGCGGCGTGCGGATGGTGCGGTCAGTGATGCTCATGCTGGATTAGACCTTCAGATTTGCCTGACGGCCAACATCGCATCGCGGGCTCTATATGTTCTTTAAACATGTGGTTAAGAAAGGATTTCTAGAAATCGACCATCGGCGTGCCCACCGCTCCATGGCAACCACCGCGGAATCCCGACAATGGAACCAGTTCTCGATCTTCTTGTCTCGATCTGCAGCATCGCGACGCTTGGCCAGTATGTCTGGTCGATGCGGGCGCATTTCCAACCGCAGGCCATGTCTCCGGGCGCCATGGCGATATCGGCGGCGGTCATCGCCACGGCGCTGTTCTTTCTCGCCATACTGTGGATCCAATCGCAGCCGGTTTCGGCAAAGCTCACCGGGCTTGTCGTCGAACTGGCGAGTTCCGCCCTGTTCTGGTGGGCGATTGCCACGTCGCGCAAGGCGCGGCTGCGCTTCGCCTTCGCGCCCGACGATCCACACAGCCTGCTGACCGACGGCCCCTACGGCTATGTCCGCCACCCGTTCTATACGTCCTACATCATCTTCTGGATCGGATGGGGGATCGCGACGTGGTCGATCTGGGCGGTGGTGCCGGTCGCCGGGATCGCCATCCTCTATGTGTTTGCGGCGCTGGACGAAGAGAAGAAATTTTCGCGCACGCCGCTCGCCGACTCGTACAAGGCCTATCGGGGGCGTGCCGGCCTGTTCTGGCCGCGGCTGGGGTGGTAGGCAAGGGGTAGGGTTTGCCGGATTGAGGATCGCCAGATGAAGATCATAGCCTGCGGCAGCGTGCCGACCATCATCGCCCCGGACAAGTATTTCACCGGCCGCGTGCTGCAGACGCCAATCATCGAGAGGCAAGCGCCGGCGCGGCTGCGCGCCACGCTGGTCAGCTTCGAGCCCGGCGCGCGCACCCACTGGCACACGCACCCGCTCGGCCAGACACTCTATGTCACTGCGGGCGCCGGCCTGGCGCAGACATGGGGCGGGGCGATCCAGGAGATCAGGGCCGGTGACGTCATCTCGTTCGAGCCCGGCGAAAAACACTGGCACGGTGCAGGTCCGAAGACGACGATGAGCCATGTCGCCATGCAGGAGGCGCTTGACGGCGTCCATGCCGACTGGATGGAAGCGGTAACCCCTGAACAATATGGCGGCTGAGCGCATGGTGGGCGAAACGGCGTGCACGAACGCTTCGCCACCGCTTGTGCCGGAGCAAGAGGCATGAGGCGCCAACAACAAGCCCGGCGTGACGCCGGGTTTTCTGTTTCAGGCTGGCCTGATCAGGTCAGCGATGCCGTAAAGCGCTGGATGCGCGTGCAGGCTTCCTCCAGCAGCGTCTCCGACGTGGCGTAGGAGATGCGGAAGTTGGGGCCGAGGCCGAAGGCCGAGCCGAACACCACCGCGACACCCTCGGCTTCAAGCAGTTCGGAGCAGAAGGCCTCGTCGGTGTCGATCACCTTGCCGGCCTTGGTGTTCTTGCCGATCAGCTGGGCGCAGGACGGATAGACGTAGAAGGCGCCTTCGGGCGACGGGCAGCTAATGCCGCGCGCCTGGTTGAGCATCGACACGACGAGGTCGCGCCTGCCTTGAAAAATCGCTTTGTTCCTGGCGACGAAATCCTGCGGACCGTTGAGCGCCTCGACCGAGGCCCACTGCGCGATGGTGCAGGCGCCGGAGGTCTGCTGGCCCTGGATCATGTCCATTGCCTTGATCAGCTGCACCGGACCCGCGGCATAGCCGATGCGCCAGCCGGTCATGGCATAGGCTTTCGAGACGCCGTTCATGGTCAGCGTGCGCTCATAGAGCTTCGGCTCGACCTCGGCGATGGTCTTGAAGACGAAATCGCCATAGGTCAGGTGCTCGTACATGTCGTCGGTCAGCGTCCAGACATGCGGATGCTTCAAAAGCACGTCGGCCAGCGCGCGCAGCTCGGCCTCCGTATAGGCGGCGCCGGACGGGTTCGACGGTGAGTTCATCAAGAGCCATTTGGTCTTCGGCGTGATCGCCTTTTCCAGCACGGCCGGCGTCAGCTTGAAACCATTGTCGATCGAGGTGTCGGCAAACACCGAGGTGCCGCCGCAGATCGCCACCATTTCGGGATAGCTGACCCAGTAGGGGCGGGGGATGATGACCTCGTCGCCGGGGTTCAGCGTCGCCATGAAAGCGTTGAACAGGATTTGCTTGCCGCCGGTGCCGACAATGGTCTGCTCGGGCTTGTAGTCGAGATTGTTCTCGCGCTTGAACTTTTTGGCGATCGCCTCGCGCAGCGGCACGATGCCCGATACCGGCGGGTATTTGGTCTCGCCACGGCGGATCGCCTCGATCGCCGCATTCTTGATGTTGTCGGGCGTGTCGAAATCCGGTTCGCCGGCGCCGAGGCCGATAATGTCACGGCCGGCATTTTTCAGCTCGCGGGCTTTCTGCGTCACCGCGATGGTGGCGGAAGGCTTCACGCGGGAAAGGGCGTCGGCAAGAAAGGCCATGACCAGATATCTCCAGAGGGGTCGGCGCAGCGGGAACAGCTGCGGCGCTTCTCATGTCGCATCAACCCGCCAAGTGCAAGCATTGTCGGATGAGCCAGGGGTCAAGGAGGTGTGAAGATCGGCTTTGGGACAGCGCCTGCGCCGGGTTTACACCCGGTTTGTGTGAAGCAATCCATGGAGCGTATCCCTGGCAAGAATAAATTCATCAACGGCCGTTAAAACCTTTGGCGGCAGGATCGCCAGCCATTTCGCCTGTCTCGCGGAGCGAGGGACCCTTGTCGCGCAGCATCGGGCTTGCCCACATCATCCGTAACGATGACGGCACCTCGTCGGGTGTCTGGGGTATCTATACGCTGCAAAGCGCCTTCCAGCCGATCTTCGCCTTCAAGGAGGGCAAATTGTCGGTGGCGGCGTTCGAGGGGCTGATCCGGCCGTTTCGCGACGGCGAGCCGCAATCGCCGATGAGTTTCTTCTCGACCTGTCCGGCCGGCGACCGCCTGCATGTCGAGGCGCTGACGCGAACGCTGCATTTGCTCAACGCAGGCGCCTGCCTGCCGCAGGAGGCCTCGATCTTCGTCAATTTCGACCCGTCGGTGTTCACCGATCGCTCCATCGTCGACAACGCGCTGCGCGACATGCGCCTGGTGCTGCACGAGGCGGGGATCGATCCGCGCCGCATCGTGTGCGAGGTGACCGAGCAAAGGTCGGCGTCGCAGGAAACGCTTTACAGCTTCGTCGAGGCGCTGCGGGCCAATGGCTTCCGCATCGCTGTCGACGACTATGGCGCCGATGAATCCGACATCAACCGCATCAAGGAACTCAAGCCAGACATCGTCAAATTCGATGCGCACTGGATCACGCAGCTGATGGAGTCCGGCGCCGGCTTTGCCCTGTTGACCACCATGGTGACGAACTTCGAACAGCAAGGCATCCGCACCGTGTTCGAGGGCATCGAGGAGGGCTGGCAACTTGAACTCGCCGAGAAATCGGGCGCCTCGATGGTGCAGGGTTTCGCGCTGGCGAAGCCGGAACTGGCGCCGACCAGTTTTCGCGTTTTCGGCACGGATGCGCAGCCACCTGTCGCGGCGGCCGAGCCAGTCAAGGCGCCTGCCGGCCGAACCGCTTCAGCACGGCCGGGCCGGGTGTTCGGGCGCAGGACCGGGCCATGACCGGGCAGCGCGAGCGGCGGCGCGATGTCGGCGAAGCGATCTTAGCCGATGAGATCGGCATCGAATACGGCATCTATGGCGAATTCCGGCTGAAAAGCGCCTACCAGCCGATCTTCGCGCCACGCGGCGGCGCGCTGGCCGCGGTCGCCGTCGAGGCGCTGATCGAACCGCAGCGCGCCGCCAGGCCGGTTGCGCCCGCCGTGTTCTTCGACAGCATCGCGGCAGGCGACCGCCTGTTTGTCGAGACGATGTGCCGGATGCTGCATCTGAAAAACTTCCGCAACATCGGCGTCGAAGGGCTCGACCTGTTCTTCAACTACAACCCGATGATCAACGATCATCTCGGGCGGGCGCTGGCCGAGATCCGGCTGATGACCCGGCATCTCGGCGATCTCGACCTGCATGCCGGCATGCTGGTCTGCGAAATCACCGAGCAGGCCGCCGACGATCATGTGCTGGCCCCGCTGGTGCGCGAGATACGGGGCCACGGCGTTCGCGTCGCCATCGACGATTTCGGTACCGGCCATTCGACCGCCGAGCGGATGAGCCTGCTTCAACCTGACATCGTCAAGATCGACGGCGGCTGGTTCGCCGAATTCTGCCGCCACGCTGCCGCCGAGCGCTTCTTCCGGCCGCTCGTCTCGTCGCTGCACGATCGCGGCGCCAAGGTGCTGGTCGAAGGCATCGAGCAATCCGTGCATCTGCGCGTCGCACTGGATGGCGGTGTCGACCTGCTGCAGGGGTATCACCTTGGCCGCCCGGCGCTGGCCGGCACGATTTTCAACCAGCAGCCGCTGTCGATCCAGGCGCTGCTGGGCGCTGACAACAAAGTGGTTCCGTTGCATCTGCGGCGCTGATTTTGTCCTCACGCTTGCCGCCGCTGCGCGGCTCGCTCCGGACGGGGCGCGCCAACAGGCGCGACGCCGGTCGGGCTTGCGGCCTTCGGCCGGTAGCTCGAATGGCTTGGGGCTACTTCAGCAGATGATCGTAGTCGGCATGGGTGCCGATCCAGAACCAGATTACAGAGTCGTTGTTGCGAATGGCGACAGCCCGATAATTGTCATCCACCCTGGCAGACCAATAGCGTCCGACCTGTTTGAAATGCAGTGACGGGTCAAAAAGGTCAGAACGCAATCTGGCAAAACGCCGGTCGGCCTTTAATCTGATCGATAGTGGCAGTTTTTCGTAAGCCTCCCAAAACGATGGGGAGGCGACGTGGTTCACAGAGGCCGGGTCCGGCCAGCGAGATGGTCAGCCAAAGCTTGTTCGGCAAGCTTGTCCAACCGGCCCGATTTTGCGTCCGTTTCGATCTGCCGGTCCCACATGTCCGCCTGGAGCGCCTCGAACCACGCGGCAAAAGCCTTCAGTTCGTCAGGGCTCAGTTCGGCGACGGATTTTTCGATTTGTTCAAGTTTGGTCATGGGCGAATGGTACCACTATTGGGCCAAAAGTACCACCGGTGGGACCATAGCGCGCCGATGCCAGCTGAACCCCAGACAAACAAAAAGGCGGGATAAATCCCGCCTTCCCATTTTCGGTAGCCTGATCGGGAGCTTTAAGTCCGGGCTGGCAGCTATCTGCTGATCCAGCTGGTCGGGTCTTTCCACTCCAGCGCGCTTCTCGCGCGACTGTCAGTACATCCGTGACTTGCCGCGCGCCCCGAACTCTCGTCCGGCGCGCGCTGTTTGCAAAATCAGGCTGCCTTGCTCAGAGAACCAGCGGACGACTTGCCAGTGCGGCGGTCCTGCTCGATCTCGAAGTTGATCTTCTGGCCTTCGACCAGGGTCGACAGTCCAGCGCGCTCGACAGCGGAGATGTGGACGAAAACGTCCGCGCCGCCCGAATCAGGCTGAATGAAGCCGAAGCCCTTGGTGGCATTGAACCACTTGACCGTACCAGTTGCCATATGAATAGTCCTCGCATTTGCTTTGGTTTGACCGAACCGAGGTTCAGCCGGTGTGTATCGAGATTTTGGAGATAGACGTCAGCAAACGCGAAGATCGCGAGGCCCGGATCGATCGGCCGAAATATCAATGGACCTGATATAGGCGGGTTTTGCACCAAAAACAAGATGGGTCGAAAAATGGCGCCGCCGCGGCGGCGCCCAAAGGCCGCCCCAATCACATGAAAGCGTTGAGCAATCGGGAAGATCGGGGCGCCCCACGGCGTTAGTCCGGTTTTGGGAGACAACCATGAAAACCGTCGTGAAAACCATTCTGCTGGCTGTCTGCCTGACACTGGCGGCCGCCGAAGCGCAGGCGATTTCGCGCTACGACCCCACTCGTATGAGCTGCGACAGGGTGCAGGGCACGATCGCCCGCCAGGGCGCGGTGGTCCTGCGCTATCAGTCCAGGCGCGTGCCGGGGCTGCCGCTCTTCGACCGCTATGTGCAGAGCCAGCAATTCTGCAACATCGGCGAGGTCAGGAAACGCGCCTATGTGCCGAGCGCCGATACCGAATCCTGCCCGGTCTATCTCTGCAAGCGGATCGAGAACGACCATTTCCACCGGCGGTTCCTGCGCCGGCATTAGTTCGTTCGGGATCTGAATTCTCAGAACCCGAACGACACCTGCGCCGGCGGTGGCGGGCCGACGCGCACGCCTTCCATGGCCAGCATCTTTTCCTTGGTGGCCGAGCCGCCGGGCGCGGAGAAGCCGCCGATCTTGCCGCCCGCGGCCAGGATGCGGTGGCAGGGGATGACCAGCGGCACGGGATTGGCGCCGAGCGCTGCTCCGGTTTCACGCGGCAGGCCGGGCTGGCCGGCGCGCTTGGCCAGTTCGCCATAGGTGGTGGTTTCGCCATAACCAAGCTTTCGCGCCGCGTCGTAGATGGCGAGGCGGAAGTCGTCGACGCCTTCGAGATCGACCGGTACGCCGGAGAAATCGACGTCCTCGCCTGAGGCATAAGCCTTGATCGAGGCGATCAGTTCGACGACCCATTGCGGCTGCTCGGTATTGGCGGCAACACCGGCATGGCGCATCAGCCGGCGCTCCACCGCTTCGCGGCTCTTTTCGGGCAGGCAGAGCCGGATCAGGCCCTTTTCGCTCCAGGCGATGCCCATGAAGCCGATCACTGTTTCTAACACTGCGTGGCCGGCTGTGATCGAAGATGTCGTTTCCATGATGCGCTCCTTTTCGCAAAGTGGCGAAAACCGGCATACCGACCGGTACATATGCAGAACAATATGGCATCTGGGCCCAGCTCTTGCCACCCGAAAACCAGCGGATAGCTCCGATTGCTCACCAGGAATCGCTGGTGTAAGGACTTCTTAACAACCCGACAAACCGGACCCGCGCGGCTTGCCAGCAAAATTCAACCTTATTGCGATCTGCGTGATCGTCGGCGCCGCAGCCGGCTGCCAATCGACCTCGCAGATCAAGGCTACGCCCGCGCTGACTGAAACCGCCACCGCCGCCGGCAGCGATGCCGGCTTCACCGTGCCGCTGCCCGACACGGTTTCGGTGCTGCCGCAATCCTCAGGGGTTACACCCGTCCAGGCGGCCGAAGCGACACCCGCCACGCCGGCAATCGATGCCGCCGCGCAACCGGCTGCCGCGACTGCGGCCTTTGCCGGCGCGACGCCGACAGTGGCAGCCATGCCCGCCGTCATGACCGCCAATGCCTGGCAGGCGCCGGCGCCTGCCAAAGCCGGGCAGCCAGTCACGGCTGAGACATACACGACCGCCGGGCTGGTGATGCCGGCCACCGCCAAGGGCGGTCAGAAAACCTTGCCCGGCGTGCAGCAGGTGGCCTATGTCGGGCCGCAGAATCCGGCTGCCCTGGTGCAGTTCCCCGCCGCGCCGCTAAACCCCGCGCCGGCAGAAGAGCACGCCACCGGCATGCGCGGCGACATCGACCAGCTGATCCAGAAATACGCCGCACTCTACGAGGTGCCGGTCGATCTGGTGCGCCATGTCGTCAACCGCGAAAGCACCTACAATCCCAAGGCCTACAATAACGGCCATTGGGGCCTGATGCAGATCAAGCACGCGACGGCGCGCGGCATGGGCTATGACGGGCCGGCCAAGGGCCTGTTCGACGCCGAGACCAATCTGAAATACGCGGTCAAATATCTGCGCGGCGCCTGGCTGTGTGCCGACGGCAACGCCAAGAAGGCCGATTGGCTCTACCAGACCGGCTATTATTTCGACGCCAAGCGCAAAGGCTTGCTCGAGGCCACCGGCCTCGGTGTCGACCGCAAGCGCCGCCGGCTGCAGCCCGACGCCTGAGCGCCATGCCTGAACCGCGGCCGCCGGCTCCAAACGACATCCGGCTGCGCAAGATCCTCGACGAGACACTCGTTGCACCGCACTGGCCGGACGGCTTTGCCATGCGCTGTTTCGAACATGGCGATGCGCAACCCCTGCATGCGCTGCTGAGCGAGGTGTTCGATGACGGCACCGACGGACCCTTCGACGAATGGTGGCCGCGTATCTCAGGCGATGCCGAATTCGACCCGGCGCTGTGTTTCCTGGTCATCGACGCCAAAGGACGGCTGGCGGCGGCAGCGCTGTGCTGGACGAGGGCCTTCGTCAAGGACCTCGCCGTTCACCCCGAGGCGCGCGGCAAAGGCATTGGCGAAGCGCTGATGTGGCAGGCTTTCAACGCCTTTCGCGATCGAGGCGCGCCCCATGTCGACCTCAAGACCAACACGGTCGAGAACGCCGCAGCGCTCAGGCTCTACGAGCGGCTGGGAATGATTCAAGTCCCTTGGGAAGGCTAAAGCGGCTGTTGAAAACCTCCGGATTGTGAACTGCTTCACATAGGCCGCTGCAACCGGATGCTACCTCACCATCCATGCCTTTCGGCCGATGGCGGATCGACGACTGGCAGATGTGGAGGGGCTGCACCGGCATGTGTTCAGCCACTCCTTGGCGGGTCCCAGGCGGGGGTTTGGGGCCCGCCAGTCGTTTTCAGCAGCCCATCAGGCGCCCATTCAGATATCAGGCGCATTGCCGATCTTCTTTTTAAGCTCGAGCGCCCAGGCGCGGCCCTCGTCGCCGCCCCACAGCAGCCAGGCGATGGTGCCGGCCGACGGATTGTCCTCGTTGCCATAATTCTTGCCGCGCTTGTCGACCTCGTGGCGGGCGAAATAGCTGACCATGCGGCGGATGGTGGATGGCGCCAGCTTTTCGCGGTTCTTCAGTTCGGTGGCGCGCGCGACGCCGATCTCGGTGCCGCCGCGCCCGAATTGCTTGCGCAGCCGCAGCCCCTTGGCGGCGTTGTCGGCCACCACTTGCGGGCAGCGCAGGTCGATCTCGTCGGTGCTTTGCTCGCGCATATATGCTCCCCTGATCCCAGAGATCTAGCTGACGGGAAGAATACGGCAAGGCGGGCTCGTTTCCCGGATCAAGAATGTCGGAACCAGTCGAGTTGGCTCGTCCTTGGGTCGTAGAGCAACCGCACCGGGACGCCGGCGCGACGACCTGAAGGAGCCGGTCATGATCACCTTTCCCAATGAATCCGCGAAATACCGCACCGCCCGCGAAAAACTGCTGCGCAAGGAAATCGAGCTACGCCGTGTGATGGAGGAGGTCGCCGAGGCACGGCGCGCGCTGCCGCCGGGCGGGCTGATCCGCCAGGACTATGAGTTCGACGGGCTGGATGCCGAAGGAAGGCCCGCGAAGATAAAACTGTCCGAGCTGTTCGCGCCCGGCAAGGGCTCGCTCATCCTTTACAACATGATGTTTCCGCGCCATCCGCAGGAGAAGCGCGAGGTGGCCACCAGCGGCGGCACGGCCAAGCTTGCGCGGCAGGATCAGCCATGCCCGTCCTGCACGGCGCTGCTCGACCAGTTCGACGGTGCGGTCGGGCATCTTCAGGCGGCCGGCTTCAATTTCGCGGTGGTGGGCAAGACCGCGCTCGAAAACCTGCTCACGCTTGGCCGCGACAGGGGCTGGCGCAACATGCGATTGGTGTCTTCCGCCGGCAATAGCTTCAAGCGCGACTACAATGCCGAGGGTGCCGACGGCGCGCAAATCCCGCTGCTGTCGGTGTTTCATCGTGACGCGGACGGCATCCGCCATTTCTGGAGTTCGGAACTGGATTTCGCGCCGACGGAGCCCGGCCAGGATCCGCGCGGCCTCGGCACCTGCGAGATCCTGTGGAATTTGATGGATTTTACGCCGGAGGGGCGGCCGGATTGGCATGAGCAGCTGCAGTATGGGTGCTGTCATTGAGGGTGGTGTCGGGCGCTTGTGCCCCCGGCGTCGTTTCATCTCACCAGGCGCGGGCGCTGCCCCTCATCTGCCTGCCGGACGTTCGTCATTCGAAAAGCCAAGCAGTTGGCTTTTTGTCCGCTTCGCGGACCATTCCTCAACTCCCCGTATAGTGACGGGGAGAAGGGGGCTGGCCGCAAGGCCGGCACCCTTCCTGCAACGCCGGCAGTTGGCGAACCATGGGCGCAAGCATCTTTCTCCCCGTCACTATACGGGGAGAAATGCCCGGCAGGGCAATGAGGGGCGGCGCCAAGATCCGTGATTGGCCCGTCCTGTGCGCGGGCGATTGTGACGTAGATTCGATGCGGAATCGAGGAGGAGTGAATGCCCAGGATCGACCTGTCCACCGTGCCTGTCCGCAAAGGCTCCGGCTACCCTGCGCCCTTCGACGCCCCTTGCGCCGACCGCACGCGGCAGCGCCTCGGCGATGCCGGCGGCCTCACCGATTTCGGCGTCAACCTGATGACCCTGCCGCCCGGCGGCTGGTCGAGCCAGCGCCACTGGCACAGCCATGAGGACGAGCTCGTCTATGTGCTGGAAGGCGAACTGGTGCTGGTCGAGGATGGCGGCGAGACGCTGCTGAAGGCGGGCGACTGCGCGACCTTTGCCAAGAACAGCGGCAACGGCCACCACATGATCAACCGCTCATCGACGACGGCGCGCTACCTCGAAGTCGGCTCGCGCAATCCCCAGGATGTCATCACCTGCTCCGACATCGACATGATGAGCCCGAGTTCGGATGGCCGGTTCCTGCATAAGGACGGCACGCCGTATCCGGGGCAGGGGTGAGCGACTTGCGTCCGTTAGCGTTTGCGATGTGACAGTGTAGTCTCCAAGCAATCGCAGAATCGGCGCAGGCCCCCTCATCCGGCCGCTTCGCGGCCACCTTCTCCCCGCGGGGGAGAAGAGGGTGGCGCCGGCGCCAAAAGTCTCCTCTCCCCTCGGGGAGAGGTCAGCCGAGCGAAGCGGAGGCTGGGTGAGGGGGCTTGGCGCCAGCCTGTCCAACAAAAGGGAGCACCACCGTGAAAAAAGAAATCATCGAAGTGCCGGTGCTGTCGGCGGCGGTGGGGGCGCTGGGCGTGCCGCTGTCGCTGGTGACCAAGGGGGC
>NZ_JBWLUX010000039.1:0-58338 GCF_057784315.1 Mesorhizobium sp. CNPSo 4684 | reverse complement strand
TCGTGCGTGACGAAGGCGAAGATCCCAAGCTCTCCCGCGGCTGTAACCTCAGGTGGTACGGGCGACTTCGCCAAGCCAAGGTCCGGGCGGCCGCCCGGACCTTGGCTCAATCGCTTCAATCCCACGAAATCTCTCTCGTGTAGATACAAAGGTGGCGGCAGCCGGATGAGGGGCAGCGCCGACGTTTTTGTGATGATCACGCCGCCGATTGCTGCGCCGGCAAACCCGCAATCTCCGCGCTGCCCCTCATTGTCCTGCGCGACGTTCGTCATTCGAAAAGCCAAGCAGTTGGCTTTTCGTCCGCTTCGCCGACCATTCCTCAACTCCCCCGTATAGTGACGGGGAGAAAGAGGCTGTCTCTTTGGTTTCGCCAGCTTCTGGCACAAAAAAGGCGGCGCCAGTTTCCTGGCGCCGCCTTCGTGTCTTTCGTAACCGAACCCGACCTTAAGCCGCGGGCTGCGCCTCAATCGTGCGCAGGGCCTGCGTCTGGCGCTTGGCGGCGGCCTTGACCGCGTCCTGCACCTTCTCGAAGGCGCGCACCTCGATCTGGCGCACGCGCTCGCGGCTGATGTCGAACTCGGCCGACAGCTCTTCCAAGGTCAGCGGCTCTTCGGCGAGGCGACGCGCCTCGAAGATGCGCCGCTCGCGATCGTTGAGCACGGCAAGGGCGCCCGACAGCATGCCGCGCCGGTTTTCCAGCTCGTCCTGCTCGATCAGCATGTCTTCCTGGCTTTCGTGGTCATCGACCAGCCAGTCCTGCCATTCGCCGGATTCGCCTTCGCTGGCGCGGATCGGCGCGTTGAGCGAGGCGTCGCCCGACAGGCGGCGGTTCATCGACACGACTTCGGCTTCGGAGACGTTCAGCCTGGTGGCGATCTCGGTGATCTGTTCGGGCTTAAGGTCGCCATCGTCCAGCGCCTGGATCTTCCCCTTCACCTTGCGCAGGTTGAAGAACAGGCGTTTCTGATTGGCGGTCGTGCCCATCTTGACCAGGCTCCACGAACGCAGGATGTACTCCTGGATCGAGGCCTTGATCCACCACATGGCGTAGGTCGCGAGGCGGAAACCACGCTCGGGTTCGAATTTCTTGACGGCCTGCATCAGGCCGACATTGCCTTCCGAGATCACCTCGCCGATCGGCAGGCCGTAGCCGCGATAGCCCATGGCGATCTTGGCGACGAGCCGAAGGTGGCTGGTGACGAGCTTGTGTGCAGCGGAAGTGTCTTCATGCTCGGCGTAACGCTTGGCGAGCATGTACTCTTCCTGCGGCTGAAGCATGGGAAAGCGGCGGATTTCTTCCAGGTAGCGGCTGAGGCCGCCTTCGCCGGAAACGATACTGGGTAGTGACTGGGCCATGATAGCGCCCCCTCTCTATTGGAGTGATGCCCCCGAAACGCGGCGGGCATATGACGCGAGCACCAAAAGGCTCGCCCGCGACAACCGATTTATATAGGAACAAAACCAGAAAAGACAGGCATTTGTTCAACACGAAACAGTGCGTCACGCCAAAGTGAACAATGCCGCTCAGGTTTTAGATGGCGGGTTCAGAGCTTGAGAAAGCCGCCGACGAGTTCCTCCATGTCCTTCGGCATCGGCACCTCGAACCTCATCGGTAGATGGGTAGTCGGGTGACGAAATGCAAGGAGCCAGGCATGCAAAGCCTGCCGGGAAAATGCCTTGATCTGGCTTTTCAGCGGCTCGGGCAGCCGGTTGGCCTTGGTGCGGAAGGCCTGGCCGTAATCGGGGTCGCCGATGACGGGATGGCCGACATGAGCCATGTGGACGCGGATCTGGTGGGTGCGGCCGGTCTCCAGGCGGCATTCGACCAGGCTGGCGGTGGCGAACTCCTGCTGGTTTTCGCCGAAACGCTCCTGCACGGTGAAATGGGTGATGGCGTGGCGGGCGTCGTCGCGGCCCTCCGGCACCACGGCGCGACGCACCCGGTCGGCGGCGCGGCCGAGCGGCGCGTCGACCGTTCCCGTCGGCCGCGGCGGGATGCCCCAGACCAGCGCCAGATAGGCGCGTTCGAGGTCGCCGATGCGGCCATGGTCGGCAAAGGCCTCCGACAGCGCCTTGTGGGCACGGTCGGTCTTGGCCACGACCATGACACCACTGGTCTCCTTGTCGAGGCGATGGACTATGCCCGGGCGCCTGACGCCGCCGATGCCCGAAAGACTGTCGCCGCAATGATGGATCAGGGCGTTGACAAGCGTGCCGGTCCAGTTGCCGGCGCCGGGATGGACGACGAGGCCAGCCGGCTTGTTGATGACGATCAGCTCGTCGTCCTCATAAAGCACGTCGAGCGCGATGGCCTCGCCTTGCGGCTCGGCCGGTTCGGGTTCGGGCATGACGACCGAGACGCGCTCGCCAGCACTCATCTTGCGCTTGGTCTCGTCGACCGGTTTGCCGTCGATTGTGACAGCGCCCTGTTTAATCAGCATCTGCACCCGGCTGCGCGACATTTCGGGGCCGAGGCTCGCCGCCAGCCACTGGTCGAGGCGCTGGCCGGCCGCTTCCGCGCCGGCTTCGAGCACGGTTGGGGCCGCCTCTATGAATTGTCTGGTCTCTTCGCTATGAGCGCTCATCGAAAAAAGTTCCGGAATGTTCTGCCATGGCCCGGCCCGTTGCCGACGAAGAAGAAAAGCCGCTCGATCCCGAGATCGAAAAGGTGCGCGGCAGGCTCATCCGCTTCATGGCCATCAATCTCGGCCTGCTTTTGCTGGCCCTTATGGTGGTGATCGCGGCCATTGTCTACAAATCGCGCAAAGCGCCGCCCACAACCCCGCCGCTCGCCAACGATATTCCAGTACCGCCCGGCGAGCCGCTCGCGGCGGACATCGTGCTGCCGGTGGGAGCCAAGGTGATCAGCCAGGCGCTGTCGGGCAATCGCATCTCGATCGACGCCGAGCTTGCCGACGGCAGCCGCACCATCTTCGTCTACGATATCGCCGAGCGCCGCATCATCGGCCGCTTTGCAATCCGCAACAAATGAGCCTGCAGGCATGACCGGATTTGCCGAACACCGCCGGGTCGCGACCGTCACGCTCGTCGTCGGCAGTTACGATGAGGCGATCGCCTGGTATGTCGAACGGCTGGGCTTTCTGCTGACCGAAGACGTCGATCTCGGCGGCGGCAAACGCTGGGTGACGGTGGCGCCGGCCAACGGACAGGGCGCCAGGCTGCTTCTGGCTGAAGCAGACGGCGAGGCGCAAGAGAAGAGCATCGGCAACCAGACCGGCGGCCGGGTCTTCCTGTTCCTCGAAACCGACGACTTTGCCCGCGACCACAGAGCGATGCTGGACAAGGGCGTCGACTTTCGCGAAGCGCCGCGCTTCGAGCCTTACGGCACGGTGGCGGTTTTCGCCGATCTCTATGGCAACCTGTGGGACCTGATCGAGCCGAAAGGCTAGGTCCGCAAACCTACATTCCATAGAAGCGGTCCGGCCGCTCGAAGCCTAGTTGCTTTTTCCAAACCGTCAGCCTATATCGCCGGTTCTTGAACGCGCCCATCGTCTAGCGGTCAGGACACCGCCCTCTCACGGCGGGAACAGGGGTTCGATTCCCCTTGGGCGTACCAAATAACGGCTGGGCCGTTTCTTCCCCCACTACTTCAGACAAGCTCGAACGCGGATCGCGTTTGACCGCGAGAGTCGGCGGCATCAGCGAAACCCAGGCAGTCGGTGCACACGGATACACCCAATTTAAGTCAGGCCGCGACGCTTGAAAGCGTAGCAATCTCTGTTACTTGCGGTGCGGGGCAGCATCTGCGGCAGCGCGGATTTGGGTCGGGTAAAGCAGGTATGAGTTCGGTGAAAATGACATGCCCGCACTGCCTCGGCAGCGGGAAGGTTTTCGATTGTTCCAGATGGCGCGCGTCAAAGGGGCACTGCTGCCCGCAAGGGACGCATCGAGCCGGTTGCCCGGGACATACGATGGCGTGCGCCGAATGCGCGGGTCACGGCACGCTGGCGGAGGCCGAGTTCAGAGCCGTCGCTTAGCCGAGGTTTTGCAACCTTAACCTCTGGCTCTTTTTCACTGCCACGCAGCGGCGTCGCTTCTGGCGCGTCGCTGCCAATTGCACTAGCATCATTGCACGACGCCGTTACGGCGCGCAGAACGCCGGGGAACGGATCGGGAAAAAGCCGCCAGGCATGCACATCCGCCGCGCGCATGGCGTGCGGCGATGGTATGATTTGGCAAGATCCAAGCTCGCCCAAGAAGGCGAGGGGTCGGCGGGGAGGAGACCGATGCAGAAACTGCAATCGCAGGGCGTCCATCACATCACGCTGGTCGGCGCTGGCCGCCAGACGTCGATCGATTTCTGGGAGGGCGTGCTCGGCATGCCGTTCATCTTCGAGCAGCCGAATCTCGACAAGGCCAGCGAAAGCCATCTCTATTTCGATCCCGGCGACGGAAGGCTGATCACCGTCTTCACCGACGAGAGCCGCACGCCGGTCCAGCGGCGCACGCCGACAGAGCCGGGCTGCGTCCACCATATCGCCTTTGCCGTGTCGCGCGTCACCTTCCTGCAGGCGGTCGCCCGGCTCGACGAGCGCGCCATCAAGCACAGCGGCGTCAAGGATCGCGGCTTCATGGATTCGATCTATTTCGAGGATCCGCTCGGCCTTTTGATCGAGCTGGCGTCCTACCGCTTCGAGCCGCCGACGGGCTTCACCCATGCCGACGTCTTGATGCAGGCACACAAGCTGCGCGTCGCGCGCGGCGATTACAACATCGCCGAAGTGCATCTCGCCGACGCGATCCAGACGTTGGTCGAGTGGTCGCGCACGACCTTGTCGGACGACCGGACGCCGAAGAATCCATACTGACGGCCAACAAAAGGGGAGAACCACGATGGCAAAGACTGCAAAGAGCGCTGGGAAATCTGCGGCCAAGGCCGCGCCGAAAACCGCCGCCAAGCCGGCAGCAAAAGCGGCTGCCAAGCCTGCGGCGAAGGCCTCCGCAAAGCCGGCTGCGAAGGCCGCGGCGAAGCCGGCCGCCAAGAAGTCCGCGGCGAAGCCGGCCAAGGCTGCGAAGAAGCCGGCCTTGAAGATCAGCATGCTGAAGCCGAGCGTCAACAACATGACCGTTCGGGTGTTTGCGCGCGCGGCCGGGTTCGATCCCGCCGAGACCGATGCCTGGGGCCACACGCGTTCGCCCGAATATATGGCGCGCAATCCGGCGCATCTGACACCGATGATCGAGGACAAAGGCCTTCCCAGAGGCGTGCTGTGGGAAAGCTGCGCCATCATGCAGTATCTCGCCAACAAGCACGGGCTGGAGAAGTTCTATCCCAAGGCGCCGGCCAAGCGGGCGATGGTCGACAGCGCCATGTTCTACCTGATCGGCACGCTCTATCCCTATGTCGCGCGCGCCACCTATCCGGCGCTGGGTTTCCCGCACTATGCCGGCGAGGTTGGCCATAGCGATGCGCATCCGGACAAGAAATCCGAAGCGCAGAAGGCAGCCATGGCGGCGATTGCCGAGCCGCTGGACGTGTTCCACTCCTTCTTCAGGGACGGCAAGCCGTTCATCGGCGGCAAGCATCCGTCGATCGCCGACATCCGCCTGGCATCGACGCTCGAATTCCTGGCCGTCATCGACTATCCGCTGCCCAAATGGGCGAAGGAGTACATGGCGGCGATCGAGAAGAAACTCGGCAAGGCCTATGCCGAGCCGGCCGGCGATGTCAGAGGCTATATCGCCTATGTGAAATCGCAGGCCGGCGCGCAAAGCTAAGGATTCGTTAACCAAAGCCCTGTCTATTGAGGGCAATCCACCCCGCGACCACGGATGTACTGGCGCCGAAGTGGAAGGAAAGGTCGGCGCAATGCCGGCCTTTTTGCTTTTCGCCGATGCACTGTCAGGCGCGCCTCCGCGCTCCGCCATAAAGTCTGATATCAGGCATATTGCCATTTCTGGCGTCGACCCTACCATCATCCTTGGCGGCCCGAGGTACGAGGAGCTTTGCGATGAAGGGCGTGGCGAGATTGTTTGCGATTGCCGGTGTTGTGTTGGCCGGAGGCTACCCGTCCAATGCCGCGTCGCTCGACACCATGAGCGAAGTCGGCGATGCGATCCAGGCATGCTGGACGCCGCCGGCCGATGCTGGAAATGCCACCGTCACCTTGAGCTTCAGCTTCAAGCGCGATGGCACGCTGATCGGTCCGCCGCGACCGACGGCGATCAAGGTCGATGGTGACGCCAATGCCAAGAAAGCGTTTGTCGACGCCGCGACCACGGCTCTGCAGAAATGTCTTCCCCTGAGCTTCTCGCCCAAGCTTGCACAAGGCGTCGCTGGCAATGTCTTCACCATGCAGTTCGCCTCGCCCAAGCAATAGCGAGGGGTAGAGCGTTTTACCGTTTCACAGAAACGGCGACCCGCTCCTCTCGTTGTTTTGACGCAATTCCCAAGGGAAAGCGCAACGCGCTTTTCCCGGAAAAACCGCTCACACTTTTCGTGGAATTGCTCTGATCAGTTGTGCCGGCGCCTTATGTCGACATGCCGTTGCAGGTCGGGTGTCTCGAAGACGTAGTCGGCCCAGGCGGATTCGGGAATCTGCCCCGCCAGGTAGCATTCCAACAGCAGGCTCTGTTCGGGATCGAGCGGTCTCGGCGCCCATTCATGGTCCAGCCCCAGCGAATGGAACAGGTTCCTGGTCAGGCCAGAGACGGTGAAGTGAATAGACATCTTCGGTCTCCTTTGCCCGATACAACGCGAGACAGCGGAGAAAGGTTTCAACCGCAAGGGCCGATAACGCGGGATTGATGGCGGTGGCGGCCCAGGCGCGTCGATGCCTCGCTTCGTCTCAATCTTGAAACAAAAGTATAATAGTGAATTTACAGGAGACGGCATAATACACTTGGTGTAAATACCTGGCTGTTTCTGGACTTTCTCTGAATTAGACTTGCCTTATATATTGAGACTCAATCGGCTGGAGCGGCTATCGGCTCCATAGGGCACAAGGACCAGGGGCGCCGATGATGCGTTTGTGGCCAGTCGGAATCCTTGCACTGGTGATGACGGCGACCGTCCTCGGAAGCTCGGCCTCCCTTGCCGATGCTTGCGCCGCACTCAGGGGCCAGATGGCGTCGTCCGGCCGCGGCGGCGGGATCAGCCCCGAGCTTGCGCAACTGCGCCGCCAGCTTGCGGCGATCCTGGGCCTGGAGAGGCAACGCCGCTGCGCGGCGCAAAGTGCGATGGGCGGCTTCTTCAACGCTTGCGCCGACCTCGCCAAAAGCCGCACCCAGGTGCAACGCCAGATCGCCGGCGCCGCGATTTCGGGCCGGGATACGTCCGGGTTGCAGGCCAGGCTCGTCGCGCTCGGCTGCGCGCCGGCCGCCAGGCAACAGAAACAGCGTCCGGCGGGCGCCATGATCGGCAGCAATTCGATGCTGTTTTGCGTTCGCCTGTCCGACGGCTATTTCTTCCCGGCGCCGAAATCGCAATTCGTGCAAGGCGACGGTGTCAAGGAGATGGTCGATCAGTGCCGCTACATCTGCGACGATGCCGGCGTCGACCTGTACACACTGGGCGACCCAAGCCTTGAAACCGAAGAGATGGTCGCGCTCGATACGCGCAAATCCTACAAGGATCTGCCGGCGGCTTTCAAATACCGCGACGACGCGACTTTCAAAGCCTGTGACGTCAAGCGCTACTCCAGGCGTGTCGCCGAGTTGAGAGCGCGCACGGTTACGCCAGCCAATATCAGCAACGCCATCATTCCCCTGCCGTCGGCAAAACCGGATCTCGTGACAGTTGCGCAAATCCCCCGGACCGACGGCTCTACCCCAGAGGCCACGGGCGCTGCCCAGCAGCAGTCGGTCGAAGCTTTGGCCGGCTCGCGGCCGGTCAGGATGGTCGGGCCGGCTTTCTTCCCGACGGACTGACCCGCGCGGCGCCGAAATGCCCTGTTTTATCCATGTTTTGATCCCAAAACCGCGGGCCGCTGTAGGGCGACATGCATCAGGCTATTCGCAGACCATCTTGTAGCGTTTGCCGGGTTGGCTGACATTCTTGCAGGTGAGCGGGTTGGCCGGTTCGGAAGTCGTCGCGGGCGGGCTGGACCTGACGTGCCGTCTCGGCGGAGCCGATGTCGTCTGTCGGCGCGCCGCCGGCCGGTACGGCTCCTGCGGCGGCGGCGTCGGAAACACGCCGGCTGCCGCCTGCATCTTGCTGGCCTCGGTCAGCGACGGATCGCGATCCCAGACCCGCCTGATATCGAGCGGCCTCGGGATCACAACTGTGCCGTCATAGCTGCGCGCGCAGCCGCTGCTCGCAAGCAGCGCCACGCCCAGGAAACAAGGCACGATCCAACCAGTCATCCGCAATACCCCCGCCAACTTATAGCCCGGTCGGGGTTCCGCCGACAACCGGCGGAATACCGCAGGGCAATGTGGGCTCTGGTTGGAGTTTGGATGCGTTATGGTTAGCGGATCATTAATGCTTCTCGGGCACATTTCGCCGGCGAACCGCTGCGGAGGTTCGGCCTTGGCTCTCGGGGTGGGTACGGAATGGCTGACGGGACTGTTGGAACACGCGGCGGACGCGGTTCCCGAGAGGGGGCTGTGGACAGCGAGGATACGTCCGTCGGGGGGGCACCCGAAGCGCCGCATGAGCCGGTCGAGGCCGGTTTGCATGGCGAGGACGATTCCGCCGGGGCTTCGCCCGAAGCGTTGCGCGAGCTGTTCGAGGCCGCTTTGCGTGGCGAGGACACTCCTGGCGAGGATTCGCCCGAAGCGCTGCGCCGGCTGGTCGAGATTGCTTTGTGTGGCGAGAACGCGTCCGCCGGGGCTTCACCCGAAGCGCTGCGCGAACTGGTCGAGGCCGGTGCTGACTGGGTCTGGGAGACCGACGCGGAACTGCGCTTTTCCTGGCTTTCAGAAAATTACCAGGCCGCCACCGGCATCGATCCCGCCAGCATTCTTGGTCGCTTCCGCTTCGATTTCCTCAAGCAGATGATGCACGGCAATCGACACGCCGCCGCACATCTGGAGGATCTGCAGGCGCATCGGCCATTTCGCGACTTCGTTTATGAATTGAAGGGCGGCCGCCCCGGCTGCCGCTGGGTTTCGATCACCGGCTCGCCCCGTTTCGACAGCGAGGGCGAGTTTACCGGCTATCGCGGCATTGGCCGCAACGTCACGGCGCTGGCCGGTGCGCTGGACGACCTTCGGCAGGTGCCGCCAGCCGCAGACGAGAGCACGCAGCATCTTGCCGATCTCGAGCGGACGATGGATGCCATGCATATGGGCGTCGTGCTGCTCGACGCCAAACTCGACACGCTGATCGTCAACAAGGCCTATCGCGACCTCTCCAGGATTCCGGACGGCGCCATCACCGTCGGCGCACCGTTCAGCCTCCTGATGGAGCTCAACCGCCGCAACGGCATCTATGGCGATCTCGACGAACAGCAGTGGCAGCATTACCTCGCCACCCGTATCGAGGAAATCCGCGCCGGCTCGGTTGCACCACGCGAGTTCACCCATGCCAATGGCCGCACCATGATGTTCTCGGTAACGGCGCTGTCCGGCGGCAAGCGGCTCCTGAGCTATTACGACATCACCGAGCTGACGCTTCGCGACGCCGCGATCGAAAGCGCCAACGCCAGGGTTGCCGAGACCTTCGCCAATCTGCGCACGATGGTCGATCACATGCCGATCGGCGTGCTTGTCCTCGATGCGGACATGCGCACGGAGGTGATCAACCGCGCCTTCTATGATTTCTGGGAAATCGATCCCCGACGCGCCGGGATCGGCTGCGGCTTCCGCGAGCTGATGCAAGCCAGCCGCGATATGGACCCCTACGGCGCCGACGACGCCGAATGGCAGCGCCACATCGCCGAGCGCGAAGCAGAAATCTCGGCCGGCGTGGTGGGCTCTAGGCAATTGCCGCGCAATGACGGCCGTACGCTGATTGCATCGCTGGCGCCGCTCGCCGGCGGCAAAAGGCTGATCTCCTATGTCGACGTCACCGACATGAAGGACCGCGAGGCCGAGCTCGCCGAGGCGCTGGAAAAATCACGGCTGGCCGAGGCGGTGATCAACGCCGTCGAGGACCCGATCTTCGTCAAGGACGACAATCTGCGCTTCGTCTTCGTCAACGAGGCGTTTTCGGCGCTGTTCGGACAGACGCCGCAAGCGATGCTGGGCAGGCCTGGCGGCGACTTCATGCCGGGGAAGGATGCCGCGCTGTTCGAAGACAGCGAACGCGCCGTGCTGGCGACCGGCACGCCTTACGAGATCGAGGAGAATTTCGAGGTCGAGGGCACCAGGCGTTCGCGCATCGTGCGCAAGAACCGCGTCGGCATGCCAAGCGGCCGCAACTATGTCGCCGGCTTCCTGTTCGACATCTCCGACATGAAGCGCCGCGAGACGGAAGCCGAGGACGCCCGCAAGAACCTTGCCACGGTGCTGGAATCGCTCCCCGCGGCCGTCATCATCTACGACCGCGACGACAAGTTCGTCTTCGCCAACCGCAAGCTGCAGGACACGCTGCCGGCGCTGGTGCCGGCATGGCAGCCCGGCAGCAGCTTCCGCGACGCGCTGGAACTGGGACATTCGGTCGGCTATTTCCGATCGAGCGGCGATCCCGAGATCGACAGACTCTATGACGGCGACCGCGAGGTCTGGCTCAATGCCATCCTTGCCCGCTACCACTTGCCGAACACCTCCTACGAGCGCCTCAATCCAGACGGCCGCTGGTACCAGGTCTACGATATGCGGACCGAGGACGGCACCTTCATCGGCGTGCGCGTCGACATTTCCGAAATCAAGAGCCGCGAAAAGGCGCTGCAGGATTCGATGCGCCAGATCGACCTGTTCCGCCACGTCATGGACGAATTGCCGGTCGCCGCCTTCATCAAGGCGCAGGACCTGAGCATGGAATTCGTCAACAAGTCCTGGTGCGCGCTGACCGGCATCCCCAAGGAGGAGGCCATCGGCCGTACAGATCTCCAGCTTTTCGGCATCGACGATGCCGAAACCTACACCCATGACGACACCGAGGTCGTCGTCACCGGCCGTGGCCGCGAGGTCGAGGAGCCCGTCACCCATCGCGACGGCACGGTGCGGCAATTGATGACGCGCAAGAGCCGCCTGGTGGCGCTCGACGGGTCGGTGCGTCTGGTCGGCTCCAGCACCGACATTACCGAGGTCAAGGCGCGCGAGCAGGCGCTGGAAGAGAGCATGCGCGAGAACGAGGTGTTCCGCAATCTCATCGACAACGTGCCGGTGTCGATCTACGCCAAGCGCTCGGACCTGCGCCAGTTCTACGTCAACAAGGGCTGGTGCGACCTGACCGGCCTGAGCAAGGAGGAGGCGATCGGCAAGACCGATGTCGAGATCTTCGGCGCGGACGGTGAGGCCTTCGTCGTCAGTGATATGGCCGTGCTGCGCACCGGCGAGACGCAGGAGATCGAGGAGACGGTGACGCTTGCCGACGGCAATGTGCGCCACCAGTTCGCGCGCAAGGGCGCAATGATCGCCTCCGACGGTTCGCTCTATCTCATCGGATCGACCACCGACATCACAGAGTTGAAGATGCGCGAGGCCGAGTTGCGCGAGGCGCGCCAGCGCGCCGTGCTTGCCGACCGCGCCAAGTCGGAATTCCTGGCCAATATGAGCCACGAGATCCGCACGCCGATGAACGGCGTGCTCGGCATGGCCGAGCTGCTCGCCAAATCCGACCTCGACCCCAAGCAGAAGACGTTCACCGACATCATCGTCAAGTCGGGCAACGCGCTTTTGACCATCATCAACGACATCCTCGACTTCTCCAAGATCGATGCCGGCCAGCTCGTGCTCGACCCGGCGCCGTTCAACCTGCCCGAGGCGATCGAGGATGTGGCGACATTGGTGTCGACACGCGCCAAGGAGAAGGATCTCGAACTGATCGTGCGCGTCGAGCCGGGCCTGGAAAGCCTGTTCATCGGCGATGTCGGCCGCATAAGGCAGATCGTCACCAATCTGCTCGGCAATGCGGTGAAGTTCACCGACGAAGGCCATGTGCTGGTCGATGTCACCGGCGAGAGGGTTGTGGCCGGAACCAGGCTCACCATCTCGGTCACCGATACCGGCATCGGCATTCCGGAGGACAAGCTGAAGGCCGTCTTCGAAAAGTTCAATCAGGTCGATACCTCGTCGACCAGGCGCCACGAAGGCACCGGGCTCGGCCTTGCCATCACCTCGCGGCTGGTTGAGCTGATGGGCGGCGAGATCGGCGTCGAGAGCGCCGAGGGCAAGGGCTCGACCTTCTGGTTCACCGTCACGCTGCCGAGGGCCGGCCAGCAGACGGTGCAGCGCATCATGCCCGTCGACGTCACCGGCGCGCGGGTGCTGATCGTCGACGATAATGCCGTCAACCGCTCGATCCTGACCGAGCAGATGGTGTCGTGGACGTTCGATTCCTGCGCCGCCGAAAGCGGTGCCGAAGGACTGAAGGTGCTGGTCGCCGCGGCTGCCTATGGCGTGCCGGTCGACTGCGTCGTGCTCGACTACCAGATGCCGGGGATGAGCGGCGCCGAAATGGCGCGCATCGTGCGCAACACCGCAGGGCTGGCCGACACACCAATCATCATGCTGACCTCGGTCGACCAGTCGCTCGCCAACACCAGCTACCGCGACCTCGGCATCGACGCGCAGCTGATCAAGCCGGCGCGCTCCTCGGTGTTGCTGGAGACGCTGGTCGCGACCATCCAGCGCCATCGCCACGGCACGACAGGTCAGGCGCCGGAAGCCGCAAGTGGCGGTTCCGGCGAAGCGATGGTACAGCGGGTGTCGGCGCCGCCGGCACGCGCCGCGTCCGAGCGGGCGCAGTTGCATCCGCCGCCAGTGCGCGCCCGCGCCCGGGCCGGCGGCAACGAACGCGGGCTCGACATCCTCGTTGCCGAGGACAATGAGGTGAACCAGATGGTGTTCACTCAGATCCTCGGTGAAACCGGCTACAGTTTCGAGATCGTCGGCAACGGCCGCAAGGCGCTCGACGCTTTCGGCCGGCTCAATCCGCGCATGATCCTGATGGATGTCTCGATGCCGGAGATGAACGGGCTCGAAGCCACGGCCGCGATTCGCCGGCTGGAGCAAGAGAGCGGCACGCATATCCCGATCGTCGGCGTCACCGCCCATGCCTTGAAGGGCGATCGCGAGCGCTGCCTGGAAGCCGGCATGGACGATTATCTGCCCAAGCCGATCAGTCCCAAGGCGTTGCTCGAAAAGGTCGAGCGCTGGGCCGGCATCGCGAGCGAAGCCCAGCGAGACGCCGGCTAGCTGATATCAGCGCCGGGATTCGGCGGTGCCGCGACGTCCAGGGATATGGTGCGATCGCACCATATCAAAGCTTACGCCCAGTCGGGAAAATGGCGGCAACTCAACCGCTCATTCAGTTACGGGCGGGAGCAAGCGACCGCCGACAAAGAAACAGCGTCGAAATCTACCCCAACGGACCTGTTTTTGGCGATGGCTCGGCCAAGATACGCTCTGGCCACGGGCAACGCGCTCCCGTCCGGTTTTTCTTTCTCGGCATCGCGGCCTGCGATCCGCCTGGACAAATGCCGGCGCAAAATCCCGCAAGCTTATGATTCCAGCGGCAAACTGCGGCTCTCGCGGAGAGGCCGGACGGCTGCGGTTTTCAGTGCGTCCATCCGACGTTACCGGGCTGACACGAAACTGTCATGCGACTGTAATAATCGAAGGCTATTGGCCTCAGCGGGCGCCGGCTGAAGAGGGCGCCGAGAGACCATCTTCCGAACAGGAGCAGGCCACATGAAGAAATTCCTCGTTACGGCATCGGCCGTGGCGGTAGCGTTCGCCGCATCGTCGGGTGTCGCCGCCGCGCGCGACCAGATCCAGGTCGCCGGTTCGTCGACCGTGCTACCTTACGCCAAGATCGTCGCCGAGCAGTTCGGCGAAACCTTCACCAACTTCAAGACCCCGGTGGTCGAGTCCGGCGGCAGCGGCGCCGGCATCAAGGAATTCTGCAAGGGCGTCGGCGAAGACACCATCGACATCGCCAACTCCTCGCGCCCGATCAAGAAGGACGAGCTGAAGTCCTGCGCCGACGCCGGCGTGAAGGAAGTCCAGGAAGTCCGCATCGGCTATGACGGCATCGTCTTCGCTACCGACATCAAGGGCCCGGATTGGGCGCTGGTTCCCGCCGACATCTACAAGGCGCTCGCCGCCAAGCTGGTCGTCGACGGCAAGCTCGTCGACAATCCGAACACCAAGTGGAACCAGGTCAACCCGAAGCTGCCCGACTGGGATATCGCCGCCTACATCCCCGGTGAAAAGCACGGCACCCGCGAAGTGTTCGAGACCAAGCTTCTCGACGCCGGCTGCGACAAGGCCGCCCTGAAGGCCGCCGGCATTGCCGACGACAAGGAAATCGGCAAGACCTGCATCGCCATCCGCAAGGACGGCAAGGCTGTCGACATCGACGGCGACTACACCGAGACGCTCGCCCGCATCGACTCCAACAAGACCGGCGTCGGCGTGTTCGGCCTCGCCTTCTACGAGAACAATGCCGACAAGCTGAAGGTCGCCACCGTGGAAGGCATCGTGCCTTCGACCGAGACGATCGCAACCGGCAAGTATCCGGTTTCTCGCCCGCTGTTCTTCTACGTCAAGAAGGCGCATCTCGGCGTCGTTCCCGGTCTCAAGGAATATGTCGAGTTCTTCCTTGACGACCAGATGATCGGCCCGGAAAGCCCGCTCGCCCAGTACGGCCTGGTTTCGGCTCCGGATGCCGAACGTCAGGCGCAGCGCGACGCGTTCGCTGCCGGGAAGAGCATGTAATCAACGACTGGATCAGGGCGCGGACCAAATCCGCGCCCTGATTTCGCTGCATGCCGCAACGGCGGCCGCGATCTGAATTTTCCCTGGGGTGGGTGATGTCGTCCTTGCTCGTACTCGCCATAGTCATTGCCATCGGCGTGGTCGCCTTCGTGATCGGCCGCCAGCGCGCCGCGGCGCACGATACCGGCAAGGTCAAGCCGCATTCGCGCGCCCACTATCACGGTTGGTGGGCCTTTCTGCTCGCAGTCCTGCCTGCCGTCCTGCTGCTCGCCGTCTGGGATATCGGATCGTCCTTCTATCTTGACCGGCACATCCACGCCGCCCTGCCCGAGCGCACTGTCGACTCCAAGGTCGCCAGCGAAGCGCTCGACGCCAGCCTGGTGAAGAGCCTCGCCAAGGGCCTGCGCCGGCTCGATGCCGGAACGCCGCTTCCCGCGACGTTCGCTGAATTGCAGCCGCTGCTCATCGCCAAGGGCGTGGCGCTGGCCAGCGACACGCAGGATTACATGATCCCGATCGCCGTCGAGGCGAACACGGTCCAGGATAGGCTCGGCCTGTTTGGCGCGGTGCTGACGCTTGCGCTGTCGATCGCCGGCGCCTTCTATGCGCTGCGGCAAATCGCGCCGCGCGCCAGGGCGCGCAACAATGTCGAGAGGCTGATGCTGTGGGGGCTGCTTGCGGCGTCGACCATCGCCATCCTGACCACGGTCGGCATCGTGCTGTCGATGCTGTTCCAGACCATCACCTTCTTCGAAAGCGTGTCGCCGATGAGCTTCTTCTTCGGCACCGTGTGGGATCCGCGTTTCGCCGCTGCCGGCTCCGGCGGCAGCCAGGGCCAGTTCGGCCTGACCCCGCTTCTCGCCGGCACGCTTTATATCGCCGCCGTCGCTCTTCTGGTGGCGGTGCCGGTCGGCTTGATGTCGGCGGTCTACATGGCCGAATATGCTTCGCCCAAGGTTCGCGCGGTGGTCAAGCCGGCGCTGGAACTGCTGGCCGGCATCCCGACCATCGTCTACGGCATCTTCGCCGTGGTCACGCTCGGGCCATTCCTGCGCGACCTGTCGGCGGCACTCACCGGCGGTTCGCCCTTCATCCAGGGCCAGAGCATCTTCACCGCCGGCCTGGTGATGGGCGTCATGCTGATCCCGGTCGTGTCGTCGCTTTCCGACGACATCATCACCGCGGTGCCGCGCGCTATGCGTGACGGCTCGCTTGGTCTGGGCGCGACGCGCTCCGAGACGATCAAGCGGGTGATCCTGCCGGCCGCACTTCCCGGCATTGTCGGCGCCATCCTGCTGACGGCGTCGCGCGCCATCGGCGAGACGATGATCGTCGTGCTGGCGGCCGGCGTTGCCGCCAATCTCACCGCCAATCCATTCGAGGCGATGACGACCATCACCGTCAAGATCGTCAACCAGCTGACCGGCGACCTCGAGTTCAACTCGCCGCAGACGCTGGTCGCCTTCGCGCTCGGCCTGACGCTGTTCGCGCTGACACTGGTGATGAACATCGTCGCCCTCTACATCGTGCGCAAGTACCGGGAGCAGTACGAATGACCGACATTCCCCTGGACACGATGGCGGGCGCCGTTGCGCGTCCGCGCCGCGACATAGGGCTGAAGGCGCGTTACGCCGCTGAACGCCGTTTCCGCATCTACGGTGTGATTGCGATCTCGGTCGGCCTGGCCTTCCTGGCCATCATGCTGATCGCCATCGTCTCGAAAGGCTATACCGCCTTTTGGCAGACGACGGTGACGCTGCCGATCAGCTTCGACGAGAAAGTCATCGATCCCTCCGGCAAGCGCGCCACCGATCCGAGCGTGCTGATCAAGGCGAACTATCCCAAGCTCGCCGACACCGCGCTGATGGCCAAGCTTGGCATCGACCCAAGCAACAAGCCGATGGTCATGAAGCTCAAGGGCTTCCTGTCGGAAGGCGCCCGCGTCCAGCTGCGCGACATCGTCGCCGCCGATCCGTCGGTGATCGGCACGACGCGCGACGTCAACATCCTGGCCGCGGCCAATCTCGACTCCGCCTTCAAGGGCCAGATCGACCTCAGCGTCGATGAAGCGCGCCGCAAGGTGTCCAACCAGCAGATCGACTGGATGAACAAACTCAAGGCCGACGGCGTAATGGCCGAGCATTTCAACACCGGTCTGTTCACCTATGGCGCCTCCAGCCGGCCTGAGACGTCAGGCATGGGCGTGGCGATCATCGGCTCGTTCTACATGATGGTGATCGTGCTGCTTTTGGCGCTGCCGATCGGGGTCGCGGCCTCGATCTATCTCGAGGAATTCGCCAAGAAGAACCGCTTCACCGACCTGATCGAGGTCAACATCAACAATCTTGCGGCGGTGCCGTCGATCGTCTTCGGTCTGCTCGGCCTTGCCGTGTTCATCAACTTCCTCGGCATGCCGCGCTCGGCCGCCTTTGTCGGTGGCCTGGTGCTGACATTGATGACGCTGCCGACCATCATCATCGCGACGCGCGCGGCCCTTGCCGCGGTGCCGCCGTCGATCCGCTCGGCAGCGCTTGGGCTTGGCGCCTCGAAGATGCAGATGGTGTTCCAGCACATACTGCCGCTTGCCGCTCCCGGCATCCTGACCGGCACGATTATCGGCCTGGCGCGTGCGCTGGGTGAGACAGCACCGCTGCTTCTGATCGGCATGGTCGCCTTCGTCGCCGACTATCCGAAGACGCCTTTCGATCCGGCGACGGCGCTGCCGGTGCAGATCTACATGTGGGCAAACGAGGCCGAACGCGCTTTTGTCGAGCGCATGTCCGGCGCCATCATCATCCTGCTCGTCTTCCTCATGGCCATGAACATCACCGCGATCGTGCTTCGGCGCCGGTTTGAGCGGCGCTGGTAGAAAAAAGGCAATTTGGTATGAACATCATGACCGAACAGTCCCTTGAAAACGCAGTGGGCGACAAAATGAACGCCAAGACGAACGAAGTCATCAAGATGCGCGGCGACAAGGTCGGCGTGTTCTACGGCGAGAAGCAGGCGCTGTTCGACGTCAACCTCGACGTCCGCCAGAACCAGGTGACGGCGCTGATCGGCCCGTCCGGCTGCGGCAAGTCGACCTTCCTGCGCTGCCTCAACCGCATGAACGACACCATCGATTCGGCGCGGGTGACCGGCAAGATCACGCTCGACGACGACGACATCTATGACAAGAACATCGACGTCGTCGAACTCAGGGCTCGCGTCGGCATGGTGTTCCAGAAGCCCAATCCGTTCCCGAAGTCGATCTACGAGAACGTTGCCTACGGCCCGCGCATCCATGGGCTGGCCAAGCGCAAGTCCGACATGGACCAGATCGTCGAGTCGAGCTTGAAGAAGGCGGCGATCTGGAACGAGGTCAAGGACCGCCTGCAGGAGCCCGGCACCGGCTTGTCCGGCGGCCAGCAGCAGCGCCTGTGCATCGCGCGCGCCATCGCGGTGTCGCCGGAAGTAATCCTGATGGACGAACCCTGCTCGGCACTCGACCCGATTGCCACCGCACGCGTTGAGGAGCTGATCGACGAGCTGCGCCAGAATTACACGATCGTCATCGTCACCCACTCGATGCAGCAGGCGGCGCGCGTGTCGCAGCGCACGGCGATGTTCCACCTCGGCTACCTGGTCGAGGAGGGCGCCACCGACAAGATGTTCACCAACCCCGACGACAAGCGCACCCAGGACTACATTACCGGCCGCTTCGGCTGAGCCGTCCAGCGGTTGAATTTTCAGGCACGAGGATCAGGATCATGGGTGAACATACCGTCGCCTCCTTCGATGAAGAGTTGGGCCAGATCAGCAAGCTGATCCGCGACATGGGCGATCTGGCCGGGTCGATGGTCAGCGGCTCGACAAAAGCGCTGCTCAATTCCGACAATGCGCTGGCGCAGCGCGTCGTTTCCGACGACGCCATCATGGACGCGCGCCAGCGGGAACTCGACGATCGCGCCATTACGCTCATCGCCAAGCGCCAGCCGATGGCCAACGATCTGCGTGCCGTGGTCGGCTCGATCCGCATGGCCGGCGACCTCGAGCGCATCGGCGATCTCGCCAAGAACATCGCCAAGCGTGTCGGCACAGTGGGCCTCAGCGTCACGCCGCGCGACCTCTCGCACTCCATCGACGCGATGGCGCAGCTGGTGCTGATCCAGGTGCAAGGGGTGGTCGAGGAGTATGCCGCCGCGGATGCCGCAGCCCTGGCGAAACTCAGGAATGAGGACGAACGTATCGACGTCAAATACACGTCGGTGTTTCGTGAACTCTTGACCTACATGATGGAAGACCCGCGCAACATCACCGCCTGCACGCATCTCCTGTTCTGCGCCAAGAATCTGGAGCGCATCGGTGATCATGTCACCAACATCGCTGAAAATGCGTATTATGTGCTGACCGGCCAGCAATTGCCCGCCAATCGCCCGAAGCAGGACGAGACGGCGATGGCCACTTCGGCCTGACAAGGGTGAACTGCTGATGATCGCGCCACGCATCATGGTCGTGGAGGACGAGGAGCCGCTGGGCGTTCTTCTCCGCTACAACCTCGAATCCGAAGGCTACCAGGTCGAGGTGGTGACGCGCGGCGACGAGGCCGAAATCCGGCTGCAGGAAAACGTGCCAGACCTTCTGGTGCTCGACTGGATGGTGCCGGCGGTGTCCGGCATCGAGCTCTGCCGGCGGCTGCGCATGCGGCCCGAGACCGAACGGCTGCCGATCATCATGCTGACCGCGCGTGGCGAGGAGAGCGACCGCGTGCGTGGCCTGTCCACCGGCGCCGACGACTATCTGGTCAAGCCGTTCTCGACACCGGAATTCATGGCGCGCGTGAAAGCGTTGCTGCGCCGCGCCAAGCCGGAAGTGCTGTCCAGCGTGCTCAAGGTCGGCGACATCGTGCTCGACCGTGAATCGCACCGCGTCTACCGCAAGAAGAGCGAAATCAGGCTCGGACCGACCGAGTTCCGTCTGCTCGAATTCATGATGCGCCATCCCGGCCGCGTGTTCTCGCGCAGCCAGCTGCTCGACAATGTCTGGGGCGAGACGATCTATATCGACGAGCGCACGGTCGACGTGCATGTCGGCCGGCTGCGCAAGGCGGTCAACAATGGCCGCATGCCCGACGTCATCCGCACCATCCGCGGCGCCGGCTACGCCATCCGGGAAGATTAGGCGCGCCGCGCTGTTGCCGGCCCCTCAGGCGACATGCTTGCCCGCTTTCGCCTGAATCCCTGGTGCGAAAATCTCCTGGTCGACGAAGCCGAGCGCGCGCATGGCGCAGCCTTCGCGGATCAGCGGCAGTTCGTTGGGCTCGGTGTCGAAGGAGATCGATTTCGAGTGCTGGCCGCCGGCGGTCTGAGCAATCGCTTCGCGCAATGCCGGTTCGATCAGATCGAACGCGGCGGCGCTGACTCCGACCATGGCGACAGGTGCCGGATCGATCAGCGCGAACAGGCTGCCGAGGCCGAAGCCGAGCGCCTCGCCGGCCTTGCGGTAGGCTTCGCGCTCGGGGCCATCGGTCTCGCGGGCACGTGCGGCGAGCGCCCGCATGTCGGCGTCGCCGACATCGACCGGTTCGGCATCCTCGCTCATCATTTTGGCGCTGCGCCAGATGGCGTAGTTGCCGGCATAGGCCTCCACGCAGCCGCGCCGCCCGCAACGGCACAGCGCGCCGCCGGGCCGGTGGATCATGTGGCCGAACTCGCCGCCCGACGAATGGGTGCCGGTGAACAATTCGCCCTTCAGCACCAGCCCCATTCCGATGCCGTGCGAGAGCAGGATAGCGATGAAATTGTCGCGGTAGCGCTCAGGCTGGCGCCATTGCAGCGCCACCGCCATCATGTTGCAGTCGTTTTCCATGGTGGCCGGAATGCCGAATTCCGCTTCCAGTATGTCGGCGAAGGCAATGTCAGTCAGCGGCGTGATCGGCGACCACAGCATGGCGCGGGCCTGCGAATCGGTGATGCCCTGGATGCCCATGGCAATGCGGGCGACGCTCTGGACATCGAGGTCGGGGTCCTCGAGCCGGCGCCGGACAATCGCTACGCATTCGCCGATCAGCTCGTCGCGCGGCATGGTCAGCGTGTCCAGCCGACGCTGCTCCTCGGCGACCACATGGCCAGCATAGTCGATGACGGTGACGGAGAGGAAATTCAGCGACAGCACCACGGTCATCACCGCGGCGGCTTCCGGGTTGAGGCCCAGGCCGACCTGCGGCCGGCCGCGCTTCAGCGCACCCGTCTCGCCGGGTTTGCTCTCGGCCAGGATGCCTTCTTGAATCAGATCAGACGAGATCGCCGATATGGTCGAATGGCTGAGGCCTGTGGTCGCGGCAATCTCGGTGCGCGACGGCTGGCCGGCCCGGCGCACGGCCGAAATCACCATCGCACGGTTGCGACGGCGCAGATCGTCGTGACGGATTCCAACCGACATTTTGTTTTCCTCCCGGTCCCCCTCGCGCCTCATGATAGTGGAGGCGGTCAGGGACGCCACGCAAATATTGGCAGAAGCCGGCGGCGCTGTCATTGTTTATTGCGGGTCTCGAAAAAATTCGGCGAAGCCATCAGAATCCATCAGAATCGATGTTGACAGCGCCCCGCCGTTGGACCAGTATTTTTTCGAGGCTCGAAAAAATGGAGCCTCTGTGTGCCGGCCTTCGGGCCAGTTTTTGTCGCGCCGTGCGCGGCGCAGGGAGGATTATCATGAACAGATTTGCAGCCGCCATGCTGGCGGGTGTCGCCATGTCGCTGACGCTGGTGTCGGTCGCGCAGGCGAAGGACAAGGTCATCGGCGTGTCGTGGTCGAACTTCCAGGAAGAGCGCTGGAAGACCGACGAAGCGGCAATGAAGGCAGCGATCGAGGCGGCCGGCGACAAGTACATCTCCGCCGACGCGCAGTCCAATCCCGGCAAGCAGTTGACCGACGTCGAAAGCCTGATCTCGCAGGGCGCCAACTCGCTGATCATCCTGGCGCAGGACGCCTCGGCCATCGGCCCGGCCGTGCAGAAGGCGCTGGACGAAGGCATTCCAGTCGTCGGCTATGACCGCTTGATCGAGAACAAGGACGTCTTCTATCTGACCTTCGACAACAAGGAAGTCGGCCGCATGCAGGCCCGCGAAGTGTTCAAGGCGAAGCCCGAAGGCAACTATGTCTTCATCAAGGGCTCGGGTGCCGATCCGAATGCCGATTTCCTGTTCGCCGGCTCGATGGAAGTGCTCAAGGAAGCCATCGACTCGGGCAAGATCAAGAATGTCGGCGAGGCTTACACGGATGGCTGGCTGCCCGCCAACGCCCAGAAGAACATGGAACAGTTCCTGACCGCCAACGACAACAAGGTCGATGCGGTGGTTGCGGCCAATGACGGCACCGCCGGCGGCGTCGTCGCGGCGCTGACGGCGCAGGGTCTGGCCGGAACCGTTCCGGTCTCGGGCCAGGACGGCGACCATGCCGCGCTGAACCGTATCGCTCTCGGCACGCAGACCGTGTCGGTGTGGAAGGACGCGCGCGAACTCGGCAAGAATGCCGCCGAGATCGCTTCGCAGCTGGCCGACGGCAAGAAGACGGGCGACATTGCCGGCGCCAAGGACTTCACCACGCCCGGCGGCAACACCGTCAAGTCGCTGTTCCTGACCCCGGTTGCCATCACCAAGGACAACCTCAACGTCGTCATCGACGCCGGCTGGATCAAGAAGGACGAAGTCTGCGCCGGCGTCACTGCCGGCAGCGTTGCAGCCTGCAACTAAAACCGGACCCTATCGGTTCGAAATCTCGGCGCCGCGGCCCAAAAGCCGCGGCGTTTCTCCAAGGGCTTCCGCTTCAAATGACCACGGAAAGCAAATAGCATCCATGTTCCGGCACCCGCGCCAGACGGCAAACCGGTGGGAGGATAGCATGACCGACACGACCTCTAATCAGCCGGTCGCCAGCACTGCTGCGGACCGGGCGCGCGCATCCGAGCTCAGCGCCATCGGGCGGTTCCTCAAGGCTACCGAACTCGACACGCGCATGCTCGGCATGGTTGGCGCCCTGCTGGTCATCTGGGTCGGCATACACATCCTGTCGGGCGGGCTTTTCCTGACGCCGCGCAATCTGTGGAACCTGTCGGTGCAGACCTCCTCGGTCGCGATCATGGCGACCGGCATGGTGCTGGTCATCGTCATGCGCAACATCGACCTTTCGGTTGGCTCCGTCGAAGGCGTGATCGGTATGATCATGGGTGTGGCGCAGGCCGAATTCCTCATTCGCGTCATCGGCTTCCAGCTCGGAAATCCCTGGCTCTGGATCATCGCGCTGGCCGCCGGCGTGGTGCTTGGTCTGCTGATCGGCGCGTTCCAGGGCTTCATCATCGCCTATATGGAGGTTCCGGCTTTCATCGTGACGCTGGGCGGCCTACTGGTGTGGCGCGGTATGGCATGGCTGATCACCAGCGGGCGCACGGTCGCGCCGCTCGACGCCACCTTCCAGCTGATGGGTGGCGGACCACGCGGCTCGATCGGCGCTACCGCCAGCTGGATCGTCGGCATCGTCGCCTGTGCGGCGGTTGCCTTCGCGCTGCTCAACGGCCGCTCGCAGCGCAAGCGGTTCAGCTTTCCCCTGCGCCCCGTGTGGGCTGAGGCCTTGCTTGGCGTGGTCGCTTGCGCGGCCATCCTCGGCGCCGTCTGGATCGCCAATTCCTATCCATGGCCGATCGGCATCGTGCGCCAGTATGCAATGCAGAACGGCATCACCCTTCCCGAAGGCGGGCTGTTTATCGCGCATGGCATCGCCATACCGGTGCTGATGGCGGTGGCCACGGGCATCATCATGACCTTCATCACCAAGCGCACGCGTTTCGGCCGCTATGTCTTCGCCATCGGTGGCAATCCGGAAGCAGCAGAACTTGCCGGCATCAACACGCGCTGGGTGACCATGAAGGTGTTCATGATCATGGGCGTGCTGGCGGCGATCAGCGCGGCGATCTCGTCGGCCCGCCTCAACGCGTCGACCAACGCACTGGGCACGCTGGACGAGCTGCTGGTCATCGCCGCTGCCGTCATCGGTGGCACGTCGCTGGCCGGCGGCGCCGGAACGGTGATGGGCGCCATGCTCGGCGCGCTTCTGATGCAGTCGCTGCAATCCGGCATGGTGCTGCTCGGCATCGACTCGCCGCTGCAGAGCATCGTCGTTGGCGCCGTGCTGGTCATTGCAGTGTGGCTCGACACCGTCTACCGCAAGCGGGTCTAGGGGAGGAACGATCATGGAAAAAACTGCTCCCACGGGCACAGCGCTGATCGACATGCGCAACATCTCGATCGCCTTCGGCGGCATCCGCGCCGTCGACGATGCGTCCATCGATCTTTTCCCGGGCGAGGTCGTGGCGCTGCTCGGCCATAACGGCGCCGGCAAGTCGACGCTGATCAAGATCCTGTCGGGCGCCTACAAGCGCGACGCGGGGCAGATCTTCGTCAACGGCCAGGAGGCTTCGATCTCCAACCCGCGCGACGCCAAGAAATACGGCATCGAGACGATCTACCAGACGCTGGCGCTGGCCGACAATGTCGACGCCGCCGCCAACCTCTTCCTCGGCCGTGAGCTGATGACCGGCTGGGGCACGCTTGACGATGTCGCCATGGAAGCCGAGGCGCGCAAGGTCATGGGCCGGCTCAATCCGCGTTTCCAGCGCTTCAAGGAGCCGGTGATCAAGCTGTCGGGCGGCCAGCGCCAGTCGGTGGCGATCGCGCGCGCCATCCTGTTCAACGCCCGCATCCTGATCATGGACGAACCGACGGCCGCCCTTGGTCCGCAGGAAACGGCGCAGGTCGGTGAACTGGTCAAGCAACTCAAGGCCGACGGCATCGGTATCTTCCTGATCAGCCACGACATCCACGACGTGTTCGAACTCGCCGACCGCGTCTGCGTGATGAAGAACGGCCAGGTCGTCGGCACCGCGCGCACCACCGATGTCACCCAGGACGAGGTGCTTGGCATGATCATCCTCGGCAAATGCCCACCCGGCGCCATTCCCGGACCGGGCGCGCTGAAGATCGCCGCCTGAGACGAGCGCCATCATCGGCTGACGGTCATCTTCTCCGATGCGCGATCGATAAGCCGGCTAATATCTGGAAACGTAATGTGCCAGCTGTCACGATGGTTTGGCCTCGCCATTGTGTTGGCGCGGTGACATGCCATAAAGGTCCCAGATACATGGACCGCAGCATCCTTTGAAGAAGTTTTTCCCGATCGTCGCCTTCATTGCCGTCGCGCTGATCAGCATGACGATGGCAGGCTTCGCCTACTTCGCCACCCAGGAGGCGGCACGGATCAAATTCGAGGCGACGGCCGACGATGCGCTCAACCGCATCGAAAGTCGCATCGACCTGCATCTGTCGCTGCTGCGCTCGACGCAGGCGCTGTTCGACGCCCGTAATGGCGAGATTTCGCGTAGCGAATTCAAGGCCTTCTTCAGCGCGCTCGACGTCGACAGCAATTTCGCCGGCCTGCGCGGCATCGGTTATCTCAGGCTGGTCAAAACCGGCGACGAAGCGGCGGTCGAGCGCGACATGTTGCGCGACCGTGGCGTGCCCCACGCTGTCTATCCGGACACGTCACAGTCCTGGCGCACGCCCGTCGTGCTGTTCGAGCCGCTCGATCCTGGCAACGAGTCGACCATCGGCTACGACATGTTCACCGAACCGGCGCGGCGCGAAGCGATCGAAAAGGCGATGGCCGATGACGTACAGCATGCAAGCGGCCTGGTCCAACTCGGCCAGGGCGCGGGCGCGGCACAGACCTTTACCGGCTTCCTGGTCTTCGTCAGGCTCAATGTCGAAACCGCGCCGGATGGCATTAACGCCTCCAGGTCGTCGACATCAGGCTTTCTCTACGCCGCTTTCCGCGCCCGCGACCTGTTCCAGACCGCGCTCAGCCGTACGCCGCTGCTGCCGGTCAACACCGAGGTCTACGACGGCAAGGTCGATGCCGACAATCTTCTGTTCCAGTCGGAAACGCCGCCGGTTGCGAGCTTCGGCGACAGGCTGTTGGTGACGCGCAAGATCATCGTCGCCGGCCGCCCGTGGACGGTGCTGTTTCGGCCGACAAGCGCTTTCTCGCAGCCGTCTTCGCGCGCCATTCCGGTGATGCTCGGCTTGTTCGGGTTGCTGTTGGCCGGCGCGATCGCTCTGGTGGCGCGCTATCAGGAGCGCGCCTATGACGCCAAGTCGCTGTTGCACGAGACGACGGAAAAGAGCCTGCTCGAAAAGGATCTGATGCTGCAGGAGATGAAGCATCGGATCAAGAATTCGATCACGCGGGTGCTGGCGATCGCGCGTCAGACGGCAGCGCACGCCACCGACGTAAAGGAGTTCTCCTCTTCCTTCTCGGCTCGCCTGCAGGCAATGGCGGCTTCCCAGGACATGCTGACGCGATCGCGCTGGCAGAAGGCCGACCTTGGCGATTTGCTGCGCATCGAGCTTGGCCAGGTGTTCGGCAAGGAGCTCCCGGACGGGATATTGTCAGGCCCTCAGGTGCTGCTCGACGAGACGACGACGCAGGCGCTTGGCCTGACCTTTCACGAACTGGCGACCAATGCGCTGAAATATGGCGAAGCTGGCAATTCGGTCGGCGCGCTTAAAGTGGACTGGTCGTTCGAGGGACGCGGATCCGACAGGATGCTGGTTCTGAACTGGCGCGAGGCCGGGCAGAAGCAACTCGAAGCGCCGGCCAAGACCGGCTTCGGTACCAAGCTGATCGATCTCAATGTCACGCGCGAATTGCGCGGCACGATCGCCAGAGATTTTCGTGCCGACGGGCTTACAGTGGAAATCAGGATTCCGCCGCCCGATACACGCAAAAAAACGGAGACCGGCTAACCGGTCTCCGTCTCTATTGTTTGACGCTTTGAAGCGGATCAGCAGCGAGCGGTGTAGAGCCGGCCGCGATTGTCGCGATACTGGCAATAGCCATTGCGCAGGTTGCGCACCAGCAGACCGGAACCAGCACCAACGGCTGCGCCGATGAGCGCACCCTTGCCGCCGCCAACCAGGCCGCCGACGCCGGCGCCTACCAACGTGCCGACACCCACGTCCTGTTCGGTCGTGCTGCAGCCGCTGACGGCGACCACCGCAACCATGGCAATAATCAATTTCCGCATTGAGTCTCTCCTCACTTTCGTCCTCACTTTAGTAAGCTCCAGCCGCCATTTAGCATGAAATGCCGGCTTGTGCCCGCTCGATCTTATTGTTGTTGAAGATAGTCTTTCTAGGGGCGTGTCACATTCGATGCAACCACGACGTTTGAAATCTGCAAGGATGCATCGAGCGAACCATCCGGACGCACGTTCCAGACGATCCGGTCATAGTCGTCCTCCAAGGCGGGATCGACTTCAAGACATTTGGCAACGACATGCTGGGCCTGACCCTGCACGTCGCCCATGGCAAAAGGCCGCTCGGCGGTGCATGCCTCCGCGGTCTCGAATACGCTGACTGGCACCTGCAGTTCGCGGCATTCGGTCATGCTGCTTGAACAACCGATAACCAGAAGCAAAGCGGCGATGTGTTCCACGGCGAAAGATCCTCTCGCCTTAAGAACGGTCGACAGCCGTCAAAGTTCCTGTGATGAGAAGGTGGGGACGTTGGTAATTGGCTGGCCAGGAGCCAGACCAGCCTCTGAGCTCAGCCTGATTTGGGAGCAAATGTGGACCCGAGCGATCCTGGCTCAGCCCAGCTGCGACGCCACAATCAGCACGATGGTGGCGACGAGCGCGACAGCGGCGAAACGAAGCAAGGGATGCCAGGCATGCGGCGCAGGCGAGGCGGAAGCATCAGGATCCTGAAAGCCGCTCATCGAGACGCGGGCGGCCTGCTCCAGCCTGTTCATGTCGGCAACCGTCAAGATCATTTCCTCCCATAGTCGGGTTGCAGGCCACGGCCGAAGCGTCGGTTGAATCGGTCAAGACCCGGCAATCTCTGGGAGCCTCAGCATCGAACTTCATGGTGAACAACCGGTTAAGGAATCCGGCGCTCCGGGCTCTCTGTTTGACGCGATTCGGGACGGAATTGCTCTGAGGCAAATCCGGCCTCTCACTCGGTTTCGAAATTGCCGTGCGGAACGACAAGCCGATATTCGAGGCGGTCGCCGGTGATTTCCAGCGTCGCCGTGCCGTTCAGCGATATCGGCACAACGCGTTCGAGAGCAACGCTGCCGAATCGTTTCCCGGTGCGCCTGTTGTCATTGGCGACAATGGCCTCGACCCAGGTCAGCGACAAAGCCGGCTTATCAGCGGTCTCCGTGATGCTCGACAGATTGGCGGTTACCTCGACGAAGCCATCCGGCCGCGCCAAGGCGCCGTAACTGAATGAATTGACTGCGAGCTCGTGCATGGCCAGGCCGATATGAAGAGCGGCGTTGGGATTGAGGTAGGGATTGACGCCATTGAACCGCAGGCTCTGCGCGGGATCGGCGCCATAGCGCACGACCTGGCCACGGACTAGTTCGCGTAGTGCGGCACCCCGCCAATTCGACGACGTCACCAGATCCTGCGAGGAGGCCAGTGACTGCAGCCGACCGCGAAAGCGCGTCAGGAAATCGTCCGATGTCTCGGAATAACGGCCGGTCTGTGTGGCAATGCTCTGGATGATGGCCAACAGGTTCTTGGAGCGGTGACTGACCTCGCGCAGCAGCGTCTTCAACGTTTGCTCTCGGCGCTTCTGCTCGGTTGTCTCCACCATTGTGGTGACAACGCCTTGGACATCGCCGCCGTCGCCGCGATCGGCATCGACCCAGACTTGAAACCAGCGGATGCCTTCAGCAGTGGGAACGCTGAGCTCGAGGCGTTCAGGATTGCCGGAAGCGATGACATGGCGTTTGGTGGTATCGATGTGCTCGGCCTGCGCCGGCGGCAGGATGCCGTTGCTGTCCGCAGTATCGGAAGCCCATGGCTCACGCATGTTGCGCGCCCACACGGTCTTCATTTCGCGGTCCTGGTACAGAACGGAAATGCCGGCATTGTGCAGAGCATGGAGCAAGGCGCGGCCGAGCTGCTTGCCGCTTTCAGCGGGGTGCAGGGCGATGACTTCGTCATTGCGCCCGCTTTCGCCTGTCTCTCCGCCTCTGGAACGCATCAATCACCTGTCCGCCCACTCAAGCTGAACGATTCACGCTGAAATCAGTTCCTGAAAATAAGCCCAAAACAGGTCCGCCGGGCGGCGTCCCGTTGAAGGACACCGCCCGGCGGTGACTGGAAACCGTTTGAGGGGTGCGGCTTCCAGTGTTGGCTCGCTGCCGGTCTTAAGACGCCCGCCTGAACAGGCCGGCCAGAAGCGAGATGACGAGGAAGGCGAGAAAGATGAAGAACAAGATTTGCGCGATGCCGGCGGAGGTGCCGGCGATACCGCCGAAACCAAGCGCGCCGGCGATGATCGCCACGACAAGAAATACGAGCGCCCAGTAAAGCATGATCCGTCTCCTTCCGATGCTGAGATAAAAACGTGGGTGGTTGGTGTTTGTTCCACCATTTGCCGAAAAAGACAGGCTTTGGAAGGGCCCGGACGCGAATTGATTCGGGGCACGCGAGCGCGACCACGCAAAGCGCGGATTGAGCGACCGACAACTGGCGATCACCGGGTGGACGATCGCCAGAGCTTGGCAACGCCGGGACGCGGCGACGTTGGAGATTGTGCTAGAGCAGTTCACCGTTCACGGAAACGGCGACCCGCTCTATCTCTTTGTTTTCGCAATTCCGGACGGAAAACCGCTTCACACTTGTCCTGAAATTGCCTTAAGCGGCGGCCTTGGCCTGACGGTCGAAGAACAGCGCCTGGCTGATCAGCGCCTTGACCATGTCTGGATTGAACGGCTTGGTGACGAGGAAAGCGGGTTCGGGCCGCTCGCCGGTCAGCAGACGCTCGGGGAAGGCGGTGATGAAGATCACCGGCACCGAGGTCGACGACAGGATTTCGTTGACCGCATCGATGCCCGAGCTGCCATCGGCAAGCTGGATGTCGGCCAGCACCATCTTCGGCCTTGTCTTGCCGAACATCGCCACCGCCTCGGCATGGGTGCGGGCGGTGCCGACGACACGGTGGCCGAGGCTCTCGACCATTTCCTCGATGTCCATGGCGATCAGCGGCTCGTCCTCGATGATCAGCACGTCGGTCGCCACCTGGCGGGAGATCTCGTTGCTCGCCTGGGCCAGCAGTTCGGAGAATTCCCTGGCGTCGACATCGAGAATTTCAGCCGCCTCGTCCTCGCTAAAGCCTTCGACGGCGACCAGCAGGAAGGCTTGGCGGGGCCGTGGCGCAATGGCGTTCAGGTTGGCGGCGGCGCGCTGCTCCCATGCCGATTGCGCATGCTCCTGCGGAACGCGGATGGCAATGGAGGTGAACAATTTTGCGAAAACCTTGTAGATCGCGATGCGGTCGTTCGACGCTTCGGGGAAGATGTCGACGTCGGCGATGATGGCTTCGAGCATCGCGGCGACCAGCGCATCGCCACTCTCCTGGGATCCCGAAACGGCGCGCGAGAAGCGGCGCAGGAACGGCAGGTGCGGAGCAATGGTTGCGGAAAGGCTCATGATAGACGTCTCCCTCAGATGACGTAATTGCATAGATTCCAGGTCAAGCTGATTGCAAGCCCCGGCAAACAACGCGGGTTTTGTGAAAAAGTTCCGAGGGTTGTGGAACGAATCTCCAAGGACGACGTTTGTGGTGCGATGGGCAACCAGACGAGGGGGCCGCTTTTGCGTTGTGTAACAGGGCGGCTAAGGCGCTGGAATTTAAGGGCGAAATGAGGACATGAATAAAGAAACACTGGCTGGCGCCGCTAACAGGCGCCGGGCCAATTCCGGTGACCCGCTTGGGGCGAATTCGGAAATCGGCCGCAAACTCAAACAATATTATGACGAGCTGGTCTCCGACAATGTGCCGGATCGCTTCGCCCAGTTGCTTAGGCAACTGGAACAGGCCGAACCCGCACAGAAGAAAGACTGAGGCATGGCAGCTGTCTCACAAGGGTTCAAGACCGATCTGCTCGGCTCGATCCCGAGCCTGCGGGCCTTTGCCGTGTCGCTGACGCAGAATGCCGACAAGGCCGACGATCTGGTGCAGGAGACGCTGGTCAAGGCCTGGGACAAGCATGAGAGCTTCCAGCCGGGTACCAATCTCAAGGCATGGCTGTTCACCATCCTGCGCAACGAGTTCTATTCGCAGATGCGCAAGCGCGGCCGCGAGGTGCAGGACAGCGACGGCATCATGACCGCCAGGCTCGCCGTTCATCCGGCCCAGCACGGCCAGCTCGACCTCAAGGATTTTCGCGGCGCGCTCGAGCAATTGCCCGAGGACCAGCGCGAAGCCATCATCCTCATCGGCGCTTCCGGCTTTTCCTATGAGGAGGCGGCCGAGATTTGCGGCTGCGCGGTCGGAACGATCAAGAGCCGGGTCAGTCGGGCCCGCACACGGCTGCAAGAGATCCTGAAAATCTCCGGCGAAGACGAATACGGCCCCGACGCCATCTCGTCGCAGGTTACCGGCTCAAACGCCGCCTGACAGCGGAGCCCGTTTTGTGGGCTCCGATACTTCAATCCGGATCGAAGGCATTTCAGGCTGGCGCGCGGCCGCAGGCCACCGCCAGCGCCCCGACGAGATCGTCTCCCGAATATGGCTTGGTTACCAGTCGCACGCCGGGGAAAGACGCCCTGATCTCGTCCGCGTCCGAATAGCCGGAGGCAAAGACGAAGGGCATGCCCGCCTGGCGCAGTTGCGCGGCGAAGTCGAGCGTCGACGTCTCTCCCAGCATCAGGTCGACGATAACGCCGTCGAACTTGTCGGCAACCGTCTGCTCGTCGATCTCTGCCAGGTCGCGGGCAATCACCACATCGCCGGCGCCATGGTCGCGGCAAAGCTGCTCGACATCCATGGCGATCAGGAATTCATCCTCCAGGACAAGAATTCGCAATCCCTCGAGCAATGGCGGCACCTGGCAAATTCTCCTCGTTCCGGCAGCACTTCAAACAACACCACATTGGATCTCAACAATCCACCGGTGGCCTTGCACCCTGAATTCGCTTGCCGGGGCTGCTCCAACGTCAGACGAACTGGATTCGTCTCACTGGAGCGGGGCAAGTCATGATCGGTATTCGACACCCTGTCATTTAAAAAAGACATGCCCAATCGCCGACGCCGGAACCACAGCCCCTGCAAGCCGTTGCAGTCAGTCTGCCACAAAGGCTTTCGAAAGAGGGATCGAAATGTCTGGCCAGAATGGTCGTTCTTTTTCCAGCCGTCAGTACCCCTGCGAGAATTGCCCGCTTCGGCCATTGCAGGTGTTCCGGGAGTTCGAGAAGCAGGAGCTTGCCTATGTCAGCAAGTTCAAGAAGGGCGAACTGGCCGTCGACAAGGGCGCCACGGTGCTGGTCGAAGGCAGCCACAGCGCTCATCTCTATACGGTGCTTTCGGGCTGGGCCTTCCGTTACAAATTGCTGTCGGACGGCAGGCGCCAGATTCTCAACTATTCGATGCCCGGCGATCTCATCGGCCTGCAAGGCAGCGTGATGGGTGAAATGCAGCACTCGATCGAGGCGCTGTCGCCGATGCTGTTGTGCGTCTTCGAGCGCGAAAACCTGCACGAGCTCTACCGCAACCATCCGGACCTTGCCTACGACATCACCTGGCTGGCATCGCGCGAGGAGCGCATGCTGGACGAGAATTTGCTCAGCATCGGTAGGCGCACGGCGCTGGAGCGCACCGCCTATCTCATCGCTTTCATCGCCAGCCGCGCGGCGATAGTCGGGCTCAACGGCAAGGCGCCAGTGCAAATCCCGATCACGCAGCAACACGTCGCCGATACGCTCGGCCTGTCTCTGGTCCACACCAACAAGACGATCCGCAAGCTGATCGACCGCAAGCTGATCGTCTGGCGCGACGGCGGTTGCGAAGTGGTCGACCGGGAGGCGCTGAAGGACCTCGCACGCTGGGAGGGCTTGAGCGAGGGCCGCCGGCCGCTGATCTGAGGCTGATCCGAGAGGGAAACGAGTCCCGCCGGGCTGGACTCGCACAGGCAAACACCCTTTCATGGATATGGTCTCCGATTTCGGAACCTTGACGTGTGTGGGGCGTTTGAAACCAAGCAAACGCAAGGAGTCATAGAATGGCAACTGCCACAGGAAAAACCGCTGGCGAAACCCAGACGAACGCCGACCTCGAAGCCGATATCCGGCAGTTGAAGGCCGACCTCGAAAAGCTGACCAAGCAACTGGCCAAGACCGGCGAGCATGGCTACGGAACGGCGCGGCGCGCCGCCGCCGAAGGCGTCGAGCAGTTGCGCGCCCAGGGTGAGGCTGCCTTCGACAGCCTGCGCGGCAACGCCAAGGACATCGAAGCCCAGATCACCGCCAATGTGCGCGAAAAGCCGGTGACGTCGCTGGCCATCGCAGCCGGCGTCGGTTTTCTGTTCGCGCTTCTCGCCCGGCGCTAGTTTCCGCTAGAGATGGGGACGCTGGCATCGTTGATTTCGGCTTTGGCCTCGGGTGAAGCCATTGCCGCCATGCGCCGCGCGCGCACGGCGGCGATCGTCTATGGGCTCGCCGCGGTTGCGGCTCTGTGCGGGCTCGGATTTCTCCTCGGGGCGGCATATATCTGGGCCGCCGACCGCTATGGGTCGATAGCGACCTGCCTGGGCTTCGCGGCCGGCTTCCTGGTGCTTGCCGGGCTCATCCTGCTCATCCATCAACTGGCGGCCGGCACGCGCGCCCGTAGACGTGCGCGAAGGCGCAATGCCGAGCTCAAGGCACTCGGCATCACGGCGGCCCTTGCCGTATTGCCGTCGCTGCTCAAGGGGAAAGGCGGCAAGGAACTTGTCCTTGGACCGATCATCGCGCTGGTGGCCTATGCCATCTACAAGGAAAACGTCAAACCGCGGCCGGGCGATCCGGACGGCGATGCCGAGTAGGCCCGAACTCCCCCGACGCTTCAGCTCGGAAAATCCTCAAGCGGCATCGATATTTCCGCGAACACGCCTTCTCGACGGAACTCGTGCACAACCTCGCTGGACAAAACCTTGGCCAGGCTGCGGCGGATCAGGATCGTGCCGAATCCCTGGCGTTCCGGCGGCTGGACCTGCGGCCCACCGCTTTCGCGCCAGGTCAGCACAAGGCGGCGTGCGCCTTTCTTGCCCAGCGCCTTCCAGTCGACGTCGACCTTTCCCGAGCCCACCGACAGCGATCCGTATTGCAGCGCGTTGCTGGCCAGTTCGTGCATGATCAGGCCGAGCCCCACCGCCTGGTCGGGCGAAAGCAGCAGATCCGGGCCGGAAATCGCGATGCGCGGCTGTTCGGTCGAATCGAACGGCTTAACCTCGATCTGCATCAGTTCGCGGATGCCGATGCCGCGCCATTCGCGATCGGACAAGAGGTTATGGGCAGCCCCCAGCGCCTGCAGCCTGGCGCCGAAGGCTTCGAGGAATTCGCTTGGGCGGCGGGCGTGGCGAACGGTCTGCGTCGCCAGTGCCTGCACCGTCGCCAACGTGTTCTTGACCCGGTGGTTGAGCTCGCGCAACAACAGCCTTTGCCGCTCCTCACCGAGCTTGCGTTCCGATATGTCGTAGTTGACACCGAAGATCAGCGTCGGTTTGCCTTCGCCGTCGCGCTCGATGATGCGGCCGCGGGTGGCTATCCAGCGCGGCGGATCGAAGCCCTTGACCCGGTATTCGCCGAAATAATCGTCGCTGCCGGTCAGGGCGTCGCGAAAGCGCGTCTCGGTCTGGTATACGTCGCGCGGGTCGATGGCGCCCAATATGTCGCGCGCCCGCAGCCGGTTCGAGCGCGGCAGATTGAACAGTTCCGACAGGCGCACATCGCATTCGATCATGTCGGTGCGGATATCCCAGGCCCAGCTGGCAAGCGAGGCGGCATCGAGCGCGATGGCGCGGCGCTTTTCCTCCTGCGCCAAAGCTGCGGCGGCGATGGCGCCGCTGCGGGTGGCGTTTTTGAGCGTAAACAGGCTGGCGGCGAGACTGGCCAACGCCTTCAGTTGATCGAGTGCGGCAGGGGACGGAAAGTCATGCGGTTCCCGGTCGAATACGCATACGGTGCCAATGCGCGCACCGGCCACCACCATGGGCGCGCCGACATAGAACCGCAGATGATGCTTACCGGTCACGAGCGGATTGGCGGCGAAGCGGGGATCGATGCTGGCATTGGTCACCACCATAGGCTCGTCGCCGACGGCAATGGCGTGTGCGCAAAACGAGATGTCGGTGGCGGTCTCGGTCTCGTCCAGTCCGACACAGGACTTGAACCATTGTCGTTCGGTATCGAGCAACGTGACCAAGGCGATTGGCGCCTGCATCACGGCGGCGGCAAGACCGGTGATGTGATCGAAGTCGGGATCGGAGGCCGTGTCGATCGCGTCGAGCCCGTGCAACACGGCAAGCCGCTCCGGCGCCGCCACGGCGCGGCGAACGTCGGCCGGCAGACCCTTCTCCACCTTCTTATCCACCAAGTCCCCTCGCTTGCAGGTCCCATCCGCAGTGCCGCGCGTTGTGCGCTGCCGTCGGGACCCGGAACTTTTGTAGCAAGCAATCGTTACCCGACCATGTTTCGCCAGCCGTGGTTTTATCCGCCACGTCTGCAGTCGCATGAAGGGAACGGCGCCAATGACCAAGATCATCCCTGAGAACAAGGCCCGCCAGGGGCGCTGGGGTTGGCATGGGCTGCGCATCCTGATCGCAGCGCTGCTCTTGGCCTTCATCGCCTGGGGCATCGCCGAGATCTATGGCGAAAAGATCGACAACAGCGCGCCCGCCAACCAGAGCGCGCCCGCCAGTCAGAGCCAGCCGGCTGGCGGCTAAAGCGCTCGCCGTCTTCGGCGCTCGCATTAGGCGGCCTTTGCCTGCGCAGCGCGCGCCGGCACCAGAACATTCAACGCGCCGGGGTGAATCTGCACAGCTGTTTCGCGCTCCAGCTTGACCAGTTCGCCGTCGATGACGGCGCCGAACTTCTTGCTTCCCGTGTGGATTTTCACAACGGCCTTGTCGGCCTGATGGATCTCGACATGATCGCTGTCGCGCCATCTGCCGCGCGCCATGTCGAAGAGGGCCCTGGCCAGTTCGCCGCGCCGCCGTGCCACGGTGACATAGATGCCGAGCACGCCGCCGGCAGGATTGTCGGCATAGGGCAGGTGACCCTCGCCGAACAGGTTGTTGGAGATGCCGATGCCGCTGATGCGGGTCACGATCTCGGCGTCGCCGACCGTCAACGTCACCTTCATGGCGGGCGGATTGTTGATCGTCGTCCAGGCGGCCTTTGCCGAAGCACGGATCTTTCCCAGGCGCGAAGTAAACTCCATTGTGTCGCGCAGCCTCACCATCCTGGCGTGCAGGCCGATGGAGAACTGATGCACGAAGGGCCGGCCATTGGCGCTGGCGATGTCGACCGCGACGACCTCGCCGTCGGCAAAGGAAGTCAGGGCCCCGTCGAGGGTCTGCGGAATGCCCAGGCCGCGGGCGAACAGGTTCATGGTCCCGGCCGGCAGGACAGCCAAGGCTTTCTTGCTGTTCATCAGCCGCGCCGCGGCGGCCGAAATGGTGCCGTCGCCACCACCGGCCAGCACCACCTCGATGCCGCGCCGCGAGGCGACCTTGTCGAGCGCTGAGACAATGTCCTTGCCTTCAACGATGTCGATGTCGACCGTGTGACCAGCCGCCTCAAGCGTCTGGCGCATCCGGTCCGAAAACACGGAAAGATCGATCGTCCGCAAGGTGCCGCCGTCCCGGTTCAGCACCGCCGCAAATCGCATGCCCGCTCCGTATTCATTTTGGCGGCTGGGAATGCCCAGCCGCAGGCTGAAACGGCGAAGCCTCACAAAGGTTCCATCGGCCGCCGGAAATGTCGGGCGATTCCACGGACTTGCCCGAGGTATCCCGATGCCCCCGTTTTTTCGGAACAAGCGCCTTGTCACGACGTTGTGAACGCATTGGAGGCGCCGCTTTCGGTCTCCCGGCAACGGTTTGCCGGTTGCGGCGCGCACGATCAGGCAAGAGGAGACTTATCATGATCCGCACTCTTTTCGCGACGACCGCGCTTGCAACGCTGATTGCCACCGGCGCGTTTGCGCAGTCAACGACGGCCCCGGCGACAAGCCCGGCGCCGGCTGAAGCCCCCGCCACCATTGCTCCGGCGCCGCAGCAGGCCGCTGGCGCCTTGATGACCAATATCATCGGCGAATCCGTCTATAACGGCACCGCTGATGACGCGCAGAAGATCGGCGATGTCAGCGACGTCGTCTTCGATGAAAACGGCCAGGCGAAATCCGCCGTTATCGGCGTCGGCGGCTTCCTCGGAATAGGCAGCAAGAACGTCGCCTTCGACTACGGCAAGTTGCAATGGGTCGAGAGGAATGGTGACCGCTGGCTCGTCGCCGAGACGACGAAAGAAGCGCTGACGGCGCTGCCCGACTTCGACCGTAAGCCTTACGATCCGGCCCCGGCGCCTGCTTCCACGGCGCAGAGCGACCCGCAAAAGCCGGTTGATCTCAACGCCGCGCCGTCGGAACCGGCGGTGAAACGCGCCGACGGCAATCTCGCTACCAACATCATCGGCGAGAACGTCTACAATGGCACTGGCGACGACGCCCAGAATATCGGCGACGTCAACGACATCGTGCTGACCAAGGAGGGCAAGGCGCAATCACTGGTGATTGGCGTCGGTGGCTTCCTCGGCCTGGGTGAAAAGAATGTCACCTATGATTTCGCCAAGGCCGAGTGGGCGGAGAAAAACGGCGATCGCTGGCTGGTGGCGCACACCACGAAGGAGGAACTGCAGGCACAGCCTGATTTCGACCGCAAGCCCTATGATCCGGCGCCGGTGACGACAACGTCCGACGCAACGTCGCCGACCGCTCCCGCTACCCCGACGGTCGTCGCACCGGCTGACAATGCTCAGCCAGCGGACAAGACCGCCGAGGCTCCCGCTGGTACAAAAGCCACCGACCCGACGCAGACCGCAGCCATCGACAAATCGACGCTGACCGAAATGCCAGTCGGCGAGATCAGGGGCGACGATCTGAAAGGCACGACCGTCTATGGCGCAAACGACGTCAAGGTCGGCGAGATCGGCGACGTTGTGCTGGCACCCGACAGCAAGCCGGATGCGGTGATCGTCGATGTCGGCGGCTTCCTCGGCATTGGCGCAAAGGAGGTCGCGATCGGCATGGACAAGCTCAAATTCATGACCGACAAGGACGGCAAGAAGTATCTCTACACCAACTTCACCAAGGAGCAGCTTCAGGCGCAGGCTGCCTACGACAAGGGCAGCTACGCCGAGAAGCGGGATGAGCAGCGGTTGATGATGCAGTAGCGGTAGGCAGTAGGCAGTAGGCAGTAGGCAGTAGCGGTAGGCAGTAGGCAGTAGGCAGTAGGCAGTAGGCAGTAGGCAGTAGGCTAGTCGGTCGAGGCCGTTCTATTCCCTACTGCCTAAGCCCTACTGCCTCCTACATACCCAACCACCCCATCCTCGGTCAGCTCTGCCAGCGCCAGCGACTGGTCGAGATGTTCGGCGCGCCAGGCAAGCAGACGCTCGGCAAATTCGAGCCGCGCGGCGAGGTAGGTGGGGTCGGCGGCAACATTGGCCAACTCGCCCGGATCCTTTTTCAGGTCGAACAGCAACGGCGGCAGGCCGCCGCCGAAGTGCACGTATTTGAAGTCTTCCGTGCGGATGACGGCGAGGTTGCACTGACGCGAGGCGATGCCGAAGTGCCGCTCGGCTTCCCCCTCGGCAATGGAGCGGAAATCGAACTCCCAATGCGCGGCGTCGCGCCAATCCTTGGGCGGTTTACCTTCCAGGAACGGTTTCAGCGAGCGGCCGTCGAGATGCGGCTGGGCGTCGGCATCCAGCAGATCGAGCAAGGTCGGGAAGATGTCGACGGCCTCGGTGAAGCGATCGACGGTCGAGCCCGCCGCCTCGCCGCAGCGCGGGTCGCGGACGATCAGCGGGATGTGATAGCTGCCGTCAAAGAAACCGCCTTTGCCGAGCATGAAATGGTCGCCCATCATCTCTGCGTGGTCCGATGTCAGGATGATGATCGTGTCGTCCCAGGCTCCCGCCGTCTTGATCGCCTGCCAGATGCGGCCAAGCTGCGCGTCGACCTCCGAGATCATGCCATAATAGATCGCGCGGATGGCACGGATGTTGTCGTCCCCCCAGTCGCGCACCTTGCCGTCAGTGCCGGGGCGGAAGTTCTTACGCTTTTGCCGGCCGAGATCGTAGGCCAGATAGGGATGGCTTTCCGCCTCCGCCTGCCAGCTTTCGCCACGAGGGAAGGCCGGGCCGTCCGTGGGATCATACAGCGTGTTGTAAGGTTCGGGCACGATGAAGGGCGGATGCGGGCTGATGAAGGACACATGCGCGAACCAGGGCACATCCTGTTCGCCCAGCCAGCGGATGAATTCGCCGGCGAGGAAAGCCGTCGGTGTCTCGTCCCTGGAATAGACCGGCAGCGCGTTGGTCACACCGTCGCTTGCTTCCTCGCCGAGGGGGCGATGGATGCCGGGAGAGCCGGCGCTGGTGTCGAGCCCGCGCGCCGTCAGCCATGACAACCACGGTTTCTGATGCTCGGGCAGGAACTGGCGCACGCTGAAGCCGGGCAGCACGCCCTCGTAGGTTTTCAGCCGGGGATCGTCCGGCGCCAACGTGCGCGGATCGGACGAGACGTCGGTGTAGCCGAACAGCGTCGGATCGTAACCGAGGGCGCGGGCCGAAAGCGCGATGTTGCCGTGGCGGGCGTCGAGCGGCGTGCCGTTGCGGCAGACGCGGTTGTTCATCTGGTAGAGGCCGGTGTAGAGGCAAGCGCGGGCCGGCGAGCAGGGCGCCGCACCGCCGTAATGTCGCTTGAAAAGGACACCCTCGGCGGCCAGCGCGTCGGCGTTCGGTGTCTTCACCGTGGGATGGCCGGGAGCCGACAGGCAATCGCCGCGCCACTGGTCGCAGGAGATCAGGAGGATGTTCGGACGTCTGCTTTTCGCGGCCAATAGCTGTATCCTGTCACGTCGGGAAGACGCTCAATGAACCGGATTCTGGCGGCGGCGCAAGACCGTCGGCTTTACGGAATGGTGAACGAAATTTTTCTACTGTTCACGATTGGGATACAGTCCATTCTGAGTTTGCCGCCTTTGCCTGCGCCGGGCGGCCCCTCATATAGGCGTGGACAGCGGCGAGGACCGCACAAACACCAAGGGAAGGAGCAAGACAATGCTCGACCAGATCAAGGGCTTGCATCACGTTACGGCAATGGCCGGCGATGCGCGTCAGAACAATGATTTCTTCACTCACAAGCTCGGCCTGCGCCGGGTCAAGAAAACCGTCAACTTCGACGCGCCCGATGTCTATCACCTCTATTATGGCGACGAGCGCGGCACGCCGGGCTCGGTGATGACCTATTTTCCGTTTCCAGACATTTCGAGGGGCCGCCACGGCGTCGGGGAGGTCGGCACCACAGCCTACTCCGTGCCGGCGGGCACGCTAGGCTATTGGGAAAAGCGCTTTGCCGATGAAGGCGTTACGGGTGTCTCACGCGAGGAGACATTCGGCGAGAAGCGGCTTGCCTTCGCCGGTCCCGATGGCGATGGCTTCGCGCTGGTTGAAGACAAGGCCGACAGCCGCGCGCCGTGGTTGAAGGGCGGTGTTCCCGCCGACGAAGCGATCCGCGGCTTTCATTCGGTGTCGCTGCGCCTCAAGGATGGCGGCGCCACGGAGGAGCTGTTGAAGTTCATGGGTTACGAGGAGGTCGACAAATCAGGCAATGTCAGCCGTCTCGCCATCAAGAACGGCAACGGGGCCGATGTCGTCGACATCGAATCGCTGCCGACGGCTGGCTTCGCCAATCTCGGCGCCGGCTCTGTCCATCATGTCGCCTTCGCCGTGGAGAACCGCGCCAAGCAGCTCGAAGTGCGCAAGGCGCTGATCGATACGGGCTATGGCGTGACGCCGGTGATCGACCGCGACTATTTCTGGGCGATCTACTTCCGCACGCCGGGCGGTGTGTTGTTCGAAGTGGCCACCAATGAGCCGGGTTTCGACCGCGACGAGGACACCGCCCATCTCGGCGAGGCGCTGAAATTGCCGACGCAGCACCAGCATCTCAGGCCCTATCTCGAAGAACATCTGCAGAAGCTGGAAGGCTGAGACAATGAGCAAGGACGCTTACATTCATAAGGCGCTGCCGGGTTCGCCCGGCGGTCCGCTGCTCTTCGTCTTCCACGGCACCGGAGCCGACGAGAATCAGCTGCTGTCGCTGGGGCGCGACCTTGCGCCCCAGGCGACCATCGTGTCGCCGCGCGGCGATGTCGCTGAATATGGTGCTGCCCGCTTCTTCCGCCGCACCGGCGAGGGTGTCTACGACATGGACGACCTTGGCCGGGCGACCGCAAAGATGGCCGGCTTCATCAAGGCGCAGGTGGAAGCGGCAAAGCCGTCTTCCGTGCTCGGCCTCGGCTATTCCAACGGCGCCAACATACTGGCTTCCGTGATGTTCGCTGCGCCGGATCTGTTCGATGCGGCAGTGCTGATGCATCCGCTGATTCCGTTCGAACCTGAGGTGAAAGGCAGCCTTGCCGGCCGTCGTATTCTGGTGACCGCCGGCAAGCGCGACCCGATCTGCCCGCCCAATCTGACGTCGCGGCTGGAAGCCTATTTGCGCGCCGATGGCGCCGATGTCACAGTGGAATGGCACGATGGCGGCCACGAGGTGCAGCCGAACGAGATCGAAGCGGCAAGGCGGCTTTTCGCTGGCGCGCCGGTTGAAGGAGCAAGCAATGCCTGACCAATTGCCTGAAATCGAACTGGAGGACCGCGGCTCGAAGGGCCGTTATGTCCTGCGTGGGCCGGGCGGCGCCGAGGCGGAGATGACCTTCACCAAGGTCGGCGAGCACCAGATCATCATCGACCACACCGAAGTGCCGGACGTGTTTCGCGGCCAGGGCGCCGGGCTTCGGCTCGTCACCCGCGCCGTCGAGGATGCGCGCGCAGCGGGCAAGAAAATCATCCCGCTTTGCCCCTTCGCCAATGCCCAGTTCCGCCGCCATCCGGAATGGGCCGATGTGCTGAAGCAATAGACCTCTTCCCCTTCTCCCCCTGTGGGAGAAGGTGGATCGGCGCGCAGCGCCGAGACGGTTGAGGGGTGTTGGACGGATCGCCGTCAATGCCAAGCTGGAGCACCCCTCATCCGACCGAGCTTCGCTCGGCCACCTTCTCCCACAGGGGAGAAGGGTAACCCAGCCGCTCAGCCACAAGAGCGAACACGTCTCTGGCATTTGCGCAGGTCGGCCTTCTTGCCTAAGTACACAGTTCGCTGCGGTTCGTCCGCTCCTGCCAACTGACCGAATGGCTTCCTGATGACCGAATCCGATCTCGTCCCCGTCTTCGACGGCCACAACGACACGCTGCTGAGACTTTACCAGTCGAAGGACACCGACGTCGAAAAGCTGTTCGTCGAGGGAACGCAGGGCGGTCACATCGACTTGCCGCGCGCCAGGAAGGGCGGCTTTGCAGGCGGCATGTTCGCGATCTTCCCGCCACCGGTTGAGAAAAGCAAACGCTCTGCGGTGCCGCCGGCGCCGAGCGACAACGAGCCGCTGCCGCCGGAATTGCCGCGCGCTGACGCGCTGACGTCCACCATTGGCATGGCTTCGATCCTGTTTCGGCTGGAGCGGGCGGGAGCGCTGACCGTCTGCCGCAGCGCCAGTGACATTAGCGCGGCGATGGCGAAAGATTCGATCGCGGCGGTGTTCCACATCGAAGGCGTCGAGGCGATAGACCCCGAGCTCACGCTGCTCGACGTGCTCTATGAAGCCGGCCTGCGCTCGCTCGGCATCGTCTGGAGCCGTCCCAACGCCTTCGGCCATGGCGTGCCGTTCCGCTTTCCCTCATCGCCCGACACCGGACCGGGACTGACCGATGCCGGCAAGGCGCTGGTCAAGGCCTGCAATCAGCTGAAGATCATGATCGACCTGTCGCATCTCAACGAAAAAGGCTTTCGCGATGTCGCCGCGCTCAGCGACGCGCCGCTGGTCGCCACCCATTCGAATGTGCATGCGCTCTGCACCCATTCGCGCAATTTGACCGACTGGCAGCTCGGCGCCATCCGCGAGACCGGCGGCATGGTCGGGCTCAACTTCGCCACCGGCTTCCTGCGCGAAGACGGCCGGATGAACTCGGACACCAGCCTCGACATCATGGTGCGCCATGTCGATTCGCTGCTGCAGGCGCTGGGCGAGGACGGCGTCGGTCTCGGCTCGGATTTTGATGGCGCCATGATCCCGGCGGTCATCGGCGACGTCGCCGGCTTGCCGAAGCTGATCGATGCGCTGGCCGCGCGCGGTTTCGGCCGGACGCTGATCGAGAAGATTGCCTATCGCAATTGGTTGAGCGTGCTGGAAAGGACGATCGGCTAGGCGCCCATGCGCTTCAGCCAGTCCTGGCCGGTGCCGCGATCCCTGATGATGGGCAGCGGGTTCTCCGAATCCAGCCGCGCGCAGATGCGGTAGACCTCGAGCGTCTCGGCGCTCATTTCGCCGCGCTTGTAGAAGTACATGGCGGCGGCGTAGCGCGTGCGGCCCGACCATTTTTCGCCGAGCGGCGTGTTGACCAGTTGCCACTGTTCGGCGGCTTCCGCCTCATCATCAGGTTCGTCGACCATGGTCAGAAATCCGCCGGCGGATTGGCGGTGCGGCGGTCGAGTTTTATGAAGGGACGCGCCACCACCTTGGCCCGCTTCATCAGCTTCTGGTACTGCAGTTCGCGCATGGCGTAGATCTCGACCCAGAGGTCTTCCACCATCGTATCACCGTAGGGCCGCGTAAGCGAAGCGATGGCGATGTTGCGCTTGGCCATCGGCGACCACATGGCGGCGCTGACCAGGCCTACCTCCTGGCTTTTCTTGTGATAGACGATGGCGTGTTCGGCCGGGATGTTGCCTTCGATCTCCAGCCCGACCAGCACATGGCGCAGCTTGCGTCTGGCGCGGGCTTCGAGGATGGCGCGGCGGCCGTTGAAATGACCCTTTTCCAGATCGACCATGAAGCCGAGGCCGATCTCATCCGGCATGCGCAAACGGTCGGCGCGAATGGCATGTTCGGCGGTGGTGAAATCGGCATTGGCGACGATCAGCCCTGCCTCGAGGCGGGCGCGGTTGAGCGCGGTATAGCCGATGGCGCGGATGCCTCGCAGTTCGCCTGCGGTCATCAGCCGGTCCCACAGACTCAGCGCATTTTCAGCCGGTACGAACAGTTCGTAGCCGAGATCGCCGGTGAAGCCGGTACGCGAGATCGTTACCGCGCCGCCATCATACGGGAACTCGGCGAGGTCGAATATCTTAAGCTTTTCGACGCCGGCAAAGCCGGCATCGCGCAGCACGGCGAAGGCGGTTGGTCCTTGCAGGGCGAGACCGGCAACGCTTTCGGTCTCTTCCTTGACCGCCACATCGAAGCCAATGGCGCTGTCGAGCAGCCAGGGCAAATGCCGCTCCTGCGAGCACAGGCGGAAACGCGTGGGCGACAGCCTGAACAGCGTGCCGTCGTCGAGCACGAAACCCTCGTCATCGCACCAGGCGGTGTAGTGGACGCGGCCGGGCTTCAGCATCGTCACATCGCGCAGCGTGACGCGATCGAGAAAGGCTTCGGCATCCGGGCCCTCGACGCGGTATTTCGTCATCGGCGAAATGTCGAACAAAGCTGCCTGGCTGCGAATGGCGAAATATTCGAGCTCTTCGTCCCACAGCGAATGCGGGGCGCGGTAGCCGGCCCAGTTGTACCAGTCCTGTGTCCTGGCCAGTGCATCGATGCGTGGCTGGAACGGCGTGCCGAGACGCAGGGTCCGGAAATGACCCTGCGCGGCGGTGCGGGCTTTTGACGGTTTGATGGTGGGTTGATGGTTCATGACGGCGATCCTTCGCCGTAGAGCGCGCCGTTTGTGATTTGCAAAATCATGCTCACCCCTTCATCGCGATGATGCGCTTCGCGGCGTTCAAGCCCGGCGCACCTGAAACACCGCCACCCGGATGCGAGCCGGCGCCGGCCAAGAACAGCCCTTCGACCGGCGTGTCGTAGCCCGACCAGCCGGAGACCGGTCGCGACATCAGCATCTGATCGGCCTGCAATTCGCCGTGGTGCCAATGGCCGCCCGGCATGCGGCAATGGGCTTCGATATCGGCCGGTGTCAAAAGCTCGGCGTGCAGCACAGATTTGCCGATGCCTGGCGCGTAGGTCTCAAGCTGCGTCATGATCGCCTTCAGGAATTTCGGCTTACCGGCGTCCCAGCCCTCTTTCAGCGCGTAAGGCGCGTATTGCACCACCGCCGAGAGCACGCAGGCGCCGGCAGGTGCGAGCGATGGATCGGAGAGCGAGGGCAAAGTGATTTCCATCACCGGTTCGGCAGAGGATTCGCCGTATTTCGACGGGTTGAAGGCGCGTTCGACATGGTCGGGCGAAGGCGCGATGACCAGCCGGCCCTTGTGGCCAGCGGCGTCGACGCCTGAAAACTGCGGCGGCCGGTCGAGCGCCAGATGGAGCTTCGCCGCATCGCCCTTCATGCGGATGTTTTTTACCTTGCGCACGAAGCCGGTGTCGATCTCGCGCGGCCCGACGAGGTCGAGCATGGTGGTGGCGGGATTGATGGCGGAGACGATGGTTCTGGCGTGCAGCATCTCGCCGCTGTCCAGCGCGACGCCGACGGCGCGACCTTTCTCGACGATGATCCTGGCCACGGGTGCCGCCGTGCGGATGGTGACGCCGGCTTTCTCCGCCGCAGACCTTATGGCGGTGACGACCGTGCCCATGCCGCCTTTTGGCAACATCTGCGCGCCGGCCGCACCGCCGGTCTCGCCGGCCAGCCTATAGTAGAGGCCGAGCAGCGAGGTCGGCGATCGCGGGCCGAGATGGCTGCCCAGCGTGGCGTCGAAGGCAAGCAGGCCCTTCAGCCTGGTGTCGGCAAGCTGCTCATCGAGCAGGTCGGCGACGTTCATCAGGAGAACACGCAGGAAGTCGCGCATGTCTTCCTTGCCGAGTTTTTTCAACGCCAGAGCGGTCTGGCCGAGCGCCGCGGTCTCCTTGAGCGACATGCCGGCGAGATCGGGCGGGCGGCGGGAGAGGAATGGTTTCAATATGCCGGCATAGCGGAGCAACTGCGCGCGCAATTCCTTCCAGGCGGATTGCTCGGACGGAGTGGAGCCGCTCAGCACTTCGCCATAGGCGCCATGCAAGACCAGCGGTGGGCGATCCTTCGACAAGGCAACGGACGGCATGAAGTCGCCGCGCGCGATTTGCAGCCCGTGCTTTTCCAACTCCAGTGTCTTCACCACATCGGGGTGCAGGCGGTTGAGCACATGGGCGATCGAGGAGACGCGGAAGCCCGGCGCGAAGTCTTCGGTGCGTGCCGCGCCGCCGACATCGACGGCGGCTTCCAGCACTAATACCTTGCGGCCGGCCTTCGCCAGCGTGGCGGCAGCGACAAGGCCGTTATGGCCGCCGCCAATGACGATTGCATCAAATGACGTCATGGGCCGGGCTCATATGCGAGGTCGATTTGGCGAGGTCGCGAAGGATCTCGGCTGCCGCATTGCGGCCGGGTGCGCCCATGACGCCGCCGCCGGGATGGGTCGAGGAGCCGCACATATAGAGCCCGCCGACCGGCGAGCGGTATTGTGCGTAGCCCGGCACCGGACGGTTGAACAGCAACTGGTCGAAGGTCAGTTCGCCCTGAAAGATGTTGCCTTCGGTGAGGCCGACCTCGGCCTCGATCTCGCGCGGCGTGCGCACCTCCATGTGGACGATGCGGTCGCGGAAACCCGGCGAGTATTCGGCGATCTGCGCAATCACGCTTTCAGCGAAACCGTCGCGGTCGGCATCGGTCCAGTCACGACCGTTCACCTTGGGCGGCGCATATTGCACGAAGCAACTCATGAAGTGCTTGCCAGGCGGCGCCATCGTCGGGTCGAGCGTCGTCGGGATGACCATGTCGAGGAACGGGTCGGCCGACCAGCGCCCGGCCTTCCAGTCGTCATAGGCGCGTTCCATGCGTTCCATCGAATCGGTGAAATGCATGTCGCCGCGATAGACCGGCGAATCCTTCGGCAGCGCCGGGAATTCGGGCAGCGAATCCAGCGCAATGTTGACCTTGCCGGACGAGCCGCGGATCTTGAAATTCCTGACCCGGCGCAGGAAGATGTCGGGCAGTTCCTTTTCCTCGACCAGTTTCAGGAAGGTGCGTTTGACGTCGGCGTTGGAGACGACGAGCTTGCCGTAAATCTCCTCGCCGCCAGCCAGCACCACGCCCTTCGCCTTGCCCCTGCCGACCAGCACATGGTCGACCTCGGCGCCGGTGCGGATGGTGCCGCCGCTCGCCTTGAACGAGGCGGCGAGCGCCTTGGTGACGGCGCCCATGCCGCCGCGTGCATAGCCCCAGGCGCCGACCGAACCGTCGACCTCGCCCATATAGTGGTGCAGCAGCACATAGGCCGTGCCGGGTGACATCGGCCCGAGCGCGGTGCCGATGATGCCGGACAGAGCGAAGTTCGCCTTGATGACGTCGGTCTCGAAATATTCATCGAGGAATTCCGAGATCGACATGGTCCAGAAGCGCAGCGTCAGCGCCATTTCCTCGGCCGACAGGCCGGCGAATTTCTTGCCGAGATAGAGAAGTTCGCCGAGGTCGCGTGGCCGAAAACTGGTCGGGTCAGGGGCGGTGCGCATCAGCAGCGGCTGGATGAAGCGGCACTGCCGCGTCACGTCGCGCGAATAGCGATCGTAGGCTTCGGCGTCGCGCTTGGAGAAGCGGGCGAATTCGCGCCGGTGGGCATCATGGTCGCGGTAGTTGGCGAGGTAGTCGCCGTCGCGGGTGAATACGGCGCCGCCTTCGTAGGAGATGACCTGCAGGCCGAAGCGCGGCAGTTCGAGGTCGCGCATGATCTCGGGACGAAACAGCGAGCAGACATAGGAGCAGTTGGAGTAGAGGAAACCCGGCGTCAGCTCGCGGCTGGTGGCGGCGCCGCCGACCCAGTCGTTCTTCTCCACCACCAGCACGTCGAGCCCAGCGCGCTGCAGGTAGCAGGCGTTGACCAGGCCATTGTGTCCGCCGCCGATGATGATCGCATCCCAAGCTTTCATTCTGCCTCAGTCTTCTCTCTTTTTCGCAATTCCGGACGGAAAACCGCTCACACTTTTCTTGGAATTGCGTAGGCGATCCGCTGTTCATTTTTGCGTGGTCTGTTCCCGAATGCGCGGAATTTGGCATGGCAGCCGGTATTTTGTCCAGCCATACTGAATGAATGTTCAACAAATGGTCTTGCGTTTTCTCTGGTATGCGCTACGTTTTGCCGGCAATCGAACGTGTTGAATTCGGCTGACGGGACCGAGGTTCGATGATCGAAGCGGCAGATGCCGAGCCGGAATATGACGATACCGCCATCCGCTTCCTCGAGGCGCTGTGGGGCGAGGGTTATCTGTCGCCGGGCGGACCTGATGAGGTCGACCGAGTCGTCGAGGGGCTGTCGCTGAGCGGCAAGACCATCCTCGATATTGGCTGCGGCTCAGGCGGCATCGCGTTGCATCTGGTCGAGCGCCACGGCGCTGCCCATGCCACCGGCTTCGACATCGAGCGCCCGGTGATCGAGGCGGCCAGGAAGCGCGCCGCGGCGCGCGAGCTCTCAGACCGCGCAAGCTTCATTCAGGCGCCGCCGGGGCCGCTGCCTTTTGCCGACGCTTCGTTCGATGTCGTCTTCTCCAAGGATGCGCTGTTGCATGTGCCCGACAAGGACGCGCTGTTTGCCGAGATTTTCCGCGTCCTGAAACAGGGCGGCGTCTTTGCCGCCTCCGACTGGTTGATCGGCCATGACGGCGAACCGTCACCTGACATGAAGGCCTATGTCGCGGCTGAGGGCCTGTCCTTCGCCATGGCGTCGCCGGCGCGCTATGCGCAGGCGATGCAGCGCGCCGGCTTTGCCGATGTGGTCGTTAAGGACCGCAATCCCTGGTATCGCGAGGTCGCGCAAGGCGAGCTGGAAAGGCTGAAAGGCCCGCTCTACGTGATCGTGGCGGCCGCGGTTGGGGCCGCCTATGTCGACAAGAACATACGGACCTGGGAAGCCATGCAGAAGGTGCTTGACAGTGGCGAGCACCGTCCCACTCATCTTCGCGGGTGGAAGCCGGCTATGGTGGGATAGCCGGCAATGTGGAGCATGACGGCACCGATGAAAGCTGCAGCGCGCGAAGAGCGATCCTCCGACACGTCTGGAAAAACCGAACCGGAAAAACGCGGCCGCAAGGCGTCGAAGGAGGTCAGGCAGCAGCAACTAATCGAGGCGACCATCGATTCGCTGGCCAAGCGCGGCTATGCGGAGACAACAATGGCCGATGTCGCCGATGGCGCCGGCCTGTCGCGCGGCATCGTCAACTTTCATTTCGAGAGCAAGGAAAAGCTGCTGATCGCCACGCTGCAGTATATGTATGACGAGTATTCGGCACATTGGCGTGCTGCCCTGCAGAAAGCCGGTGATGATCCCGCCCGCCAATTGCAGGTGCTGGTTTGGGCCGACTTCGACCGCTCGATCTGCAACAAGCGCAAGCTCGCCGCCTGGCTCGCCTTCTGGGGCGAGGCCAAGTCGCGGCCGGTCTATCAGGCGCTGAGCAGTTCCCGCGACGCGTATTACCAGCAGGTCTTCATCGATCTCTGTGCGACGCTCAAAGAGAGCGGCGGCTATGGCTATGAGCCGCAGGTGATGGCGCTGGCGCTGTCGGCCATGCTGGAAGGCTTGTGGCTGCGGCTGATGATGGGAACCGAAGACACCACGCGCGAGACTGCGCTGCAAGCCGCGAACGCGTTCCTCGCGGCGGCCTTCCCCAAGCACTACGGATAACCAGAAGCCGGCCAGTCGAGCCGGCGACGCAACGACAAGAGAGGATGGAACAGCAATGAAAAGACTAACCAGACGTCTGACGCTGACATTGGCGCTGACGGCAACGCTTGCGGCTTCGGCCGCAGCGCTCGCGGTTGCCGCCGACAAGGACCTGATCGTGTTCGACTGGTCCGGCTATGAGGATCCGAGCTTCCACCCGAAATATGTCGAGAAGAACGGCGACTCGCCGACCTTCGCTTTTTTCGGCGATGAGGACGAAGCTTTCGAGAAGGTGCGCTCCGGCTTCAAGGCCGATCTTGGCCATCCCTGTTCGCAGAGCGTGACAAAGTGGCGTGAGGCAGGCCTGTTGCAGCCGCTCGACACGTCGAAGATTGCCGGCTGGAAGGACCTCAATCCCGGCATCATGGCGATGAAGAATCTGGCCACCACATCGGATGGCAAGGCTTGGTTCATGCCCTGGGACTGGGGTAACACCCAGCTCACCTACAACTCCGACAAGATCGACGCGAAGGATGTGCAATCGCTAAAGGCCTTCGCCGATCCCAAGTTCAAGGGCCGGGTCTCGATCGGCGACAATGTCGACGACGCCTATGCGCTGGCCAGCCTTGCCATCGGGCTGAAAGACTGGACCAAGATGACGGATGACCAGTTCAAGCAGGCTTCCGACTTCCTGCGGCAGGTGCACAAGAATGTCCGTTCCTATTGGGCCGACACCACCGATATCGTGCAGCTCCTCTCCGGCGGCGAGGTTGACCTGGCCTGGGCGTGGAACGACGCGACGGTCCAGTCCGTGGCGGCCGGCGTGCCGATCAAGTCCAGCAAGGACACGGATGAAGGCATTTCGACCTGGGTCTGTGGCTATGTGCTGTTCAAGGACGCGCCCGACAACATCGACAAAGCCTATGACTATCTGAACGCCGTCAACGATCCGGAGACGGCCAAGGTGCTGGTCAAGGACTGGGGCTATGGCCAGGCCAACGCCAAGGGCATGGCCGGTGTCGACCAGGCGATCCTGAAGGAAAAGGGCTATGACGACGTGCAGAAATTCGTCGACAAGACGCTGTTCCAGTCGCCCCTGCCGTCCGACCTCAAGCTCAAGATGATCGCCGAATTCGAGAAGATCAAAGCGGGGTATTGAGCTGGGCTGGTGCGTTTGATGCAGGTGCGTTAGGCCAGATATTGAATGCTCGTTTTCTTTTCCGAGCGTTTGTGCTGCCCCTCACCTGCCTGCCGGCATCCTCTCCCCGTATAGTGACGGGGAGAGGGGTGCTGTCATCGATGATTTCGCCAATCTCCAGCGTTGCAAGAAATAGTGCCGAGGATGCGGCCAGCCCTTTCTCCCCGTCGCTATACGGGGAGAAATGTCCGGCAGGACAATGAGGGGCGGCGCCGGCTTTTGCAGGCTCGCCAAAACCGGGGAATTCTCCTAACCTCGCCTGAGATCCTTGCGACGGGGGAGTTTCGCACCATGAATTCCATGCTTCGCCGCCTTGCCCTTGCCGCTGTCCTAACAGTGGGCGCCGGCACCGTGCTGGCTTATGCCGAGGGTGGTGGCGACCTCGTCGTGTTCGACTGGTCGGGCTATGAGGATCCGCTGCTGCATCCCGACTACACCGCCAAATACGGCGCCGAGCCGACCTTCGCTTTCTTCGGCGACGAGGACGAAGCCTTCGAGAAGATGCGGGCCGGCTTCAAGGCCGACATCGCCCACCCCTGCTCGCAAAGCGTGGCCAAATGGAGCGCGGCCGGCATTCTACAGCCGCTCGACACCTCCAGGATCACCGGCTGGAAGGACCTCAATCCCGGCATCATGGCGATGAAGGATCTTGCCGTCACCGCCGACGGCAAGGCCTGGTTCATGCCGTTCGACTGGGGCAACACCTCGCTGCTCTATCGCACCGACAAGGTGACGGCTGAGGAGGCGCAATCACTGAGGATTTTTGCCGATCCTAAATTCAAGGGCCGCGTCACCATCGGCGACAATGTCGACGATGCCTATGCGCTGGCGAGCCTGGTCGTCGGCCTCAAGGACTGGACCAAGATGACCGACGCGCAGTTCCAGGAGGCGTCCGCCTTCCTGCGCGACGTGCACAAGAATGTCCGCTTCTACTGGACCGACGATACCGATCTCAACCAGGCCTTTACGGGCAACGAGGTCGACCTCGTCTGGGGCTGGAACGAGACCTTCGTGACGCTCAAGGGCCAAGGCATGCCGATCGCCATGAACCGCGACACCAAGGAAGGCATCTCGACCTGGGTGTGCGGCTATGTGCTGATGAAGGATGCGCCGGGCAAGCTCGACCAGGCCTATGATTTCCTGAGCGCGGTCAACGCGCATGCCGTGTCCGACTATCTGGTCAAGACCTTCGGTTACGGTCACGGCAACAGCGCTGGCATGGCGGCGATCGACCATCAGGTGCTGACCGACCGCGGCTTCGACAATCTCGACAAGTTCCTCGACAAGACGCTGTTCCAGCAACCGGTGCCGCCCGAGCTCAAGCAGCGCATGGTCACGGAATTCGAGAAGATCAAGGCCGGCTATTGAGCGACAAGACCGAAAGAACCGACGTCGTCATCGTCGGCGCCGGTTTCACCGGGCTGTCGGCCGCGCTTGTGCTGAAGCAAGCCGGCATCGATGTCGTGCTGCTCGAAGCGCGCGACCGTGTCGGCGGCAGGGTCGAAGCGGTTCGCAACGGGCTTGGCGAACGGATCGACAGCGGCGGTCAGTTTTTCTGCGAAGACATGCCGGAGGTGACGGCGCTGGCGGCGGCCCGCGGCAAGGCCTTCGTCGAGACCTATGTGGATGGCGATTTCATCACTCATCCGTCACTGTCGGTCGAACAGGCCGAGCGGACCTATTACGGCGCGATGGCGATCCGCGAGCGCATGAATGCGATCGAGCCGGACGACCCTGCGATCGCCGGCATGAGCGTTGCCACCTGGCTTGAACATCAGCCTGATCCCACTGACGCCAAGACGGCTTTCCGGTCGATGATCGAAGGCCTGTGGTGCCTGGCGATGGACAGAGTGCCGCTGTGGCACCTGATCGACAATGACCGCCGCATCACCAACGAGGTGCCGGAATTGCAATATTCGCTGCTCGATACCATGCAGTCGCTGGCCGAGGATCTGGCCGGCGATCTCGGTGGCCGGGTGCGGTTGAACGAACCGGTCACGCGCATCGAGCACGCGCCGCATGGCGTTCGTGTCGTCTCGGCCGGTAGCGTCATGGAGGCGCGAAAAGTGCTGGTCGCGCTTCCGCCGGCAACGGCCGCGAAGCTCGATTTCGCGCCGGCCTTGCCGTCGGTCATCGAGAAGGCGCTTGGCGTCTGGGAAAGCGGCGCGGTGATCAAGATCCTGGTGCGCTATCCCAAGCCGTTCTGGCGGGATCGCGATCTGTGCGGCATGGTGATGTGGCGAGATTTGCCGGGCTTGTTCGCCTGTGACGCCAGCAAGGATATCGACCACGCCGCGCTCGTCGTCTTCGTCGGCGGCCCGTTGGCACTGCGCTGGCGCCCACTCGACGATGCTGCGATGCGCGCGGAAGTAACGGCAAGGCTGGTGAGCGCCCTTGGTCCGGACGCGGCCGACATTATCGATTTCAGCCAGCGCGACTGGATCCAAGACCGCTGGAGCGGCGGCGCCTACAGCGACCTCATTGTCGATGTGACGGCACGGGATGCCGAGCGCACGATCCTTGCCGGCGCGGCTCCTGTCCATTTCGCATCGTCGGAACTGTCGCCGTCCTTTCCGGGCTATGTCGAAGGTGCGATCGTGATGGGGCGCATCGCTGCCAAAGAGATCGCAACCGAGCTTCAGTCCGCCATAGCCACCAAAGCCTCGGGATCGTAAGCAAGGCGGATTGAGGTGCCGACCGGGATATCATCGGCACCGAAATCATTGGTCTCGGTCACCGACAGCGGCTTTTCCAATCCGGGTATCTCGACGATCAGATGGGTGATCTCGCCAAAATAATGGCGCTCGACCACCTTGCCGGCGACCTCGAATTTGGCGGTCGCATTGTCCCACAGCACACGCAGGCGCTCCGGCCTGATGCCGAGCGTGGCGCGGCCGCCATTGCGCACGAAGGCCTTCGGCTTGTCGGTCCTGACGCGACCGAAGCCCAGCGTGTCGACGACCAGCGAGGCGGCGTTCTCCTCGACAATCTCAGCCTTGACGAAATTCATCCCGCCGAGGAAGTCGGCGACCTGGCGGTTGACCGGCCGCTGGTAGATTTCCTTGGGCGAGGCGACCTGGGCGATCTTGCCCCCGAACATCACCGCGATGCGGTCGGACATTGCGAGCGCCTCATACTGGTCGTGGGTGACGAGCACGAAGGTGATGCCGACCGCCTGCTGCAGCCGGCGCAGCTCGACCTGCATCTGCTCGCGCAGCTTCTTGTCCAGCGCCGACAGCGGCTCGTCGAGCAGCAGCACCTTGGGCCGCATCACCAGCGCGCGGGCGAGCGCCACGCGCTGACGCTGGCCGCCGGAAAGCTCGGTGGCGAGGCGCTTGCCGAGTCCAGTCAGCGACACCTGCGCCAGCGCCTCCTCCACGCGGCGCTTTTCCTCAACCGCACCCAGCTTCAGCCGTTTCAGCCCATAGGCGACGTTCTGCTCGACATTGAGATGCGGGAAGATGGCATAGCTCTGGAACACCATGTTGGTCGGCCGGCGGTTGGCCGGGATGCCTTCCATCGACTGGCCGCCGACCGAGATCGAACCGCTGGTCGGGTTGTCGAAACCGGCAATCATGCGCAGCAGCGTTGTCTTGCCGCAGCCGGAGGGGCCGAGCAACGAAAAGAACTCGCCTTCCCGGATGGTCAGTGTCGCGTCGTCGAGCGCCTTGAAGGCGCCGTAGCTGCGGGTGACGCTGCGGATATCGATCATAGCACGCTCGGACTTTGTTCGATCCTTTTGGGGCCGTTCGGCCTGGATTGGCTCAGGCATAGAGGCCTCCCTCGTTCTGGGTGCGCCTGGCCGCACGGTGGCGCAGGACTTCTGCAACGGTCATCAAGACAAAGGAGGCAACCAAGAGCAGCGTGCCCAGCGCCAGAACGCCCGGCAGCTTGGCGGCGAAGCGCAACTGGCCCCAGATATAGATCGGCAGCGTCGTCTCGGTTCCGGTCAGGAAGAAGGCAATGACGAACTCGTCGAGCGAGATGGTGAAGCAGACGAGCAGGCTGGAAATGATCGCCGGCGCCACCATCGGCAGCGTCACCCGACGGAAGGTGCCGAAGGCGCTTTCGCCGAGATCGGCGGAGGCCTCTTCAAGGCTGCGGTCGAAGCCCTCGAAGCCTGCGGTCAGCACCGTCATCGAATAGGGAATACAGATCAGGACATGGCCGAGCACGACGGTGAACAGCGACAGGCTGAGGCCCAGTTGCAGCATGACCAGCAGCATGGAGATGGCGAGGATGATTTCCGGCAGCACCAGCGGCGCCATGATCAGGCCGTTGATGGTGCGGCGGCCGGGATAGCGGTAGCGGGTGATGGAACGAGCGGCGAGGATACCGAGCAGCGTCGCCAGCACCGATGCCGAGACACCGACGATCAGGCTGTTCCAGGCGGCATCAAGCAGTGCCGGCGTCTTGGGCAGGTCTTCGTACCATTTCAGCGTATAGCCGGTGAGGGGAAACTTCGGCGTCGGCGCGGTGTTGATCGAGAAGATCGGGAGGAAGATCACGGGCAGATAGAGAAAGACGATGTAGAGGAAGGCGTAGGCGGTCAGCCAGCCGCCGGCAAGGAGGCGCCGCATCGCCGTCATCGCGCCAGCCTCTGAATGGCGCGGATGATGAGCACCGTGGCGCCCGCCATCATCGACACGACCAGCATGGTGGTGACCGAAAGTGCCGCGCCGAGCGGCCAGTTGGCGGCCTTGCCGAACTGCGCCTGGATGGCATTGGCGATCATCACGCCGTCCTTGCCGCCGACCAGCTTCGGCGTGACGTAATCGCCGACCGTCGGGATCATGACGATGAGTGCCGCCGAAATGACGCCCGGCGCCGACAGCGGCAGCGTCACCCGCAGGAAGGAGCGCAGCGGGTCGTCGCCGAGATCGGTGGCTGCCTCGACCAGCGTGCGGTCGACCTTCTCCAGCGAGACGAAGATCGGCAGGATGGCGAAGGCCGCCCAGGCATGAGTCAGCGTGATGATGACGGCGCTGGAATTGTAGAGCAGTGCTGTCGACGGCTCGTCGATGATGCCGAGGCCCATCAGGCCGGAATTGAGCACGCCATTATAGCCGAGGATCACCTTCCACGACATCACGCGCAGCAGATAGCTGGTCCAGAACGGGATGGTGATCAGGAACAGCCACAGGCTCTTGTGGCGGCCGCCATGGAACGAGATGAAATAGGCGATGGGATAGGCGAGGATGACGGTGAAGAAGCTTACCGTCAGCGAGATGTAGAGCGAGCGCCAGAGGAGATCGCGATAGATCGGCTCGGTCAGCGCGATGCGGTAGTTTTCCAGCGTGAAAGTGTGGTCGATGGTGAGGTAGTGTTGCGTCCAGAACGAATGGGCGAGCACCACCAGGATCGGCAGCACAAGCAGGATCAAAGCGTAGACGAAGGTCGGGCTGATCAGGGCAAAGCCCTGGACGGATTCGGACTGCAGAAGGGCGTTTCGCCTGGCCCGCGTCATGCCGAATACGGGCGACCCCTCGGCAGCCGCTGTCATTGCAGCGCTCCGGGCGTGATCTCGGTTGCCGGCTTGTGTCCCGCCATGATGCTCCCATTGACCGGGCCGGCTGCCTGTTCCCCAATTTTTGCGGAGCGCGATCGAACCAAAGCCTATGACCGCTTTTGCTGGCCGCGCTCCAAGCTTGCCGGCTTTCTTTCATCATGAGCGCATCCGTGGATTGAAATCAAGCGCTATTTCTGCAATATTGATTGAACGGACATTCAAAATGAAGTGAAGAAAGCCCACTTTTCAACGCTTGGCGCTTCGTTTCGTGTCCGGCGAAAATTACGCTCCAGACCTGCGAGGCAATGATGGCGGCTGCAAGAGACCTAAGAGCGATGGAGATGGCTGGTGACGACGATGCGGTAGAGCTCGCCAAGCGCCATCTTGTCCAGCCCTGGCCTTATGCCGGCTCGGTCGGCAATGAAGCACGTGCGCTGATCGGCGAAGGCGACGGCATCTACATCACCGATGTGACAGGCAAGCGGCTGATCGACGGACCGGCCGGCATGTGGTGCATCAATGTCGGCCACCGCCGCGAGGAACTGGCCAAGGTGATGTACGACCAGGCGATGATGCTGTCCTACAACACGCCCTGGTACACGATGAATGCGCCCTCGGCCGAACTCGCCAAGCGCATTGCCGATCATGCGCCGGGCGATCTCAGCCATACCTTCTTCACCACCGGCGGTTCGTCGGCTGTGGAGACGGCGCTGCGTTTCATGCAGTTCTACAACAATGTGCGCGGACGGCCGGAAAAGAAGCTGATCCTCAGCCGCGGCGGCGCCTATCACGGCTCGACCTATCTGTCGGCCTCGCTCAATGGCCGGCCGCGCGACCGCGACTGGATGGACGGCGCCGACGATCTGGTGGTCAAACTGTCCTCGCCCGACCCGTTCCGGCGGCCGAAAGGCATTGATATCGCCGCCTTCACCGACTTCCTGGTCGATCAGTTCCGCGACACGGTCGCCCGCGTCGGGCCTGAGAAGATCGGCGCTTTCGTCGGCGAGCCGGTCCAGGCATCGGGTGGCGTCGTCGTGCCGCCGGATGGCTATCTCAAGCGCATCCGCGAGATCTGTGGGGACAATGACATCCTCTATATCTCCGACGAGGTGGTGACCGGCTTCGGCCGGCTTGGCCATGTCTTTGCCTCCGGCGATGCGTTCGGCATCGACCCCGACATGATCACCTTCGCCAAGGGCGTCACCTCAGGCTACTTCCCGCTCGGCGGCGTCATCATCTCGGAGCGGCTGCTTCAGGAAATGCGCCGCTCCAACCATCCCGACGCGCTGTTCGGCCATGGCCTGACCTACACAAGCCATCCGATCGGCTGCGCGGTGGCGCTGAAGAACCTCGATATCCTCGAAGACAGCGTGCTTGCCCACACGCGCGAGGTCGCGCCCTATTTCCAGGCGCGGCTGAAGACGCTCGAGGAACTGCCGCTGGTCGGCGAAGTCCGCGGCATGGGGCTGATGGGCTGCGTCGAATGCGTCGCCGACCGCGAAAGCAAGGACCCGCTGCAGCTCGACAAGGATGTCGGCAAACGCATCGACGCGCACTGCCATGAACTCGGCCTTTTGGTGCGGCCGCTGATCAATATGTGCGTGATGTCGCCGCCGCTGATCATTACGCGCGCGCAGATCGACGACATGGTGGCGATCCTGCGCGAAGGCATTTCGCGGACCATGGATGATCTGAGGAAAGAAGGGGTCTGGCAGGGGTGAAGGAGCTAATCTCCCTCCTTGAGGGGGAGATGTCGCCGAAGGCGACAGAGGGGGTCGGTTCGACCGGGCTCGGCCTGCTGCGGCAGAAGGAGGTTAGCGCTCCACGCGCGGCGACCCCCTCTGGCCTGCCGGCCATCTCCCCCTCGAGGGCAGGGCTATCGCATATGAGTAAAGAGGTCATAGAAGAAGTCTTTGCTCCAGTTTGCCCTTCGCATCTTGCTGGCGATAGGTTTGTCGAGCGGATGGGCAGCCAAGATGTTTTGCGCGAGCCTTCGGATGACA
>NZ_JBWLUX010000038.1:0-58518 GCF_057784315.1 Mesorhizobium sp. CNPSo 4684 | reverse complement strand
TATTCGAGCTTGTGAATGACGATGAGAAAGGCAAGCGAGCCTAGCGCTGCAAGGAAGGAGATGCTGAGGCTGACAACCACGATCACCGTGTTGGAGATCAGATTGCCGATGACCGGCAGAAGGCCGGCGACGAAAGTCAGCGCTATCATGGTCCTGATGAATGGCAAATCGATGCCGAAGGACGGTAGAACAGCGACGAGATAGATCGAAGTCAGAAACGTATTCAACGCCGAAATCCGGATTTGCGAGAACACGATGTTGCGAAAGGCCTTGCTCAGAATGTTGACACGATCCGCCAGCGCGTCCGCCAGTGGGCCGGGCTCGCCCGATGGCGCCGCTGAACTCACCGCGATCAAGCCGCCGATCACCATGCCGACGATAATGTGGACCACCAGGACGCCGACATCCCGCCCGACGAGTTGAAGCTGGCCAGCATGTTCGCGGAGCCACCGGGCAGCGAAGACTTCCAGTTCCTCGATATTCGACGGAAAATAGTCCATCGCCCAGGTTGGGAGATGGACGCGCGCAGTATCGATGATCTCGGCCATCTTCTTGAGGAGCGTCACGACGTTCTCCGAACCGCCAGTCAATTGCGACACGCCGCTAAAGATAGCGGCGGCTATCAGGAGCGTGAAAATCAATGCCACCAAGGTCAGCGCAAGGCTTTTCGTCAGGCTGCTGGAGACCCCGATTCGATGGAGCATCGGTGCGGCGAAATGAACGAGGTTAAATACGAGAAGGCCCGAAAGCAGTGCCGGAAGCAGGCCGAGTTCGAGCACAGCTACGAGCGCAACAAGCGCGAGCAGGCACGACGCAAGATAGAACCCTGGGAAGGTCAGCACTTTTCACCTGCAGAGGCACCAAGTCCTCTCCGGGTTTCCATTAATTTGATACGCGGTGATGCGCAAGCGAACACGCGCCCCGGATTGTTGTCGTCCATACTTTGATCCATGCAACACGATCCATCAGGTCGAATAGGCGTGCGCGCCGTTCCGAACGCTCGTCCCTCCTGTCGCACATGGTCTCGGCGACGGACCGGCTCCAGACCCGATCACGCTCCCGGTTTCTTGAGTACGACAAACCAGTTGCCGTTGAGCATACCTTCGCCACAGGACTCGAAGCCGGCGCTCGTTGCCATCCGCCGCCAGGCGCGTTTGCCCGAGAAAAGCAGCGCGAGTACGCTGACTACCGCGAACATGGTCCATCCGGGCACCCAGACGATGAGGAGAAAACGCCCGCCTGGGTTTAAGACCCGGAATATCTCACGCAGTCCTGTTCCTTTTGCGGGCCGAGCCGATCGATGAGCGCTCACGGCGGCGTCGAAACGGCCTTCCGGGAAAGGTAATGCAGTCAGGTCGCCAAGTTCGATGTCGACGCGCCCGGTCAGCCCGGCGAGCCGCAGGTTCTGTTCGAGCAACGCCCGGCCGCCGCCTTCGATATAGTCCGGATCGAAGCGGTCGAGCGCGACGATCCTGTCTCTTCGAAATGCACGGCCGAGCGCGATCGTGGTTAGCCCGGCGCCGCATCCTGCATCGAGAACCACATCTGTGTCGCCCGACAGAAGGTCGACCATTGGCAGGACCGCATGTTCGTAGCGTCCGACGGCGCGGGCAATGAGGCCTCCGGCGAACGCCGCAAGCAGCCTCAGCATCATGGCGAGCGGCCAGTAGGCCGGTGTCGCGACCTGAACCGCGACGGCCGCGATCCATGGCCCCAGCGCCCGGGCCGGTGCCCAGCCGAAATCGAAATGCTTGGTGTCCAGCCGGCTTCTGCGCCCATGGAGGTGCCCAGCGAGCCTTTTCCCGGCCATGGCCCGCGGGTTCGTTCTTCGGGGACTTTCGTGCGCCTGCCGGCGCCCGAAACTCTTACGAAACCGCATTGTCAGCTTTCGGGATGATGAGGGTTGAAAGCTGACCTTTGCATCCAGTGTAGTTCAAACCCTTTGGCCAATGTCGGTCGTGGCAAACCGGTTGGGGCAACGCCTCGGGGACGCTAGAAAAACGTCATCCTATCTTTGGCTGGCATGCATCGGATTCGCACCGGCCTCAAGATATTGCGTGATTTCCCTCAAGGGCATCGGCCTGCCAAACAAATATCCCTGTTGGACGAAACAGCCGCAGCTGGTCAGCCGGAGCGCCTGGCTTTCGGTTTCAATGCCTTCAGCGATGATATGCAGGTCCAGGGCCTGTGCGAGTTGAACGATCGCTTTGACCACCGCTTCGGCCTGCCCGTCGGAGCTGATGTCCCTGGCAAAGGAACGATCGATCTTGATAACGTCCAACGGCAATCGCCTGATGTATGAAAGGCTTGAATAGCCCGCTCCGAAATCGTCGAGGGCAATTCGGATGCCGAGCGCGCGAAAGTGTGAAAGCCGCTCCTCGGCCTGCTCGAAATCAATGAGCAGCAGGCTTTCCGTGATTTCAAGCTGAAGCGCCGAGGGCGGAAAGCGATAACGAGCCAACGTCGCGGCGATCTGCTCGACCACCGAGGGCGAACGCAAGTGGCGCGTCGATAGATTGATCGACACATAGTCGAGCCGACCTTCGCGGATGAGCGGATACATCTCCTGGCAGCAGCGGTCGATCATCGCCTTGCCGAGTTCGACGATCAACGAACTTTCCTCGGCCAGCGGGATGAACAGCCCGGGAAGAATGAGCCCGCGCTCGGCATGCTGCCATCGTGCAAGCGCCTCCACCCCGACGATCCTGTTGCTCTGGGTGGAGATAATCGGCTGATACCACGGCTCGATCTCTCGCGCCGCCACGGCGGTGCGCAATTCTGCTTCCAAGCCCTGGCGGTGCTCAAGCTCTGCCGCCATCGTTTCGTCAAATTCCGTCCATGTCGAGCGCCCCGCCGACTTGGAGCGGTACAGAGCTATATCGGCGAAGCGCTGCAGCGTTGGCGAATCCGTGGCATTGCCGGGGAAGCTTGCAAAACCGACCGAGCAACTGACGATCAACTGCAGGCGGCCACAATCGATAGGCCTGCTCATGGCCTCCATGACCTTCGCCGCGATCTCGCGGGCACGTTCGCTGTGAATTGGCGTCACGCAGATAACACCGAACTCATCACCACCCAGCCGGCCCGCCACCTCCTGCTCCTTGCAGATTGCCCGCAACCGGTCGGCAACCGCCAGCAGCACCGCGTCTCCTACGGCATGACCGTAATTGTCGTTGATTTCCTTGAACCGGTCGAGATCTACAAACAGAAGTTGTACACAGCCACCTTGAACATGGGCCGCATTGATGGCCGCGTCCAGATCGCGAGCGAAACTGACCCGATTGGCGAGCGTGGTCAGAGGATCGCGCTCCGCAAGGAACAGGGCCTGCTGACGGGAGACCTCCAACTCGTGAGTGCGATCGAGGACGCGCATTTCGAGATCGTTGGCCAGCACAGTCAGGTGGCTGTTGGCGTTGTAGAGCTCAAGCGACTTCGCCTCGAGCAGCCATTCGGCCGCTTCACGTGCTCGCCGTTCGCGTTGGAGACGCCGTTCGAGACGCGCAACGCGGTCCTCGAAATGGCCGGCTTCCGAGAGCATTTAAGCTATCGCACCTGTCTTCTGGATCGAAAAACGAACGAATTTCTCGCCGCCGTTTTCGTGGGAGCTTCGCTCTATTCGCACAGTCTCACCGTAGATCTGAGCCGCGCCAAGAATGAGGCCGGAGGCAAGCGCCTCGAAGGGACGGCTGCTGCGATAATCAAGGTTCATTGCCCCATGACCGACGCGCTCGGCCCGAAATTCGGGCAGCTCGGCATCGGGGTAGAGCTTGCGCACCTCCACATGGATGTGCCTATCGATGCTTTCGAGGAAATCAAAGAGGGTGGCTGCCGTCCTGAAGAAGTCGGGAAACGAAGCCTTGAAACGCCCGATCAAATGCTGGCCGAATAAACCCAGCAAATCGTCTGGGGGCGTGTGGCTTTGCACGGCCAATGTGGTGACGAGAGTTTGCATCTCCTTGTGGTCATAAGTACCCACCGCGGTGTAGGCGCCACCGCTCGGCAGATCGGAAGCCTCTATGAGGTCATCCACCGCATCAGCCCCATAGGTCTGTTCCACGAAGCCCAGCAGCTCGGTGAATACCATACCCTTCATGTTGCCCTCACTCGCCTATTGGAGCGGCCCCAGTTCTGAGCCTAAACCGCAGCATAGAATGTATAGTTAAGGGTATAATTAAGAATGAAAAAAACATCGGTCACATAAGTTGCCTCTCCATGCGCTGGGCCGCCTGTCTCAAGGCGGCGGTCGCTTACTACGAAAAGCCTCGGTATCACCGTCGCCCCGGTCATGACCGACAACGGATCTTGCTACAGATCGGAAGCTTTCGCCAAGGCCTGCCGCGATCTCGAGCTCAAGCACGTCCGCACCAAACCATACACGCCCAAGACCAACGGCAAGGCCGAGCGCTTCATTCAGACCGCGCTCAGGGAATGGGCCTACGCCATCGCCTATCCGACATCCCGATGCGGCGCCCAAGACTTGCCCAACTGGTTGCATCGGTACAATTGGCACTGGCCACATGCCAGCCTAAAGTCCAAAACGCCTATCAGTCGCCTCGCTCTAACCGAGGACAACCTGTTGAGGCTCCACACCTAGAGGAGCGGCCGGACCTCCGCGACGGCGTGGATATTGGATCGCTGGCGACCCTCACTCCCACTCAATTGTTCAAACACCCTATAACTAATTGAAATTACATTTAAATGCCGACACCAAGACCGTCAAAAAAATTATGGTTTTGATGTTAAAGGAAAAATCGTCGCAACAATTTTTTTGCGGCTTCATCAACTATCGATACCAATCGAGCATGTTTTGACCTTCAGGCGTTTGACGAAGCGCCTGTTCAGATTCAGAGAAGCTGACTTCATGATTTTGACAGGGGGCAATGTTGTGAGGCGGTACTCAACCTCTCCTCGTCCAGTTACCCCAGAGCGCATCGAGCGAGCGCTCGACCGCGTTGCAGAGATCATAGTCGCGCGTGGCAAGCAAGGCGAGGCATTGCTTCCTCTTTATGATCACTTAGAGCGTGCTTTGCAGGATCTCCACAACAGTGATGAACGGCTCGCCGAAGTGCGCGAGCGTGTCAAACAATTTCACAGCTGAGCGAAGGCACGATCTTCGTAAGCTTTCTTTCCATATCTGCGGGCTGATCGCGCTTCGATCGGCGCGCCAATCATGCCCGTCTCCAACCCGACATACTGGCGGGCGTCGATCAATTTGTTGCCGAGCATGACGTTTGGCGTCCCGAAGCCGTCCGATTGATCATTCTTGACTGGCTGACCAGACACCCAGTGCTGAAGGCCGAGTGAAACCGCACCTGCTGGCCCCCTTCAGGCGGGTTTCAAGGAGGCCTACCAAGCAGCGGTCGACGGCCGGAAAGTCCCCAAGCGCTCCGGTCCTCCAATTCTTGCGGCGCGCCCATGCTTCGCGCGCATCATGCCCACTCGTTCTGACGTTAGCGTTGGTGCGCAATCTACGTCTCGCCTACCCATATGGCAAAATTGCAATGCTTTGGAAGCGCCCCGCTAAGGACGGTGTCTCGATGCAACAAGCTCTGCCTTGCGCCGTGCCGTCTCCAGCCCAAGACCGATGAAGGCGCGCGCGTGCTTGGCGAGTGCCAGATTGTCTGTCCACAGATTGCGCCAGATGGCGGTCTTCTTCGACAGGTTCTCATCGACGATTTCCGACGAGAAGGATTCGAAGCTGAGGTCGTCGTTGTAGCCTATAGCTGTCAGCGCATCGAAGATCGCGGCGAAGTCGATATTGCCGGTGCCAAGGAAGCCGCGATGGCTCTCGCCGATATGGACATAGCCGATCTTGCTTGCGGCATGGCGGATAGCCAGCCCCACATCGGCTTCCTCGATGTTCATGTGGAAAGTATCGAGATGCAGGAAGATATTGTCCGACCCGGTGTCTTCGATGAAGGCCAGCCCTTGCGCGGCGGTGTTGAGCAAATTGCTTTCGAAGCGGTTGACAATCTCGAGATTGAGCGTGACGCCGGCCGCCTTCGCCGTCTCCGCGACCTTGGCCAGCGTGCCGGCGCTGCGCTGCCACTGATCACGCGTGGGCGCAAGCGTCTGCAGTCCGTGGCTGGTGCTGAGAACGCCGCCAATCTTCTGGCCGCCCAGATCGCGCGTCAGCGCGATGGTGTCCTTGAGGATCTCGACGCCACGCGCGGCAATCGCTTTGTCGGCGCTCGAAATGTCGCCATCACCAGGCAATCCGATGCTGATCGCGACGCCGAGGCCGAGATCGGCGATGCGTCTGGCCAGCCCTCTGATGTCGACATCGGCCGGGTCGAGATAAGAGAATTCGATGAGGTCGAAGCCGGCCTCTTTGGTCTTGGCCAGAGTGCGTTCGAGGTTGGCCTGTGCCGAACTCGCCGACCAGACGAAAGAATGGATTCCAATACGCGACATCATCGTCTCCGGCTTCTGCGCATCGGACCCAGAAGCGGAGCCGATGCCTGACAAGACGTGCGGCCGGTGACCCCGGCCGCACGCTTCTGAAGGACGTTAGCGGGCCGCGGTCCAGCCCTTGTAGTCCTTCAGGTTCTCGGCCGTGATCAGCTTCGGGTCGAGCAGCACGGTGGCCTCGGCCGGCTTCTTGCCTGCAAGCAGATCAGCCGCCATTGTCAGCGACTGCCCGGCCATCACATAGGGATCCTGCGAAGCCGAGGCTTTGATCATCGACGTGCCGGAAGCGAGTTCCTTTTCGATATCCGGCGCGCCGTCGACCGCGGTGAAGATGAACTCCGAGCGGTTGAGCTGCTTGGCCGCAAGCTGGGCGCCGATCGCCGTCGGATCGTTGATGGCGAACACGGCGTCGATCTTGTCGAAGCGGGTCAGCAGCGACTGGAAAACCTTCAGGCCGCCGTCGCGCGAGCCTTCGGCATTCTGGTCGTCGGAGAGGATCTTGATGTCGGGGTGTTTTGCGAGGACCTCTTTACAGCCCTTGACCCGCTCCAGGATCGACGATGATGCCGGGCCGTTGAGGATGACGTAGTCGCCCTTGCCGCCGGTATGGTCGACCAGGTACTGGCAGGCCTCTTCGCCGGCCTTGACGTTGTTGGTCATCACGGTGACGTCAGCGCCCGGCGCCGAAACGTCGAATGCGGCGACGATGACGCCGGCCGCCTGCGCCTTCTTCACCGCCGGCGCGATCGCCTTGGCATCGACGGCGTTGAGCATGATGACGTCGACGCCGGCGGCGATGAACGAATCGACTTGCGAGACCTGCTTGTTCAGGTCGTAGTCGGCCGATACCGACGTCACCTGGACGTTCGGGTTGATCTTCTTGGCTGCGTCTTCGATGCCCTTGATAGTAGCGACGAAGAACGGGTTGCCGAGCAGGCCGACCGAGATGCCAACTTTGTTCAGATCCTTGGCCGATGCCGGCGCGGTCACGACGGCCGCAAGGGCGACGCCGCAGAGCAGTTTAGCGATAGTCTTCATTGCTTGTTTTCCTCCAATTGCCCCGCGCCTCTCACGGTGCGTTACACATGAAACCGGCTCCCTTGCCGGCGACTAAGGGCCATCACGTTCTTGCTCCTGCCTGGAGCCTGTAGCGGTCGAGGGCGACTGCCACGATGATGACCAATCCTTTGATGATGTACTGCCAGATGTCCGAGACACCGGCCAAGATGAGCCCGTTGGAGAGCACCGCGATGATCAGGCCGCCGATCAGCGTGCCCCAGATCGAGCCGACGCCGCCGATGAAGCTGGTGCCGCCGAGAATGACCGCGGCGATGGCATCCAACTCGTAGGACTGTCCGAGCTGCAGCCCGTTGGCGGCGTACAGCCGGGCCGCCGACATGGCGCCCCCAAGACCGGCCAGAAGGCCGGAAGCGCCATAGACGAAGAGGAGCACCAGCGGCACCTTGATGCCGGTTAGCCGTGCCGCCTCGGCATTGCCGCCGACGGCGTAGATCCAGGTGCCGAGCACGGTGCGCTTGAGCACCAGCCAGGACAGCACGACGACCGCCAGCGCGATGATGACCAGCCAGGGAACGCCGAACAGCGAACCGTTGCCGATAAAGTCGAATGGCAGGTCCGAGTTGAACACCGTGGTATCCTGGCCGAGCAGGCGGGCGATGCCGCGCACGGCCGTCAGCGATCCCAGCGTGACGATGAAGGGCGGCAGCCTGATATAGGCGATCAGCAACCCGTTGATGACGCCGAAGCCGAGGCCGACGAGAATGGCCGCCGGCACGCCCAGCAGTCCCCAATCGGGCACCAGCGACACCATCACCGCCACCATCGCCGAGGCGGCAAGGATCGAGCCTACGGACAGATCGATGCCGCCGGTTAGGATGACGAAGGTCATGCCGGCCGCAAGCACGATGTTGATCGACGACTGCTGCATGACGATCAGCAAATTGGTCTGGGTGAAGAAGCGCGGGTTCATCAACTGGAAGCCGACCGCCAGCAGGATCAGGATCGGCAGCATGCCGAGCGCGGCGAAGGCGGTGCGCCACCTTCTGCTCGTGCCGACCGCCCGGTCGTCCGCTTTTGTCGTGTCGGCCACCTTGTCGGTCATCGCTGAGCCGCTCCCGTTGCAAGTTCCATGATCGCTTCCTGGCGCAACGGCTCGCCCTCCGACGCCGTCACCTCGCCGACGATGGCGCCGTCGCGCATCACCAGCACGCGGTCGGCGATGCCGATCACCTCCGGCAATTCGCTGGAGATCATCAGGATGGCGATGCTTTTCTTGGCGAGATTGTCGATCAACCGGTAGATTTCCGACTTCGCACCGACATCGACGCCGCGGGTCGGCTCGTCGAGGATGACGACCTGCGGCTCTGTTTCCAGCAGCCGGGCGAGCAGCACCTTCTGCTGGTTGCCGCCCGACAGCGAGCCGGCATTGGCCTGCACCGAGCGGGTGCGGATGGAGAGATCGGAGACCGCCTTGGCGGCGCGCCTTTCGGCGGCATTGAAATCTCGCAAACCACCGGCCTTCGCATCCATGGCCAGCACGCCCATGCTGATGTTGTCGGAGATCGACATGTCGAGGAACAGGCCAAGCTGCTTGCGGTCCTCGGTGAGGTAGGCGATGCCGGCGTCGAGCGCCTCGCGCGGCGAATCAATGGATATCGGCTTGCCGCCGAGCTCAAGCGTTCCAGATGTGCGCCGGTCGGCACCGAAGATCAGCCGTGCCAGTTCGGTGCGGCCAGAGCCGACCAAGCCGGCCAGTGCCAGCACCTCGCCTTTGTGAAGGTCGAAGGAACAATTCTTTAAGAGATTGCCGTCCGACATGCCGCGCACCGACAGCGCGACGGCGCGCTTCTCGTCCGGCGGGCGGTGATCCTTCTTGTAGAAGGTCGACAGATCGCGCCCGACCATCATCGATACCAGGCGCGAGGCGTTCAGATCGGAGCGGTCGAGCGTGCCGACATAGCCGCTGTCGCGCAGCACGCTGACGCGGTCGGCGAGCTGGTAGACCTCTTCCATGCGGTGGCTGATGTAGATGATGGCGATGCCTTGCGACTTCAGCGTCGCGATCACCTCGAACAGCCGGTCGGTCTCACGCGAGGTCAGCGACGTGGTCGGCTCGTCCATGACGATGATGCGCGCATTGGTCGACAGCGCCCGGGCGATTTCCACCAGCTGGCGTTCGCCTAGCGATAGGCTTGCGACCGGGGTGCGGACCGAGAAGGTCACGCCCAGCCGCGCGATGATCTCCCCGGCGCGCCGATTGCACTGCTCGCGGTCGACGATGCCGAACCGTCGCGGCTCGTTGCCGAGAAAAATGTTCTGCGCTACCGACAGATTGGGCGCCAGCGACAGCTCCTGGTAGATGACGGCTATGCCCTGGGCGCGTGCCTTGATCGGGTCGCCGGTGGCGGCCGGCACGCCGTCGATCAGGATCTCGCCGCCGGGATCGGGCCTATAGGCGCCGGAAAGCACCTTCATCAGGGTCGACTTGCCGGCACCGTTCTCACCCATCAATGCATGCAGTTCGCCGGCATGGACAATCAGCGATACATCCTGCAAGGCGCGGATCGGGCCGAACGTCTTGGAGATGTGGCGCATTTCCAGCACCGGCTGGCGGGCCGTATCGATCCGGGCGGCGGCGCTCATCGTGCGCCTCCAGAGGCTGCTCCGGCTGCACGCCGGTTAGCGGCGAGGCCGCGCCAGTCGTTGCGGTAGCCGGCAAGGCCGCCGAAGCTTGCGGGGCGCACCGCCTCCGGCGCCTCGGTGGCAAACGCGGGTCCGGTGCTTTCGAAGGCAAGTGCGGCGGCACCGGTGGCGCTGCCCTCGAGCGTTGCTCCCTGCAGGAAAGCCTGCCCCGGTCGCAATTGCGCCAGCAGCGAGGCAAGCATCCCGCCAGTGTTCAGGCCGCCATCGACGATCACGGTGTTGTCGGAATGGATCAGCTCGAGGCACCGATCGACCATCAGCGCGACATAGAGCAGCGCCACGGCTGCGCGTTCCTCGGCACTGGGTGTACGCCCGACCAGTTCGCCGCGGCGGTGAGGCATCGGCCCGCCCGGCGCGAAGCTCGGCAGCGCCATGATGCCGGCATCGATCACCCGCTGCACTGCCGCCGGAGCAATCGGGCCATGCCAGCCGGGGCTGATCGTGGCGAATTCGCGGCCGCCCATGAAGCGGATGGTCGGCACCGGGCCGCCGTCGACATCGACATTGACCAGCATGTCGCGCTCGCCGTCGAGCGCGTCGATCGGGCAGTCCGGATTGAGCACGATGACCCAGGTGCCGGTCGAGACCACGGTCACCGGCCCAAGCTGCTGGCGGCGATAGGCATGGAGCGCGGCATTCGAGTCATGGACGCCGTTGTGGATGGCGACCGGCTTCGGGGCCTGGCCGAAGCGCTGCTCGCCGATCACAGCGCCGGCGCGCTCGAAGCCGGGCATCTGGCCGCGCCAGCCTTCGGCGTCGACCAGCGAGGAGAAATCGCGATTGCGCGGCGCCCATAGATGCGAGTGGCAGCCGAGATAGGACACTTCCGATACCGGCCGGCCGCCAAACCGCCAGCTCCAGTATTGCGGATAGCCGAGGATCGATTTCGCGGCAGTGAATGCACCGGGTTGCACCGCCTGTAGCCACAGCATGTGGCGACCGTAGTTGAAGCCGAGTGGCAACCGTGGCGAGAAGGTCTCGGCGAAATCTGGAACGCGGCGATCGATTTGCGCAGCAATATCAGCCGGCGGCTCCTGCTCGTAATCGAGTATCGGGTGCGTCAGATCCGCCTCATCGACGAGGGCAAAGGTGCAGCCATGGCCCGATACCATCAGCCCATCGATATTGTGGATATCGACCGCGTCATCGATGGCGCCAACCGCCCAATTGTGAAGTGCTGCCTCGTCGAGCACGCTGAAGCCGCCTTTGCGGATCCAGCTCGGCCGGGTGCGGCGCTCGTCGAGGATGCGCCCGTCCGGGGCGAAAACGAACAGCTTCGAATTGGTCTTACCGAAATCGAGGACGGCTATGTTCACTGACCGCCTCCCGAAGAAGAGGCGATCCGCACCATGACGCCGGCGTCTTCGAGCATGCGCGCATCGGTATCGGACAGGCCGTCATCGGTGACCAGCGTGCCGATGCGCGATAGCGGCAGCGCCACGTTGCGCGCGTGGATCGACAGTTTGCGGCTGTCGGCCAGCACCACGATCTGGTCGGCGCAGAGGCTGAGCTCGACGATCGAGCGGACCAGCAGCGGGTGCGATTCCAGCAAGCCGTCCTGGCCGATGCCTTGCGCGCCGAGAAAGAATTTCGAGGCGTAGAACGGCACCGCCTGGGTCAGCGAATGGATGATGCCCGGCTCGCGGTAAAGGTCGCCGCCGGCGACGGTCAGGCTGCAATGGCCGTGGTCGCTGAGATAGGCCGCCAGCGGCATCGAGTTGGTGTAGAGCCGGATGTTGCGATCGGCGAGCTTGACGCCGAGATGAAAGCAGGTCGAACCGCCATGCACGATGACGGCGTCGCCGTCACGCACCATGGTCGCTGCGAGCGCGGCGATCTGCCGCTTGGCCTCGACCGCAAGGTCGCGGTTCTCGTCATAGGGCCTGGCATAGGCGACACCCGCTTGCGAAGAACCATCGAGCGCCGAGATGCCGCCATAGACCTTCCTTGCTTCGCCGGCCTCGTCGATCTTGTCGATGTCGCGCCGCACCGTCGCCGCCGACACGCCAAGCCGCTCCTGCAGCTCCCGTACCGATGCGAAGGGGCGATCCCGCAGCAACTCGACGATCTGACGCTGGCGGCCGGAGTCGCTCAATCGTTTTTCCTCCCGGAAGCCGTTTTGCCACGGCCTTTGATGTAACTTACTCAAATGCTCTCTGATTGCAAGAACGTTTGATGATATTAGATCACTGTTGACGTAAGTCGCTCGCGTCTGCGATACAAACATCAACGTTGGCCCCTGCGACGGTGTATCCGAAGCTGCGAGGCTGGCGGAGCTGACAGAGGAAATGGGCCATGGCGACCTATGCGGATGCGCAGGAAATGGCTGCTTTGCGATCGCTTTCGGCCAGCATCGGGCGCAGCCCAAATTTGACCCAGGCCGCCGGCGGCAACACCTCGCTGAAAGCCGGCGACACGCTGTGGATTAAGGCTTCCGGCACCTGGCTGAAGGATGCGCTCTCCGAAGACATCATGGTACCGGTGGCGATGACGCCACTGCTCAGGGCTGTCGAACAGCACGACAGCGCCGCCGACCAGCCGCAGATCTTCGCCATCGAGACGCTCAACGTCGGCCGCCTGCGCCCTTCGATTGAAACCACCGTTCACGCGCTGATGCCGCAGCGCGTCGTCCTGCATGTCCATTGCGTCGAAACCATTTCGCTGGCGGTACAGGCCGATTGCGAGGTGGAGGCCGCCAAGCGCCTCGATGGTCTCAAATGGGCGTATGTTCCATATTTCCGGCCGGGCCTGCCGCTTGCGCAGGGTATTGCCGCGCGGCTTCAGCCGGGGGTCGACGTGCTGATCCTTGCCAATCACGGGCTGGTCGTCGCGGCCGATTCCGTCGCCGAGGCCGAAGTGCTGCTGCGCCGCGTCTCGCTGCTTCTGGCGCGGCCGGCGCGCCAGGTGGTGGAACCGGATGTTGCGGCATTGACGGCACTGGCTGGGAACACCGGTTACAGGCTGCCGGCGGAAATCGAGGCGCATGCGGTCGCCATCGATCCCGAAAGCCGCCGCATGGCGTCCGGGGGCAGCCTCTATCCCGATCATGTCATCTTTCTGGGCCGGGGATCGGTCCTGGCGAAGCCCGGTGAGGATGTGCCGCGCGTCACAGAGCGGTGCGGTGCCAAACCCGCGGCGATCCTGTTTCCCGGGCTGGGCGTGCTGATGCGCGGCGACGCCAGTGCCGGCGCCGACGCCATGCAACGCTGCCTTGCCGACGTGACGGCACGGATCGACATTGCGGCGCGGCTGAACTACCTCACCGCCGCCGAGAATGATGAGCTAATCAACTGGGACGCCGAGAAGTATCGCCAGAAACTCAATGCCGCCAGCCGCTGACACACCGCTTGCCATAGGCATCGACATCGGCACGTCCGGTGCGCGGGCGGTCGCCATGCGTCCGGATTTTTCCATTGCCGCCCGGTCCGCCGTTCCGCTCGAGTCGTTTGGCCAGAATGCCCGCGACCCGGCAGTGTGGTGGTCAGCGGTCGGCGCAGCGCTGGCGGAGTTGCTTTCGCGCATCGATCGAAGAGCGGTCCGATCGATCGCTATTGACGGCACTTCAGGCACGTTGCTGCCGGTCGACGGCGCCGGGCGGCCGCTGGCCGGGCCGCTGATGTACAACGATACGGTCGCCGACAACGCCATTCTGGCCGCTATCGCTCGCGAAGCCCCAGCGACCAGTGCCGCACTTGGGGCGACGTCCGGTCTCGCCAAGGCGCTCTGGTTCCAGCGCACGCCCGGCGTTGCCGCAGTGCTGCATCAGGCGGACTGGATCGCGGGACAATTCTCCGGTCGCCTCGATGTCAGCGACGAGAACAATGCCTTGAAAACGGGTTACGACCTCGCGGCCCAGTCCTGGCCGGACTGGATTGCGGCGACCGGAATGCGCATGGAGTTGCTGCCCGGTGTCGCCAGGCCGGGCGATGTCGTCGGCAAGCTCACCGCGGATGCCGCGGACATGTTCGGCTTACCGCGCGAGATGGCCGTCGTCGCCGGCACGACTGATGGCTGTGCCTCGTTCCTGGCGACAGGCGCCGCCGCCGTCGGTGACGGCGTCACCGTCCTGGGGTCGTCGTTGACCGTCAAGATCCTGTCCGATCGGCCTATCTCGGCGCCACGCTTCGGCATCTACAGCCATCGGCTTGGAGATGTCTGGCTGGCGGGCGGCGCATCGAACTCCGGCGGCAAGGTGCTGGAACAGCATTTCCCTCTGGCGCGCATCATCGAGCTAAGCACGGCGATCGACCCGATGACCGAGACCGGCCTCGACTATTATCCTCTTGCCGCTGCAGGCGAACGCTTTCCGATCGCCGATCCGGAACTGCCGCCGCGGCTTGTGCCGCGGCCGGTGGAGGACGCCGACTATCTGAAAGCGATGTTGGAGGGTATCGCGGCGATCGAGGCGCTCGGCTATGACAGGCTCGCAGAGCTCGGCGCGCCGCGGCTGACGTCGGTCAGAAGCGTCGGTGGCGGTGCGGCAAATGCCACCTGGACGGCGATCCGGCAGCGTAGACTGGGCGTTGATTTTCTGCCGCCGCTTTCGGACGAAGCCGCTGCCGGCACGGCGCGGTTGGCGCTAATGGGCGCAAGCATGGCGGGACTTCTATGAGCGCCAAACCAGTCGAACACCTCAACGACATCAGGCCGCTGGCCGAGCGCTATGATGTTTTCCTGCTCGATCAGTTCGGCGTGCTGCATGATGGCACCAGCCCCTATCCAGGCGCGGTGGAAGCACTGTCGGCCCTGAAGCGCGCCGGCAAGACCATTGTGCTGATCTCGAACTCGGGCAAGCGGGCAGGCCCTAATGAGAGCCGGCTGCTAAAGCTCGGCTTCGAACCAGGAAGCTGGGACCATTTTGTCTCTTCCGGCGAGGTAGCATGGGAGCTCTTTCACGACATGGCGGCATCCGGAAGGCTGCCGCCAAACACGAAATGCCTGCTGATAAGCCGCGACGATGACCGCTCGGCGATCGAAGGTCTGCCCTTCGCATTGACCAAGGACGGTGACGATGCCGGGCTGGTGCTGATTTCGGCCAGCGAGGGCGACCGCTACGATCTTAACCACTACCGCAGGCTTCTTGCACCGGCTGCAGCGCGGCAGGTGGCATGCTTCTGCACCAACCCGGACAAGATCATGCTGACGACGGTGGGGCCGCGCTTCGGTGCCGGCCAGCTGGCGGATCTCTACGAGAACCTCGGTGGTAGCGTCACGCGTGTTGGCAAGCCTTACCCCGCGATATTCGACACCGCGCTAGCTCTGGTAGGCAATCCGCACCGCAGCACCGTGGTCTGCGTTGGCGACAGCGTCGAACACGACATCGCCGGCGGATTTGCTGCCGGCGTGTCCACGGTGCTGGTTCAGTCTGGAATATTGGCGGACACCGTTGACCTGATCGACTTGTTCGACACGATGGACGCCTACCCGGATTACACGATGGATCGCTTCAGGTATTGCTGATTTGATTGGCTTGATAGGCTCGCGCCTGAATCCGGCCGAGCAGTTTTTCCTAGCGGCGGATCATTTGCCGAGCGCTGTGGCGTTGTGCCTATGTTTCGAAATCGAAAAGCTTCCGCGTAACGAGAGCCGCATCGGACCAAACGGCACATCGCCAAACGGTACTGCTTCGCCGCCGCTGACAATCAGCGGATCGCCCATACCTGTCTCGGTTTCAGCGCTCGTTTGGCCCCGACCTTCCTTCCTGCATTCCAAGCGTGTCGATCATGCGCCGCAGGATCGCACTTGAAAGCCCGCCCTCCGCCTAAAGCCCGCGCCTAACGCAAAGCCCCCCGGCCAGGCAGCGGGCTTACTTTTTCTCCAGATCAGCGACGAGTGCTTCCAGCGCCTTAACGTCACTGTCATAGGAGGCGGCGTGAGCAGGGTATCGCTCGCGTTGGTGGCGGTAAAAGTCGAGCCACTTTGGAAGATCGGCAATCGGGAAGGTCCCGCGCCATTTGTCTTTCACGATTGTGAAAGTGCCAGTCCCCGAATCGTAAGTCGCAGTCGTTTGCATGCCCGGTTGTAGACGCGCCCGCGATTTGCGTCATGTGAACGCGTGCAGCTAGACGCGACATCCAACCTCAGGAACGATCTCCAAGAGCCCTCGGTGGCGTCCATCACTGGCTGTCAACTTCCGACTGGAGTGCGAGGATCCATCTGACAAGGCGGCCAGCGGCTGAGTTTTCACGACAACTGCCGGGAGGATCGCTAGAAGCGGAAATAGTTCGTTCAAGGTCCGATTAGGCATTAGGTTGATGTAAACATGCCAGGGATCAACGGACGCCGATGCCGATCCTTTCTGTCAAGCACACCACTGTCTATCGCTATAACCAGCCTGTGAAGTTTGGCGAGCACAGGCTCATGTTCAGGCCGCGCGACAGTTTCGATCAACGACTCCTGGATCACGCCTTATCCGTAAGACCCGAGCCGAGGGAGGTTCGATGGATCCATGACGTTTTCGGAAACTGCGTAGCCGTGATCGATTTCCACGGCTCGGCCAATGAACTTCATTTTGCGACAGACATTCGGCTCGATCACACACCTCAGCATGCGCCCGATTTCCGTATCGATGAGGCCGCGTTGAACTATCCATTCTCCTACGACCCTGACGAGGTAGCCGACCTCGCGCAAACAATGGAGCGCCATCACGCCGATGATGGTGACGAGGTCGGCAAATGGGCACGACAGTTTGTCAGGGCCGGAGGGCAGACCGAGACCGGAAAACTGTTGATGACCCTCTGCTACGCCATCCACGAGAGCTTCGTCTATTCCCGTCGGTTCGAAACTGGAACGCAACCACCGCTCATGACCTTGCATCTGCGCAACGGCACATGCCGGGACTTTGCGCTTTTCATGATGGAAGCCGTTCGCTCTCTTGGCTTTGCTGCTCGTTTCGTGACCGGTTATGTGTATGTGCCGAGCCGCGACAGTGATGCTTCCGCGGCGGAGGCTCAACGCATGCCTGGTGCCAAGTCTACTTGCCCGGGGCCGGTTGGATCGAGCTTGATCCAACCAACGGCATTGTCGGCAACCGGGATTTGATCAGGGTGGCTGTGGCTCGCCATCCCCGACAAGCCGTCCCACTTTCTGGAAGCTACTACGGAAGCGCGTCAAGTTTTCTGGGCATGAGCGTGGAGGTGAAGGTGGCGAAGGAAACCACGCCAACAAAAATTAGCGCTGTCTGATGTTCTCAGGAACTGTTTGGCAAACACGGAGTTTGCCCAGTTCCTGGATTAGAACATTGGAGCATCGATGCGGATCCGCGCAGGTTTCAGCCTTACCTACGAATGCTCGCAGCCGACACCGATGCTGCTGGTCCTTGAGATCCATCCCTCACGCCGCGTCGATCTGCTCACGGAACAGGTCATAGGTTTTGATCGCCCGATCGAGGCCCGCGGCTACATTGATGCTTTCGGCAACGCATGCACGAGAATAGAAGCGCCAGCAGGGGTGACCACGATATCGACGAGCTTCGAGATATACGACACCGGCAAGTCCGACGTTGTCCTGCCGAACGCTGTTCAACACGATATTAAGGAACTCCCGGACGAGGTGCTTAGGTTTCTGCTTGGAAGCCGCTATTGCGATACCGATCGGCTTGGCGACCTCGCTTGGGCGAACTTTGGCAACACCACGCCTGGATGGACCCGGGTTCAGGCGATCTGCAATTTCGTGCACGATCACATCGCTTTCGATTACCAAGCCGCCAATCCGCTGCGGACCGCCTATGGCGCCTTCGAAGATCGAGCCGGCGTCTGTCGCGACTTTGCGCACCTGGCCATCTCGCTATGCCGCTGCATGAATATACCGGCGCGCTATTGCACCGGCTATCTCGGCGACATCGGCGTGCCTCCAGTGCCGGATCCCATGGATTTCAGCGCGTGGTTCGAAGCATATCTTAGCGGTCACTGGTTCACATTTGATGCTCGGCATAACCGCCCTCGAATCGGTAGGATCCTGATGGCGACGGGTTGCGACGCGACTGATGTTGCCCTCTCAACCAGCTTCGGGTCATCGAGACTTGCCGGCTTCGAAGTTGTCACGGAAGAAATCCCGGCGGAGCACTTGTTGGCGACCCCTATGACCGCGCAAGGCCATGTCGTGAAGTGGACGTGACGGCTGGATAGCGCTAGCCGAACAATGCGCGAGAATCAGCGGGCGCTTCGGAACGCCCCTTCAAACTGTAGTCCATAATCAAGCGATGCTTTTCAAGATTGCGCCAGTGTGCCAGCGGAACTTCGTCGCGCCAGAGTGAAAAAGAGAGGAACTTTCCGGGTTCTTGGCAGCTTTCGAACCGCTCCGCAGAGATGAAGCCGTCGATCGACTCCAGTAGCGGGTGCAACTCTGCTGCCAAGGAGACGTAGTCACTTTGGCGGTCCGGGTAAGGCCACAATTCCGAAATAACAGCGATCATAGGAAAATCTCCCGCCGATGAAACACACTTCCTAGTAGGTAGGAACACCCCTTCCTCAAATGGCGCTTAAGCCAGCCCTGATCTCCGCAACCGAGCGAAGCTGCTGGCCGTCCGCGAAATTTCCGGGATCGAGCCAGGCCTCAAAAGCTGAGCGATGGGCTGGCCATTCTCTGGAAAGCATCGAATAGACGCAGATGTCGCAAGGCTTGCCCTTCAGGAACAAACCCTGGCGCTGCGTGCCCTCATAGACGAAGCCCAGCCGCCGCCTTGCGCGAGCGCTGGTTGGTCGAGGTGCATGTCCATTCAAGGCGCCGGTAGCCGAGATCGTCGAAGACATGGCGCAGGATCAGGTAGAGCGCCTCGGTGGCCAGCCGCGTGCGCTGCAGCGGCGGCGTGTAGAGCACATAGCCGAGCTCGACGACACGATGGGCGGGTCTTGCCTCCATCAGGCAGAGCCACCCCAGCGGCTTGTCGTCGAGGCCGGCGACGGCGAAGAAGGCCCGTTTCTTGTCGGCCAACAGTTCGGCTACGTGGTCGGTGAACGCTTGCTCACTGGCGAACGGGCCGACCTTCATGTCGACCCAGGTGGCATGCATATGCTCGTCGTGCGAGAGTGGGTAGAGACGGGATGCGTTGCGCTCGGCGTCGAGCGGGCGCAGGCTTCCCCAGCGACCGACCAGCACGACGGCAGCGGGAACCGGAGCGTCGCCCGGCGGGATCTCACCCGGTTTCGCATTTGATGACACGGTCGCCCCGACGCGCTGGCTAGTTCCAGTAGCGGAATACTCTGCCCATTCTGTTGGGCATCATGAAAATCTCCTCCGCGCGGCGAAACCCGGCATCCCGCCCCATGCCGAGCCATGTGTCGGCGGTTTCGGGGAAATCGGCCACAAGCATATGCCGTTTCATGGCAGCGAACTCCTCGTCGGAAAGGGTTGACCATCTATCGCGCTGCAAGGAGAAGCGGGCGAGCCAGGCGGCGCGATCCTCTCCCTCGAACAGGGTCGGCTCCCAGATGACGAACAGGCCCAGGCCGCCCAAGGCCCTGCGGGCGTGCCGCATCAGCCTCGCCTTGCCTTCGGTCGCCAGGTGGTGCAGCGACATGCCGATCCAGATCACGTCGACGGGTTCCGACCAGTTCGCCATCGCTTCCGCGAAATCGCCGCGGCGCAGCTCGACCGGGCACGGGAGCCCTTCTAGCGCGCGATCGGCCAGCCTCAGTGACGCTTCCGACAGGTCGATGCCGACGTAGCCGCCGATCGCGGTCGTCTTCAGCATCGCGGCCGAGGCAGCAGCATCGCCGCACGCCACGTCGAGGAACCGAAACGACCCTGGAGCATGCTCGACGAGCAGATCGCGCAGGAGCCCGTAGACCTCGCGGTGGAACATGAGGTTGGTGGCCACGACCCTGCGATACGTCTCCAGCTCCTTGTTAAATATGTCCTGGGTGCCGGTTGGCTCGTCAGCTGTCGTCACCGGTATACTCTCGCTCGACGAACTTGCCATGTTATCCTCCATTGATGGGACACCGCTAGGGCGTGGCACCCGCTGCGTAGAGGTGCAAGGCGCGGAAGACTGCCGTGTGGCCCGGAGTTGCGACACTGAACTTGTTTCCCAACTCGTGCATCCGCCCGGAAAGCCAGGCGACCTCGATCGGCTTGCCCCTTTCGAGGTCGTTGGCCATCGACGATTTTACGTGCGGGGGGAGTGCGGTCCATCTGGTCGTGACGCGCCCTTCGAACCCCTCGGCCATCGGATGGCCGGCCGCCGCCGCGACCGCCATCCCCTCGTCGCGCAGTTGCTCGATGAAGACACGTGCCTCGGGGTCGTCGAGGATCGGACCGATTCCGGAGCGCATGAGCGACGTCCCTCCGGAAAAGGCCGCGAGTGTCACGAACTTCTCCCACAACACATTTTCGATGTCGGCAACCGGCTTCAGCTCGAGCCCGACAGCACGATCGCAGAGCGCCTGAAGGTCCTTGATGAGAGGGTCGCGGTGCCCGCCGACCAGGATGTCACGCAGCCCGCCAGCGTGGACGACTTCTCCCGGCTGTTTGATGAATGCGGACAAGTAGGTGGCTCCGCCAATCACCTGGTCGCCAGGAACATGACGACCGAGCGTCTCGACGCTGTCGATGCCATTTTGCAACGTCACGATACGCGTATTCCTGCTGATCAGCGGTCCCAGCGCTGCGGCGGCCTTCTCACTGTCGTAGAGCTTGACCGCAAAAATCGCGAGATCGACGGGACCGATGTCGGCCGGCGCGTCGCTCGCGGACACACTCGGGAGAAAGACGTTGCCGAGATCGCTTTGAATTCGCAGGCCGCCCTGGCGCATTGCCTGCAAATGGGCACCGCGAGCAATGAAGCTGACGTCGCCCCCCGCCTCGGCCAGCCTTGCGCCGAGATAGCCGCCGATGCCGCCTGCCCCTATCATTGCGATCCGCATGCCGTCCCCTCGACGCCAGCTGCCGCCATTAGCCGCGCGAAGATGGAATGGTATTCGCCGGCCCGACCAACATTAGCATTTCCTTGAATACAAGGCCAGCCGACAGGGTAGACGTCCGACGGCAATCCGATCACGACGAGCCCTCACCTACCTTACCGCCCGCCACGCCGCGATCATGCTGCGACGCTACACACATCTAAAGCCCGAGACGCTTCATGCCATCCACGCTTCGAAGGCAGCATAGTTGAGGTGCGAGGGGCGGGAGCAAGAGCTGGCCACCCTGAGCGCAGTGTGCGCGCAACCACGGCAGGGCTTCGAAGAAGCGGCGGTTTTGGAGACCGAATAGCCCATTTCGTGCATAATCAGGCAATGACCTCTCTCGAAATTCTCATAGGCACCCTATAGAGCACGCATCGGAACGGGCTACCCTTGTGCTCGCGGTTGAGACCCTGTCGGCATATGGCATCCCAGCGGTTGTCCTTGCCAACGCGAATTTCGGCGGGCGGCTAATTGATCTCGTGGCCTCGGTTGGAGCCATTGGTGTGGAAGCGGTAACCCAAATCGGGTCGAGTGCTGCACCAATAAGGAAGGATCAGTTATGGAGTGAGCGACTATCCTTTGGTCAGGCCGCGCGCGATCAGCCGCGCCAGACGCTGCGAAAACGCACTGGCGTCCGCTGGTTTGTCGCCGTCGAGCACGCGAGCCTCGTCGTAGAGAAGGTGGGCTGCATCGTCCTTAAAGGCCTGCTCGTCTTCGCCGAGGCTGGCGAGCGCCAGCACGCGCTCATGCCGTGGATTAATTTCCAGGATGGGCTTGGCCGCCTTGTCGAGGCGGCCGGCGGCGTTCATCAGCCGCTCGAACTGGCGGTCCGGACCGTGCTCGGGGGCGACAAGGCAGACCGCGCTTTCGGTCAGGCGGTCGGAGGCCTTGACGTCCGAGACGGCGTCGCCGAGAGCCGACTTCACGAACGCCAGGAAGGCATCGACCTCAGGCGTCGCCGCCGTGTTCAGCTTTTTCCTGTCGTCGAGCAGCGGAATGTCCGATAGCTCCGCCACGCCTTGCGTCACCGACTTGAAGGGCTTGCCCTCGAAGTCCGGCGCCATCGTCACCCAGAAGCTGTCGACAGGATCGGTGAGCAGCAGCACCTCGATGCCGCGCGCCTTGAACCCTTCGAGCTGAGGCGAGGCTTCGAGCCGGGCCTGGTCGTCGCCGGCCATGAAGAAGATCGCTTTCTGGCCTTCTTTCATCGAGGCGACATAGTCGGCGATGCCGCGCCAGCCTTCGCTCGAAGCAGTCGAGCGGAAGCGGGCGAGTTTCAGCAATTGCTCGCGCCGCTCATAGTCCTCATAGAGTCCTTCCTTGAGGACAACGCCGAAATTCTCCCAGATCTTGGAATAGGCCTCAGCTTCGTTTTCCGACAGCTTGCCAAGATCGCCAATCACGCGATTTGTCAGACCCTTGCGGATCGACGCTAGCAGCGGGCTTTCCTGGATCATTTCGCGCGAGACGTTGAGCGGCAGGTCGGCCGAATCGACCAAGCCGCGAACGAAGCGCAGGTAGCGTGGCAGAAGGTCGGCATCATCAGTGATGAAGACGCGGCGCACATAGAGCTTCAGACGGCCCTTACGGTCCTGGTCGAACAGGTCGAAGGGACGCGAACCGGGCACGAAGGCTAGCACGCTGTATTCCTGCCTTCCTTCGGCGCGGAAATGAATGGTGGCGGCGGGCTCGTCATACTGGCCCGCAACACTGCGGTAGAAGTCGGTGTATTCCTCGGGCTTGATCTCGCTCTTCGGCCTAACCCAGAGTGCCGTGCCGTCGGCAATGTCGCGCGCGTCGGCGCCGGGTTTCTCGATGAGCGTTATCGGCACCGGCACATGGCCCGACTGCGACTTGGCCAACTGCTCAAGCCGGTAGGATCTGGTATAGGAGATGGCGTCGTCCATAAGGTGTAGCACGACGCGAGTGCCGCGCATGGGGGCTGCTTCAAGCGGAGCCGGCGCGATCTCATAAGAGCCTTTGCCGTCGGACGACCAGCGCCAGGCCTCGTCACTTCCCGCCAGGCGACTGATGACATCGACGCGTTCGGCCACCATGAAGGCGGAATAAAAGCCGACGCCGAATTGGCCGATAAACTGCGTATCGTCGGCCGTGCCGCCTACGCCGACGCGTTCGACGAAGGCGCGCGTGCCCGAGCGCGCGATCGTGCCCAATGCTTCGGCCATATCGTCACGGCTCATGCCTATCCCGTTGTCTTCGACGGTGATCTGCTTGTTATCGGCATCGGCGGAAACGGTGATCCGCAACTTCGGGTCGTCAGCTAGCAATTCGGGCCGACTGACCGCTTCGAAGCGCAGCTTTTCGCAGGCGTCGGCGGCGTTGGAAATCAGTTCGCGCAGGAAGACGTCCTTATCGGAATAGACAGAGTGCACCATCATGTGCAGCAGCCTCGAAACATCCGCGTCGAACGCTCTGGTTTCTTTCACCTTCGTGTCTATCGTCATCTCACGTTTCCTGTTGTTTGCTGCTTGGTCTCCGCACGAGGTCGTGTCGGATGTCAATCGTTTCAGACGGTGTTGCTTGTCCTGGATGCGCCGCCAGCCAAACCCGCGGGCGCCGACGAACCATGGCGGCGGACGAAGGCAATCAGGGTGCGCGGACGGTTCCGGCGCGCTCTCGCCTGCGACGCCCGCTTTTGCGGCTGCAGGCCGGCTAATCCTGAAGCAGGGCATACGCTCCCACCACGCTCTCGATCTAGTCGGAAAACCCATTCCGACCAGCAGGTCACCGGCGTGTCAAACTGCCTGTTAGTCATCGCTTGCGCTTACTGTCGACGGTGCAGGACTTGGAGCGGACCGAGCAGCAGAAAGCGCGGCCTTTCACAACCGGCCAGTGATCATGTCTCCACCTCCAAAACAATTTGTTTTCATCACATGGCAATGGATCGTCGAAAGTGTTCCCGGTCAGCCACCAGATGCCTTGGAGGCCGCCGATACCCGCTGCGCGGAGAGACACATCAGTGCTGACGCCACCGTGACCTAGTTTTCCCTTTTTTCAGTTTCAAGAGGCCGGCCATAAAAATGACACCCCACGAATGAGAGCGCCAACAGACTGTTATCATGCAGCTATTTTGTTAGAGCACGGGACTTTCCGCTTGATTTCCATGCGATCCGAAAAATTCGATCATTCCCTTTCTTGCCCCCGAAACATACGATCCGGTGAGCAAGGTCGCTTGAAAGCGCAAGGACCCTTGTAAAGGTCTCTATCGGATGGCGAAGAAACTCAAAGTCTATCAAACCTCGATTGGCTTCTTTGACCTTGTCGTCGCAGCACCATCGATGAAAGCTGCCGCAGAGGCTTGGGGTGCCGATCCCGACATCTTTAAACGCGGATTCGCGAAACCGACAGAAGACCCCAAAGTGGTCGAGGCAACAATGGCCGCGCCAGGCGTCGTGTTGCGGCGGCCGGTCGGATCGCATGGGAAATTCACTGAGAAGGCTGTGCTTCCGAAAGCACTCGAGGGGGTCCAGCGGGCTCCGCAGGGTCGTGCGCAGCGCGCGGACACCAGCAAGCAAGCCGACATGAAATCCGACGAGAAAGCGAAACGGAATGCGGCAGCCGCTCTCGAAAGGGAAAGAAAAAGTGAGGCCCTGGATCGCGCAAAGGCGGAGGCCAGGTGGGAGCGTGCGAAGAAGCAACGCGAGCGGATGATCGCCAAGGCTAATGCCGCCTTCGCGCGCGCTCGTAGCCGCCATGAGAGCATCACGAACTCCATCAGACAGCGACGAGAGGAGCTGGACAAAGAGGAAGCCAACGAGAGCCAAAAATGGGAGCGCGAACAGCAGGCGCACGGTGACGCGCTGAAGGAGGCAGAAGAGTAGGCAAGAGGTTCCCGTTGCTCCTTGCTCCTGCGAGCCGGCTGCTAACGCAGGGCTGGCGGCCTTCAGCACTCGGTAATCGCCATCGGTTGAACCTCTCCAGGCTTAGGAGATGTTTATCCGGCGTCAGGCGCGACGGATGGGCCGGAGCGTGGGGTCCTGGCCTCTTCGGCTACGACGAGCAAAGCCTCGAGTGTGATCGCGACTCCCGACATGAGGATGGCTATGTCGCCGCTAGCACCGGTTAACGAGAGCTCTGTCGCGCGATTTTGCAAAGTGACGCTGAGGTCCTTAAGTCTCCTGCGGAGGTCGTCGTCCATTTGTGTTCTCCAAGGTTAGCCCTGGAGCAACGTGCCTGCTGACAACCTGTTCCGCCGTGGCGGCAAGTAACAACGGCTGACCGAGATTACACTTTTGGCTTTCGCCTGCTCTTCGGCAGAGCCGGTTTGGGATTGAGCCTTATCCGCTGACGAGCCGCAAAATTTCGCGCGAAGTCTTCGGTCTCGAAGAGATGCTGGGTGACCGGCCGTCTTCCATGACCTGCATAGCCCATTGGCCGTCTAGCTGCTCAATCGAGACACTGTTTTTCGGATGGTCATCCAACGCGCTGCACTCCCACAGATCGGAAATGAAAACCAATCATGCCGGTCAGCTTAGCCGTAATGGAGTTTTGGTTTTGGCTCGGTGCCGGTAAACTTCACACCGATGCGGTCGTTTCGCCGCCAACGAACCTCGCAACGGTAGGCAATTCCGTCGGTTGGCACGTATAGCAGGAAGTGCTCCGGCACCCTTGTATCGGCGGCTACGCGCAATTCTGCACCCTCATCATGTTGGTTCCTAAGTGAGCAAGTGACCTCCGAATTTTGTATTCCGGTTATTATCGCCCCGCCTTGCAGCACGCGTTGGCGATGCTGGCGACGGTTGCCATCAGAGGGAAGATTTGGTGACATACATTTTTCCGCGAAGCTTTTGCCCGTCCAATGTTGTCAGAATGAATTCTATCATAGCACCTCCTAAACCTAGCGTCTTGCTATCCTGAGTAACAGCGCACGAAGGCGCAGATCGTGGTCCGTTCAGGAAGCGCCTTTCGACGACCAGTTCAGCAGGAAACTACCTACTACTCGACCTCAAACATCCCTTTTACAGTGGCAATCGCCTCATCGAATGTCTTGTGCGGAGTGGTTATTCCGGTCTCGCCCAATCCTGGCAGCACAATGAACAGCAGCCAGCCCGTATCGGTGCGCTCAAGTTTGACTGACGAATTCACGGGTAGCGGAGGTTTCTTTTTCAACGCCGAATTGCCTTGGTCTGCCGGTGACAGAACGGCGATTGGCCCGCTCTGTTCCATCACTTAGCGCACCCGCGCAGACCGGGGAGACCATCCATGCCAGGAACCGAGTTGACGGCGAAGCTGTCGCGCTCGGTCGATGAGTTCATGATCGACCTCAACGTTGGCTATTTCAGACGCCGCATCGCCGGGAACGGCAGCACCTTGGCCGTGCCTTCTAGTTCCAACGGATCGTGACCCGGCGCTTCGTGATAGAAAACTTGCCGGGCGGTCGGCTCGGCGCCGCGTCGCTTACTGGGGATTGGTGGGCCAAGATCGGACAGGTTGGTCATTTTCGGCCTACGCCTTATCGACAAGCGGCGTTTTCCGCTTCGGCGTCACATAGCTCTCGACCAGGCGAACATGCTCAGCGTCGACAGTCACCAATGGCCGAAGGCTAATTGTCACTTTGTCGCCCTCGACGCGCGTGACCTTGCCGGTCAACTCCATGTTCTGGCCGATGACGGCCTTCGAAGTCGAATCGACAACCGAATGTGGGAAGGCGTAGGAAGGAATGGTTACGCTGATGCGATCGGGTGTCACCCGACCGCGCACAACCGCTGTGACGGCAACCTCGTCGCCCACCTTAAAGCTGTTACCCCTAGCCATGCCAAGAGTCTGGCGCGGTCTGCCGGTTAGTCAAGGGGCTGCTAATATGCGGTTCTCAAGGGCTCTATCCGTATGCTTTTCTCTGCCAGCGGCGCCACATTCAATTGTCGGTGACGATACGGCTTTCACCTTCAGGGCCGGCCCGCGATGACCCAAGGCATCCGGTCCAAGAGATCGACGAAGAAATCGCGTAAGGTTCCAAGACTCATGCATCCGGAACGTAAGTGATCGTCAAATCTTGAGCTAGGACTAGGAGGCCGACGGTCGTTTGGGACAACTGCATCGTGGAAGCGGTGAGTGTTACTCCGGCTTAAGTTTCGCAGATTACTGGCGCGCTCGGAACCACATCCGATTTCGAGCGCGGCAAAGGAGTCTGCGGTAGCTGCACCCAGGCCAAGACCGTGATCCGTCCAAAATAGCAAATTGGCAGAGAATGCCCGCGCGGGCCATGACCTGGTGAGTCATCCCACAGGTAGTCCCCAGATGGCCTATCTAGGTGCCGAGCGCGGCACGAACATCGTCTGGAATATTCCGGACCAGGAGCGCTAGTGCGGTGCTGATATCCAGTCCAGTCATCCCTTCTGCGGTGCCGGCCTTGACGGCGCTGGTGAAAACCAGGGTGCCATAGTCCTCCCCGGCTGCCCTGAGATGTTCGGCGGCAACGATCGGGTCGGGCGTTCGCAAGCAGTGCTCGACAGCCAATCTCTGGACCAGCCATTCGATCGCGCAAAGCCGGTCATGTCCGTCTGGAAATGACATTTTGTAATCCCCCTTATCCCACAAGGGCGGTGATAATGCAGTATCTGTAGCCAGATTGTCGAATCCCGAGGCACTGTGATGCGCGATAGCGAGCTCCTGATTTTCTTGGAACCGTCGTTTCGGTGAGATGTTTCGTCACCGAAGGGACGTGCGAAAATCGGAGTTCACCATGAAACGGCTTCTTTGCGCTGCAGCCATTGCGGCATTATCAACCGGGTTCGCCTTTGCACAATCGACCAGCACCACCACGGGCGGATCCTCGACAACGACAGGCGGATCGTCAACAACCACGACGATGCCGAGCACTACGACTGACCAGAGAACCGACTCGACTACCACGAGTGGGACGAACTCGAATTCGGCTAAGGATTGCGCGCCAGGTCAACAAACAGGCAGCGCCAAACAGGCGGCACCCGGCCAACGGGATACAGATGCAAAATCTGCAGCTCCTGGTCAGATGAAAACGACGACGGAAGGTTGCTGACGAGTAGCTATCAGGACGTAAACCGCCCGCTGGCGCGAGCCAGCGGGCTTTTTTGTATCCTAGGGAACACGAACATCTCGCCAGTTGTACTATGGCAGCGTTTCCTTGCGCTGCGTCGTCGAATGCCAAAGCTCATCGCGGAGACCGGCTGGCCAAGGTTCCCGGCTGCGTCAAGACCTTTGCCGGGCTCTGGCGCATCGTCGGGACTTCCTCGATCTCGTCGGCGGAAGCGCATCTGACATTCAAAGGTTTGGCGGATGGCGAGATCGCCTTCAAGGCGGCCGTCACCGGAGGGAATACCCAGCGGCCGGCCCAGTGAGCCATGCATGCCGATGAAGAAGGCGCCCGTTGCAATGAAACGGTGCCGTTGAAGCGCGAATATCGCTTCCTTCTTCGGCCGGTGTGATCGATCGACCCGACCCAACGACTTCCTGCTGCTGAAGGAACCGAAGCGGCGCGGCATCGTTGATCAAGTCGCAGACGGGGCTTCAAGTCTTGCTGATGATCTTGATGCTTTCGATGGACCGATTTTATGGCTGGCAGCGCCATCGAGCCGGCGAAGCCTGGCTCGCTATCGCAGAGTGTGGCGCCATCACCTGTTGAGACACAACTGGCGCTTGGAGATATGGCCCGCGCAAACGCTGGCGGTCGCCTTTGGGTCATCGCCGCTGCGGTTCCGCTCCTGTTCATGATCAGCGGGCTTGTCATTCGGTATGCTGCATTCCATTCAGTCTCGGCAGTACCAGGCTTCGAAGCTTATGCGCGAGCGCTCTGCAGGTGGTATGTGGACATTTCCGAACACGGCTACGAGGGTTTTCCCATTCCAGGCCAGAGCAACGTCGGACGCTGGGGCTTCTTTCCATTGTATCCCATGGTCGTGGCGACTCTTCGGTTTGCTTTTCCTTTTTCCACGATTCTGATCGCAACGATCACCTCGATTGCATGCAGCTACGCTGCCTGCCTTGTGGCATGGCCACTTCTGGAAAAGAACATGCGCGCTTATATACTGTACTGCGCTTTCCTGCTTAGCGGCCCGTTCTCCTTCCACTTCACCACGTTCCTTACCGAACCTCTTTTCGTGCTCCTGACGGCGTGCGTCTTTTTGGCACTCAAGCGCTCCAACTACCTGGCCGCTGGCGTTTCATGCGCTTTGCTTTCGGCAACGAGGCTAGTCGGGGTCCTTGCTGTGTTTGCAACCGTCATTCAAATGTTCGAACAGCACCGCCAGCAGGGCGGGTCGGCGGTGTCTTTCTCGCGATGGGTGCTTGGTCGCCCGGATATGCTCGTAGCTATCTTCATCTCGCCCGCCGGCTTGTTTGCTTACATGCTCTTTTTGTATCTCCATGTCGGGGACGGGTTTGCGTTCTTGCACGTCCAGCGCGCGTTTGGGCGGGTTGCTGGCGATCCGCTCCTGTTTCTATGGGACGGTCTCACTGCTGTGCCTACAAAAGGATGGCTGCCCACGGCGCCGCAATGGAGCGCGCTCGCAGCGATTATAGGGCTGACCCTGTCGGTCGTTCTGGCGGCTCGCAGGCGATATGGCGCCGCGCTCTTCTGTGCGAGCAGCATCATCCTGCCGTTGATCACCAACCTGGCTTCCATGGTTAGATACGTCATTGGGCTTGCGCCGCTTATGATGTTGATTGCCGAGCTGCTGTCGGTATCGAAGCTGACCTATCTCATGATTTTGGCTCGCGGGGGCCAGGCGGCAGCGAAGGAAATGCCGAGGGTTCGCCGTTCAGCGGCACCGCGATGGAATAATCGCGGTGCCGCGCACAGCTAGCAGTTCGCATCAGTCTGCGGATCGCACGCTTTGTTTTTTTGCTTCTGTGGCTTGGGCTTGGCCGCCTGCTCGGGCTCGGCTTGCTGCTGCTCGGCGGCGGGCTGCTCCTTGGCCTTCGGCTTCTGAGGTTTGGCCGCCTGCTCGGGCTCGGCCTGCTGCGGCTCGGCGGCGGGCTGCTTCTTGCCCTTCGGCTTCTGAGGTTTGGCCGCCTGCTCGGGCTCGGCCTGCTGCGGCTCGGCGGCGGGCTGCTTCTTGCCATTCGGCTTCTGAGGCTTGGCCGCCTGCTCGGGCTCGGCCTGCTGCGGCTCGGCGGCGGGTTGCTTCTTGCCCTTCGGCTTCTCAGGCTTGGCCGCCTGCTCGGGCTCGGCCTGCTGCGGCTCGGCGGCGGGCTGCTCGCCGACCTTCGGCTTCTCAGGCTTGGTGGTTTCTTCGGGCTTGGCCTGCTCGGGCTCGGCGGCGGGCTGCTTCTTGCCCTTCGGCTTCTCAGGCTTGGCCGCCTTTTCGGGCTCCGCCTGCTGCTGCTCGGCGGCGGGCTGCTCGCCGACCTTCGGCTTCTCAGGCTTGGTGGTTTCTTCGGGCTTGGCCTGCTCGGTCGTTGCAGCGCCTTCGGTCGGCTTCGATTTCCGGCCAGCCTGAACCTGCTTCACCTCGTCGATGTCTTTGAGCTTGGCGGGTTTGGCCTTGGGGTCGGCTTTCACCTTCCCCTCAAAGATAGCGACCGTATTGTTTTCCAGTTTGCCGGACTGCTCGAGCGCGTCGGTCTTGCTAACCTTGACGGTAGTCACCTTCTGGTTCGTCTCTTTTTCGATCACATCGACATCAATGATTTTGTTGATCACCACGTTGTTCTGGATCGTGACGTCGCCGGCCGGCTCGGCCGCCTCGACGATGCGCACAAACTCCGGCTCATCACGGATAATGACGGTAGAAATGTCGGCAGCAAGGAATTCGCGGGTGGGGACCACAACCCAGTAATAATCAGGCGTCGTGTCGAAAGTCACCTCGATTGAAATCAAATCCGGATCGCGGCGCGGCGGCAGCGGAGCCCAAATCATGTACTCCCTGTCACGACGCCAACTCACCCATGCTGGCGCCCAACGAGTGCCCGGAACCCAGTACCAGCCGATATCGTCGGCATAGCCCCACCGGCCGTAATGGTACGTCGCCCAGCCGAATGGCTCGTCAGATACCCACAGCCAACCATACTGCTCGGTATAGGCCCAGTGTCCAACGGTATACGGACGCCAATCGTCAGGTACATCAACCGGCACGAAAACGAACGCGCCGTGGTACGAAACCCAATCACCATGAGGAGACAGGTCTTCATAGAATGTGCTGATCGAAAGCTGGGTGGCAGCCGCCGCCTCGGACACAAGCGACAATGGCATAATCGGGTTTGGAATCTCGACGACGGTGAGCAGACAGGCGGCCACCCCGCCCAGCATCAATCGCACCGCATTTTGGGCAAGGACGCGTTTCATCCCGGTCTTCCTCCGAAACAGATCGCCCTTCATCTTAAAAACTCGCCGGGTGTCGGATTGTTCCACGTTGCGAATGTGGCCCGCATCCACATCGGGCTGGCGTCGCACCATGTCACTGGCAATCAATTGAGGCGGTGAACCTGGTCATCTCCGTCGTCACAAATGCGTGCCGAAGAGGCAACGGGAAGCGCTTTGCTCACCGATCACGGTCGCCCGCGAGGTTAGGAGGAACCTTCGCTAGTACGATAGGTTGAGTCTAGTGACGGCGAAGCATTTGTTTGTCCCTCAACAGCGATGTCGGGTCTCGGACCCTAATTCGCCGTCACAGTTTACCCCCAAATCATCGTTCCGTGCTGGATCGTTTCGACGCTCACCGCGTTGGTGGAAATCCAACAAGGAGGATCACCATGGGCGAGGATCGGCACCAAAGAATTCGGCAACGGGCATACGAAATTTGGGAGCGCGAAGGCGGCGGGCATGGCGACCCGGAGAAACACTGGCATCAGGCCGAGGCAGAAATCGAGCGCGAGGACCAACTGGAAGCCGAGCAGGCATTTACAGATCCAAGCGCCGTTGGAGCGACGGTACTGTCGGCCAAGTCGAGAAAGCCGCGCCGCGCTGAGACCGCCAGTTCCGACGTCATGACGGTAGAAGCTTTGGCGATGCGCACCGGCATTACTGGCGACCAAGCCCAAGACCTAATTGATAGGTTGGGCAATGACCGCGAGGCGATCGAGGAAGCGGCCCGGAGTTTGGCGACAGGTCAACAGAATTTCAGCAAATAGGAAGCCCGGCCGAAGCGGGCTTCGGTCGTTGCGATGCGGTGGGCTAATGCAAATATCCCAAGAGCCACAGAATGATAATGATTGGGATCGGGATCCCGAGGAGCCAGAGTAGTCCGCCTCGTAGCATGATTTCCTCCCTTAGTTGCTGGCGGTGAACGCTCCTCGATTGTCTTAGTTCCGCGGCGGGCTCTTTGTCGTTCTGAGATGCTGAGAGCGGTCAGTTTTCCGTGTCCAAATCGTCGCCGACGAACAGCCGCGAAACGCGCGACCCTTGCGAAAGAAATCAACAAGGTATGTCGGTGGACCGTCTTGGAATTCCGACCGATACTTCGATCCTGCGTCAGGAGGTCGAGAGCCCTGATCTATCGTCTTTTCATCCACCGGCTCACCGGATCAGAGGCGGCGATGTAGGAGAGATCGCGCAAGGTGGCGGGGATAATGCGGGGGGTAATGAGGCACCCAAGCGGTAGGTTCGCTTCCCGCTAGCGGGCGGAGTGTCGGAGGTCTTGACCGGCCCCGTTGCCAGTGACCTACTTCGGACCCGCACGCTATCGGTTATCCAGGAGACGGGCGAATGGACATTCGATCGACACTGACGGAGCTATGCGATGCCTTCAACGCGCACGACCTCGATCGCATCATGGCGTTCTTTGCCGACGACTGCGTCCTGGAGATGCCGAGGGGAAGCAACCCCTGGGGCTCGCGCTTCGAGGGCAAGCGCAACGTGCGCGACGCGCTGGCGACACGCTTCGAAGGCCTGCCCGACGTCCACTACGGCGACGGCGAGCATTTCGTCGATGCGGCTGCCGATACCGGCATGTCCAAATGGATCCTCACCGGCACCACCCGCGAGGGCGTGAAAAAGGAGGTACGCGGTTGCGACTTTTACACGTTCCGCAACGGCAAGGTTATCCGCAAGGATTCGTATTGGAAGATCGTGGAGTGAAAGCTGGCTCTGTAGCGCCAATCCGCGAGATCGCGGCAAGACTGGCAGCCATGTTCTGAGATCGCACGGGTGCCGGGGAAGCTCTGAAAGCTGACGTCTCGGCCAGGGGCCGCCGCCAGCGCGTTCACCCTTGTGTCTTGGCGCCTCGCTGTGGCCTGCAGACAGCGTTTCTCAACCCGCTCCCGGAATAGGTCGAGATCACGCTGCTTTTGGCGCTCTCGCTCAAGCCGATAACGTTTTATTAGACGGCCCGATCAGAACTCTTCTTCTTCCGTTCGAAAAGCGCAACTTTGGCTGGGTAACCAATCCGAACCCGTGTCTCGCACTGGGTGCAGGTGAAAGCGGAAATAACTTTAAGCCAAGAGCCCTTCTTGATGATCAGACAGCCGCAGTTTGGGCATTCAAATTCCAAATCCTCGTCTCGCATGTCGTCTGAAATAGGCATTCCAACTCCCCATACGCAACAGTGCCGATGCGGAGGCTCGGTCCGCGGTCTCATTAACTTCGCGGTCCTCGTGCGGTTCCTGGAGCACGCGAAAAATCTCGCGCCAAGAAAGTGGCAGCGAGCCAGTTGGGGCCTGTCCGCTCATACCAAGCCCGCTGCCGGACCTTGAGGGGATTAGACGGCAGCGGGCCTCGATCGTCCATGGAGGGCGATCTGCAGTGGACAAGAAAGCCGTTCAGCCCACCGCAAGAAATCAACTACAGACCCAAAAAAGTCCGCCGGTTTGAGCCAGCGGTCCCCACCTTCTAACAACTCCTATCTCCACTCAGAGAGGAGGGTAGATCAGGCAGTGAATGATGGTGCTGTTTTTGCCAAAGGCAGCTCCCGCGAATTCTGATCGCTGTTGCCAGTTCGCTACAGCGAATTTTTCGGCAAGCTCATATGCTGTTTCTCAGCGCTCGGGCTCCGGGTTGTGGCGGGGGCCAATCCTTGGAATCGGAGCGCAGTACGAGGGAGATGGCCCGCTGGCTTTGGTCGGCGGGTTTTTCTTTTGGTACGCAAAGTTCCGGCCATGCAATTGCCTGGCCATCGGTAAAGGCCTGATGCGGTCGTGTTGTTGGTCATTCGGGCGCCTTGGGCGAGTAGAAAAGCCCACGCTGGGAGAGGCGCGGGCCGATCGGAGGCCCGATCTTCGGCGAACGATGGAGGGCACCACCCGCCGCAGGTCAAACCATCAGCGGCAGCTAATGTTCCGTCAAGCCACGATCTGCCAGCGGAACCTAGCCGCCGGCGTTTCAATGCTGTGCAACCAAGGGGGCCACGGCCATGGATGCGTTGAAGGTAACTGGAGGCAGGTCAAGGGCAAGGTCAAGGAACAGTGGGCAAGCTGACTGACGACGATCTGGACCGCATTGCCGGCAAGCGCGATCGAGGGAAAGATTCAGGTGAGATACGGCATTGAGAAGGACCGGGTCCGAAGGGACGTCGATGGCTGGTACTCGATGCAAGGCTGGTAGATCGAGATCTCTATTCAAGACAGACCTGTAATTTCAAAGTTGCGCCCGATGGGCGCCCTTTCTGTTAATTCATTCATCTCTCCAGATCACCCGCCGCTCCCATCGAATCTCAACCAGGCGCCGGTACCGGATCGTCACATGCTCTTGCCCCACCGGGTGGAACAGCTCCGCGCTCATTGATTCCTTGCGACCGCATTTTTCGCAACGAACCTTTGCTCGCACCTGATCAATCGACACATTGCCGATCACCTCGCACAACTCTTTCGGTTTGTAGAACCGCTTGATGTTGCAATACCCGCACCGGATGCGCGCTACCTGCCCGGCGTCGTGGGCATGCAACAACGTCCAAGGGACGCCCTTCGGCCACTTTTCTGGTTGCTCCGGCATGCCTGGAAATGGGAGCATTTTCCCATCTCGTCAAGCCGGGGTTGACTATTTTGTTCTTATTTTGTTCACTGTTGCCAGAATAGCCATAGGAGGCGGGCCGAGGCATCAAAGAAGCGATGGCTGGCTTGCCACAGCGAACGGGAGAAATTGTTGTGATTGAGGTGCTTTACACCGCTGAAGGACGGCAGGATGAACTGACTTCCACCATCATGCGCGACCGTTCGGAAATCGAGAAGGCGGCCAAGAAGGCCTGCAAAATCTTGAACAAGCTCACGCCGGACGGCGCCATCTTTGCGACCGGTTGGATTATGACCGACCTGATCGTCAGCATCATGCCCAATGAGGAAAAGGCAATGGAATTGTCCCGGATCGTGCAAGGCCAGATCGAGCGCGAATTCAAGACAGCCTATGCCAACCTGGCGCGCGGGCTGTGAATTAGCGGGGGGCTGTTAAATTAGGGCAACGCCATGTGCGGTCGCTACACCCGATATCTATCGTGGTCGGAAATCCACCGCCTCTACCGGCTGACGGCGCCGGCTGAGGTCGGCCGCAATGACGCTCCACGCTACAACATAGCGCCTACCGATGAGGTGCCGTTCATCACCGCCGGCGATGACGGCAACCACAAGCTTCGGACCGGCCGCTGGTGGCTGGTGCCCTTCTGGGCGAAGGAAATGCCCAAGGCCGCGATGTTCAACGCTCGGATCGAAGGCGTCGACACGACGGCGGCGTTTCGCGATGCCTTCAAGTCGAAACGGTGCCTCATCCCAGCTGATGGCTATTTCGAATGGACGATATCGCCTGCGGACGGCAAGAAAGATCCTTGGTTGATCTTCCAGCCAGGCCACGCACCGTTCTCCTTCGCCGGCCTGTGGGCATACAACTCAAACCTTGAAGTCACCAGCTGCACGATTATCACTGAGCCGTCCGCAGCGCCCGTCAATCAGATCCATGACCGCCAGCCGCTCATCCTCGATCCAGCCTACTACGACGCCTGGCTGGATCCCCAGACGCCGGCCGGTGACCTGAAGGACATCTTGCGCCACGACATTGATGGAAACCTGCAGTTCTATCGGGTCGGCCGAGAGATCAATGCGGCGGCCATCAACAAACAGCCCAACGACCATGCCGGGCTCATCGAACCGATCAAACTGCTTTGAGCGACGAAATCAGACTGCCCAGGCAGGAGCACGTGACCTCGCCGGGAATTCAGCATCATTTCTGCGAGCACTACGGATGCGGCAGGGATGCTGGCTGGGGTTTCGCGAAGCCTAAGCAGACACCCCATTGGTTCTGTTTCGAGCACCGCGCTGAAGGCGAACGGTTTCTGTAGGAGATGTGAATGTCGGACAACGTGCTGCCCACTCAGGCCAAGCCGAAGTTGATTGTAGTCGTCGCCTTTGATCGAGGCGACGACGGCGAGCTTTTCACAGCCTATGGCCCGACCGACCAGCAGAGCGAAGCCCGGGCGATCCGCATAGCCAAGGGCCTTTCAACCAGCCATGTCGGCGTCTTGGCCTGGAGCCGCGACGCAGATCCTGCTCTTGGAGATTATGGGCCGCCGACCACGCTCTTTGTCAGCGGCGATGTGCCGGACATGGAATAGAAGCAGCCCAACAAGGTTAGTGCCGACACGGCATGAAGCGTCGAAACCCGGCGGGCATGTCTAGCCCCTTTGTTCGAGGCATGGCATCGACAAGCGGTGGAACTCTTCAAAATGACCCGGAAAGTTCCTGGCGAGATATCGGACCACTCTGGAATTATCCATCATCCGGTCGAAAAAACGGTTGGCTGCGACAAGCTCCAGGCCCACTTGGCCATGATTTTCCATGGCGCTTAGAACCGCAAGGCTCAGCGTGCCGACCCCGAACACCATCGCCCCACGCTGGTCTTCAGCCTGTGTGGTGATCGTTGAGAGATTAACATCTTTGGCCAGCAGGGCTTGTGGTGTCAGAGCGACGAGTAGCCTCGCGTAGGTGATCGTGACCCGGTCCATCGCCACCATCAGCCGGGCAATCTCCAATTGCCTGACTGGCAGCACCTTCTGCAGAAACCCGAAGATTTTTGTTTTCACCGGCGCGTCCCGAAGCAGGTCGAGCACATCAGGGCAAATTCCGTTGACGGGCTTCCGGTTCTCGCCGTTCTCGGAAGCGGGTTTCCCGGGAGGGCAGAACATTTGCGGCTCGCGGGTCGCGCCAGGCAACCTATGTGCCAGTAGCCTTGGCATTGTCCCGAAGCCCTCAGACACCAACATGGTGCAAAATTCCTTGTCGCGCATCATCAGGTGGAGCGCCGCGACGATCTGGTCCAGGCTCTGTTCAGACTTTGCCGCTTCGGTGACGAAGTCGCGCATGCGTTGGCATTCCGTATCGTAGGTCGCCAAAAATTCGTGTGAACGAAGCCTCTTTTTGGACCCTATTGCGCCAGCTGCAATATTCCTCGGATGTCTGTCGCCGCCGTTTTCCAGCGCGCGGTAGGCGGCGTCCTTGGCTAAGCGTTTGACTACCAAGTCGCCCCCCCGACAGGCTCTCGCTCTGCCAGCCTGATAATTGGGTTGAGCGTGGGAAAAATATAGGTGTCCAGCAGTGCCCCATTGATGACGTGCAGTTCCGATTTGCCCGCGATCGCATGCGCAGGAGCAATCAAATAGTCCCGAATGGTCAGGTCGCCGGGATTCATACGGACCAGGACGAAAATATCCGGTAGCGGCCGTTGATCGGTCTTCGAAAACCAGCGTGGATAGCCGAAGCCGGAAACCCTGCATCGTCCTATCGTGATCGCCACGGTGATCTCCTCGTTTATCCGCAGGAGGTCTGTCGCCATGTCATGGGCAGCAACCCCGCCCTGCCTCTCCATCGCGCCCACGAGATCCCCGATAACCTGCAGCCTCATTGTTTCCAGGCGCCGGTTCACGCCGATGTAGCGGTAGTTTTTGGATGGCTCGTATCCGATCAGTTCATAGGCTTTGACAATGGTTCCAAAACGCCACTGGTAGCGTTGGGACGGCGGGCATTCGGAATCGGCGTCGATCATGGCTAACGACAAGGCGCCACGGCGAGCCAAAAGTGCCCTAAGGGCGGCCAGCATCTCGTCATTGGTCATGTGACGATAGATGGTCTTGAGGACGTTCTGCGCCCTGTCGAACAGTTTGCGGTCGACGATAGGCTCCAGGACGTTTTCCACCCGCACCCACTGTTCCGGGGGATTGTGGACTTGATGGCTTCTCAGCCGGGCCGAATGCTTGTTCCAGACGCTGTTGCCAATGTAATTTTCATTGGTCAGCACGGAGTGCATGGATTCTCGCGTCCATGGTCGCCCCAAATCGCTGAGCACGCCGCGCTTGTTGAGCAGTCTTGCCATCTCCAGCTCTGTCTTACGTGTTCTGACAAAATGACTGAAGATCCACCTCACTGTCGCAATCTCGTCAGGCGGTCCGAGCACCAGAACTATTCGATCCGTTTGCTGGCTCTTGTATTCGTAGGATGAAAGGATGCCCTTTGAGCGGCCGTGTTGACTGACAAGCAAGCGCCGCAGGCCAAAGCCGGCCTTGCCGCCTTGCCGGAAGCCCAGCCGGACCAACCGCGCCTGGCCGATGAAGACTTTTTGCGAGAGCATTCTGCTCTGCTCGGCAGCCATGCTGCGTTTGATTGCCTTGAGTACATCCGAGCCGATGCTGCCGTCGTTTGCGAATTGCTCGGCGCAAAATTCGATCCGGACGCCGGCCATCTGGCACCGATACTCATAGACGGCGCTCTCATCGATATTCTGGAACCGTCCCCAGCGGCTGACATCGTACACCACCACCGTTTCGAAATCGGCTCTTCCGCTTTCGACATCGGCCAGCAACCGCTGAAGGCCGGGACGGCCTCCGAGGTTGAGACCGCTACGACCGGCGTCCTCGTAGGTTGCGACAATGTCGTAGCCCATGATCTCGGCGTAGTCTCGTATGGCATCTCGCTGGTTATCGATCGAATAGGTCTGGTGGTCTGTCGACATGCGCAGATACTGGGCTGCACGCGCCATGCGCCTGCCTGAGGGGGCTTTTAGGGCCGCTGCAACCTCGTCCATCGCTCGTGCTGTCCTGCCGAGATTACATGCTAACAAGAGGTGACCTGTCCTTTGGTTGATAACTCCCGTCCAGTTTGTGTCGAATGCCACGCTTTTCCGTTTGGAAACCAACTTCATCAACGCCCGGGAAACCGTGACACACTTCGTGTGCCGGCATGCCGCCGTTTAGCCGCAATGCGCCAGCAACTGGCAACCATTCGCTCCAATCCGCGTTTGGGGCTTCAAAGGAGTTCCAAGATGATCATCAGACAAGCCATTGCCGCCGTGCTCATGACTGCCGCGTTGGCAGGCTGCGCGACCCAGACCGAACAGCAGCAGAGGGCCACCACCGGCGCACTCATCGGCGGAGGCGCCGGCGCGCTGGCCGGCCAAGCGCTGGGCGGCAACACCAAAAGCACGGTGATCGGCGCCGCCGGCGGCGCCCTGCTTGGCGCCGTCATCGGCCAGGCCACCACGCCGCAGCGCCGCGGCGAACAGCTTTGCCGTTACCAGGACCGCTACGGCCGGATTTACACCGCGCCCTGCGACGACCGGTATTACAACGGCGATTATTGAGCGAAGTGCCTTCGCTAACATCTTCTCCCCTCCTGAGAGAAGGTGTTAGCGAGGGCAACGAATGAGGGGGCCCAAGAAAGGCCAACACCCCACTTTGCCGGTACACCCCTCATCCGTCTCGGCGCCGCTCTCCGATCCACCTTCTCCCACAAGGAGAAGGAAAGAGCTGCCGCGCCGCTTTCCGGCAGCGCCAGTTGCGTCTCGGCCAGCGTCAGAAATCCCATCATACACTGCACCACCTCGGCCCTCGCAACTGCTTAAAGGCACTGTGCGGCGCGAAGCCGTTGGGCGTTCTTGTCCCATCCACTCGCCTTAGGACGGGCGGCGGTAGTAGCCGACGGTTGTTGCGAGATCGGCCCGCATCATTTCGCCGTCCTGGCCTGGCGATGGTCAGCCCATGCCATTTTCCCGACTGCGGGATGATCAGGCTTTCCAGCCCCCGGCCAGTCGGTTGAGTGTGCGCCGCAAAACTTTCTTGTGCATCGCAGCAATCGGTGCGTAGATAGGCAAAGTAAAACTGACGGAAACGGGATGATCGAGACGCGGGATTCAAGGACGGCCCACTTCGACGCGCTGCATGGACTTAGGGGCATTGCTGCTGTCTTGGTGATGCTCGGCCACTTCAGCGAATACACGGGCCGGCGATATGATCTGGCGCCTTCAGGGTTCCTCGCCGTGGACCTGTTTTTTCTGCTGAGCGGCTTCGTGATCGCCCACGCCTACGACGACAAGTTCCGAAAAGGCATGTCATTCTGGGGCTTCGCGGAGACCCGTCTTCTCAGGCTCTACCCGCTCTACTTCGCCGCACTCGGCCTGGCCATGATCGGCGTCGGTGCAATCATCGCGACACAAGGGATCGGTGCGTATTCGCGGCTGGATTTGCTTGCAACCCTTGGGTTTTCCGTTCTTTTCCTGCCCACGCCGCCGGCGCTCTCGACGGCTCCCGACCTGCTTTTCCCGCTTGATGGTCCAGCATGGTCGCTGTTTTATGAACTCGTCGCCAATGCCTTTTTTGCCGCGTTGGCCACAAGGCTGGTTGCGCGTTCGCTGGCTGTCATTGTCGGCGTCGGCTTGCTGGCCCTGGTGCTCATGGCCTGGCATGGTGTCGCGCTTGGCGGCGGCGCCTACTGGGACAACACGATCGCGGCTCCCGCCCGGATCGCCTTCTCGTTCTTTCTCGGGGTCTTTCTCAACCGGTATGCGACCGGGGACAGCCGGGACGGCAATCTCTATATGCTGGTCCTGCTGGCGCTATGCGGAGCGCTGATGTGCTTCGATCCGGCCGAACATGTCCAGTTGTACAGTCTGGTGGTTATCGTCCTGATCTGGCCCTGGCTCGTTCTCGTGGCCTCGCGCCTGCGGCTTTCCGGTTTCTGGCGCTGGATTGCGCTCTTCTCCGGCAACATCTCCTACGCCATCTATGTCCTTCACACCCCGCTCATCCGCCTTTCGAACGCCGCGGTCGAAGCTGTGACCGATATTTCATGGAACGAGCACGGCCTGCCGTTCATCCTGGCGACATCCACCCTGATCATCGCGGTCTCGGCATTCGCCCATTATGTCTACGACAAGAATATCCGCGCCCTGCTGCGGCATTGGCTTTCACTTCGCCGCGGGCGAGAGCGCGTGACCCAGTTCTAGGGTTAATTCAGTTCGAGGAGACCGGCTGGCTTCGCGCCCCTACTCCGCCGGCGTCCTCTCCAGCGCCGCCGCGCCGCCCTTGCGGCCAAAGCGCTGGACGACGAAGCGACCAGCCTTCTGGCCGGGGACCTCGATCAGGTTGTAGGTGATCCAGGACAGCAAGGTCACCGTCGGCAGCACCACGGCAACGACGATCGCGAAGCGCAACGGCGCCGCCAGCTCGTTTCCGTATTGGCTGATGACAAACGCCGCGACGGGCTGCAGCACCAGCAGATGGATGAGGTAGATGCTGAAGGAAAGCTCGCCCATGAGATGGAAGAACCGGTTGCTGAGCGTCACGGCGATGGCTCTCGCCAGCGTTCCCGCCTTTCCCGGCAGCATGCGATAGAGAACCAGCGCAAAGAAGCCCGCCACCAGCGCTTCACGCACCACAAGCTTGCCCAGCCCGTAGTCGCCGCCAAAGGGCAGCGCCGCCAACAGCAGCGCCAGTGCCAGGTACAGGATCGGCCGGGGCTGGCTCTGATGCACGATACCGGCAAGCAGCATCCCGCACAGGAATATCTGCATCTTCAGCGGCAGAAACGACGGCATCGGAAAATGGATCGACAGCAGCCGCATCGCAAACACGATGATGCAGCCAAGCGCCGCGACCAGGATGGCGCTCCTGATCCAGTCCAGCCTGCGCACCAGCAACATGACGGCCGGGAAGACCGCGTAAAACTGCATCTCCAGCCCCAGGCTCCAGTCAGGCAGCGGCGTGCGGTAGGCGAGGTTCGGCACCAGTCCGAACAGGAAGGTGACATGGGCAACGATGTTTTTCAGGCCGCCGTCGAGGTAGCGTTCGGGCGCCTGGTGCGATCGCGACAGGAAATCGTCGATGATGATCCGGCAATCGTAGAGATAGGGGCCGAGCGCCAAAGCCGCGAAAAGCATGACGTAGAACAGCGGCGCGATCCGGAAATAGCGGCGCGTCCAGAATTTCAGCCAGGTTTGCGGTCTTTGCCAGGGTTCCTTGTCCTGGCGCAACTGATAGTGGAACACCATCAGGAAGCCGGACAGCATGATGAACAGGTCGACGCCAAGATCCGGCTCGCCGAGGACCGGAATTTGCCAGCCGGTCAAAAGCAGGCAGTGCCCGACAAGCACCCAGATCGCCGCTAGCGCGCGAAGTCCGTCCAAGCATTCGATGCGCGACGATTTGATATCCGTGATGGTGGTTTCGTAGCTAGCCATGCTGCAATGCAGCATGGCGCTTGAGGCGCGATTGTCAACCCGTGGAAGGCAAACATGCTGTGACGACGGCAGTGTGTGCCTTGACGGACGGCGGACACTGCGACCACGGGTGCAGCATTGGTGCTGCCGCGTAAACAATCTACCGCCAATGGTCGCCCAAGGTCAAAGCTCACGAACATCATTGGACTTCTGCGTCCGAACTAATTCACTGCAATTGCAGCCTCGATGCGCCTGCCAAAAATGTCCGCCATAGAGCGTGAATAGGTTGCGGTCAGGTGATCGGTATCACGCCAGACAAAGACATTGCCGATAACCGCGGGACAATCGCCACTGGGGCACACGATGTCATTGAAATCGACGAGTGCCACATGTGGATAGAGGCGCTGCGCGAGGACGAGAGGGTCCGACCCTGCGACGGGCCTATACGGAATGGAGCAATGCCGGTTCCGAGCGAGGCATAGCTCGGGCTTCACTCCCCAATATGGGGTGTCGGCGATGACGACCACCTTGGAGCCCAGCGCCTCGATTTTGCGCCACAGTTGTACCAGCGTACCGCTGACAGGGACCTGCTTGCCGTCGTCGGGATAGGCACGCAGATTGTCTCTCTGCCCCAGAATGACGATGTCCGGCTTTTGCTGTTGAATAGTTCGCATCACGTACTGCCCCCAACTCAGGCAATCTGGAAAAGGACGATCAGTATCCCCGTAGAGGATCATGGTCGGGAATAGCGGGCAGCCAGGCTTGGTAAAGCTTTTCGCATTCCAGCCACGATCCGACGCTGTCCTGTCAAAGGCTGGCACCCACTGTTCAGCATGCGAATCCCCAACCAGAAAGACCTTGAGGCGCCCGTTTGGGTCGCCAAACTGGCAACCGAGAGGCTCCACTCCGTCGGAGGGCGGTCGGCAGCCTTCCCTTGTTGGAAGGTCCCTCTTAATCGTTGGCAACGACGGAGCATAGGCCTCCACTTTCGGCACGGGTGCGTTGCCGAACAAAGCTCTGGCGCCTGGATAATCGTCTGGATTGCTGGAGATCAGTGCTTGCTGTCGCGTAATCTCCATTGAGACCGCGCAGAAGGCGACGAGTGGCACTAGCGGGACTGGAGCAATAACAGCGGCCAACCCGACGAGCTTGAAACGTGACGGTGTTGACGTTTGCCGGAAACGGAAACGATCCTCAACATGAATCTTCGAAACAGCAGCCAGACCAACACTTGCGGCAAGAATAGCCAGGCCACGCCATAGGCCGATCGGTTCGCCTGTTTGCTGTGTGATAAACACGACTATCGGCCAGTGCCAGAGATACAGCGAGTAGGAGACGTCGCCGAGGAACTGGAACGGCCGCGTCTTAAGCAAGGAAAAGGCGCTGAACGACGATTGGCTTTGTCCCGAGAGGATGACCAACGCGGCCGCTATGGTCGGCAACAGCGCGGCATAGCCGGGAAAAGGTGACTTGGCAGAAAACAGGAAGGCGGCCGCGAGGATTGCAGCGATGCCGATCAGCCCAAGTAGGCGCCGCGTCCGTTCGCCGAGCGCTCTTTCGTCCACTAACGGCGAGCAGAGGGCCAACAGGCCGCCAAGCGCCAACTCCCAGATGCGGGTATGGGTGACGAAATAGGCCGGCGCGGGATCCGTGAGTGTGAGCCATACCGATGCGGCAAGCGATGCAACAAAGATGGCGCCAAACAGGGCGACCAGCAACGTTCGCCAGGACGCACGAATCGCGTGTGACAGCCACAATGCGGCGATGATCAACCCGGGCCAGCCGATGTAGAACTGCTCCTCGATGGACAACGACCAGTAATGCTGGACCGGGCTTGGTGCGCTCGTCGCCGCCAGATAATCGACAGCCTTCGCGGCAAGCCGCCAATTCTCCAACTGGAAGGCGCTGTACGCCAATTCATTCGTCCCATCCCTCCAAAGGGCCGAAGGGAGCCAAAGCGGGGTTAGCAGGCCGACGAGTAAAAGCACGAGCAAAGCAGCGGGTAACAGCCGTCGCACGCGGCGTCCATAAAAGGCGAGCAGGTCTATTTTTCCGGTTTGCTCTGCCTCACGTAGTAGGACGCCCGTGATGAGATATCCGGATATGACAAAAAAGACGTCGACGCCGACATATCCGCCCGGAATGAGAAACGGCCAGACGTGGAAGATGGCAACGAAGCACACTGCGATTGCACGAAGCCCCTGAATCTCGGGACGAAAATCAGACCTGGTCAAAATACTCCACACCATTTCTCTAAGCGTTGGGGCTATAAGTCGTGGAAGAGAAAACAGGCTATATGCACAAGCACTGGCAAAATACAGCACTAGTTGCTTTCTCTCGTTGTGCCATGGAGCAAGGCGGCAATTTGGGGAGCGCCACAGTCGGCTGCCGGTGGCTCGGCCATTACCGTGCCAGGCCTGCCTTTCCTGCGGGATTTCGGGGTCGTTAGACCGGGCTGCGGTTTCGCCCTTACCTTCGCAGCGATCAGTGTCAGCTTGTGCCCGCTAACCCCGCAGTTATTCTCCACTCATGACGTCACGTTAGGAAACAGCAATCGAGCGGGCCGCGGGCAGGCCTGGCTCAGCCTGGCAGGCGCCAATCAGGCTACCTCCAGGCGGCGCCGGCATTTTCTGCTCGCTGAAATAGCCAAGCACGCCCTTCGGAAAGCCGGCTTGCGTGCGGCATGTCTTTGGCAATTGGCCTGACAAACTATGATGGTGGCCTGCGGTTTTCAAAGATTGCCATTTTGTACGAATAAGTCAGGCGGATCTCATTGCCGCAACCCTCACATGTCAGAGACCTGGAGCTTTTGATCAGGCGACCTTTGCGGATCATCATTCGCTTGCAGTTAGGGCATTGGACGATCATATCGTCTTCATCCCGATCTCGTGAAAGTATCATGTGGTTTGCCTCCTGCCGTTCGCAGGAAGCAAGCTGCATGCCGCATTAGCGTCTCTTTTCGAAACACTTCGCACGCGAGAGTGCATTCACCAGATTGAGAAAGATGGCGAGCCGCTACAACCTCATCGACCATAACACCACCAGCGCCACCACGCCGCCGACGAAACAGAACGCGACCCAGACGCCGGCCATGGATGGCTCACTCAGCCAAGCCGGCATCGTGGTGCACGATGGCGTCCAGGAGAGCCTCGTACACACTGCCGGTTTCTTCCTCGATCTCAACGCTGCTGATGCCGATCGCTTTGGCGTCGGCTAATAGCTTTTGAGTAAGCTCGGCAACGGAGATGATGTCGGCGCCGACGGTCTCGGGGACGTTGGCCGAAATCCACTTGGACAAAAAGTCCGTGCCGCGGGTGCTCATCAAGGATTAAGCGGAGCGACTCTATTAGGTTCCGCTGATGAGTTTCCCCTGTGTGAGAACGACGTTCGTACCCGTGGTTGAAGTCACTCCGGACCCAGGTCCTGATTCCGTTGAGATCACCCGAATGCCTTGGCGAGCGGTTTGTCCGCGTGCGAAACGGCAGGCAAGCATCAGCAGCTTTGAGAGCGAATTCTACGCTCGCTCTTTCGCCGAGGTTCAGCGGATAGGCTTATCTGCCTCCAAGAAAGAAGTCCCAATGAGTAAGCCCCAAAGTTCTGCCGACCCTGCCTCAACAAACTACCTGCACGACACGGCGGATTTTACCGGGAAGCACGATCTTTCACTACGGAAGCAGACGTCATTCTTTGCCCAAACGGTCCTTTGAAGGTGGCCTGCGATGCAGCCCACGCTTTCGCCGAAGCGGTGGCGCAACGAAACAGGCAGGGGCAACGCGATTGACCGTTTAGCTGCCGCCTTCGCCAGCCGCGGCCTCTGCTTCGATCGCCGCCAGTTTGGCTTTGACCTCTTTCGGATCTGCGTGTTCCAGCCCGACGACATCATTTCTCGTTCGTTCAGCGCTATGATGATTTCGTCCAACTTCGCATGGATGGCGGCCGTGTCGCGATACCCACACCAGTGATGATGATAGCGGCAACCGAAAGTGCATAGGTAACCACGTTCGTCAGGCCGAACGGCACCAACAGCGTGCACAGCACCATCGCAATGACCAAGGTGTAGAAGCCGGGCGGGAGCGACAGGAAGTCAGCTGCGGAAAACAGGAATCGATTCATTCAAGCACCACCAGCCATTTCTGTTGGCTGCAGCCGTCAGCGTCTACCACAAATGTTGCATTCGATCCGCCGCCAAGCAGGTTGCGGGATCGGGAAGCGAACCTAAGCCAGCCCCAAAAAACGCTTACAGCCACCGGAACCTTCCGGGCACGCGCGTGTTCAACGCAGAAATTCCGCCGGCGGAGATGACACACATGCCAGGACGCAAACCCAGTAGTGACCCCCATGCCGACAACTACCCTTATCAACTCCAATCCTTCATGGACAAGCACGGGCTTTCCAAGGACGCGGCTGAGGTCATTCTCCACACGAACGGTCCATCAAGACACAGGTGCGACCATGCGGCAAAAGCGTATTTGCAGGCCCTGCGCCTACGCCAAACTCGGTGGAAACCTCCGGCGCCGAGCATCCGGGCGTGACGAGAAGTAGCGCCGCCCTTCAGATTGCCAGATGTAGCCGGCTTGAGTGCAAGTGCTTGTCGTCACAGTGCGGGTCCAGCAACCCGGCAAATGATTTGTCATTCGCGGAGCCGCCCGCCTAGCCACGGTCCTGCGATGGCCAATGTCCTATTACCCACGAAACTGGGCCCGTTCCGACTCAAGCGATAGGACCGGGCCATGGGGCAATAGTCACTAGCTAGAATCGCAAGACGACCGCAGGACGCCGTCTGCGATAGCACCGGACGCGACGCCGGCCATGTCGCCAGTAGCTACGGCAGACCCGTCTCCAGCCCCGCCGGCGATAGTGTCGGCGGCGATGCCAGTACCGATGGTAGACCTGCTGCACTTCTGCCTGTGCATCGTCGGCGGCCTCGGCTTGAGGCGTCTCCAGTTCATCGAGAATGCCGGCGCCTGGAACACCGGCCATCGCGTTGATAGGGCGGACAGTTCTTGCAAGGGCCGCCGCCCCGGCAATGCCGAAGATTGCAGTCAAGAAGGATCGCCGATCCATCGTAAACCTCCCAAGGTTGCATGAGCTAAAAAGCGCCCTGCCTAAGCAGGTCCAGCGCACGGTGAAAAAAAGGGATCCGCCAGCCGCCCAAGCAACTCGCGAATCCTATCAACGCAGGAAGGGACGTAACTGCGCCGATCCACGACACGTCATCCAAGCGCCATGGCCATCACCAGAAACGTAACGGCCGTCGCGAAAATTGGCAGGAGCAACCAACGCGCTTGGACAACACTTTTATCCATCTTCTTCTCCGATTTTGGAGAGACAACACGCGTTTGCCTAAGCCGTTCCGTCTAGTTCCCGTGGTACGACCATCGAGTTTTAGCGACGGCACTTGGTCCGATCCGGCATCAGACTGAAGTCCAGTGCAGGAACATTCGACCTGAGTTCGAGTTCGTTTGGCAGGCGCACAGGCGTGGTGCCGTCGCCAGGTTACCAGAGGAGAAATAGATGCGAATGCATTTCACAAGCGCCGCAGCGGCGCTCTTACTGTTGGCAGGCGTCGGCGCCGTGGCAGCACAGGATGTCGTCATCACACCGGAACAGGACACGGTCGTTCGCGAATACGTGAAGAAGCAGCCACTCGCGTCGATCAAGCTTCCAGGCGTGGAGCTGAATGTTGGCACCGCTCTTCCAGACACGGTGGAACTTCATGAGGTTCCCAACGTCAAATACCGCTATGTCGTGGTCGACAATCGCACGGTTCTGGTCGACCCAGGCACCCGCAAAATTATCAAGGTTTACGACTGATCGAAATAGCTATCGCCCGCCGCCCATTGTGGCGGCGGGCTGCGAATTCACCACGCGACCTAGGACGATTGAAATGATGAATGACGTCGAGATTTCGCCAGCCCTCGAAACCCGCGTGGCTGATCTCAAAGCCAGAATGCGCGACGCTCGCATAACAGAGACAGATATGAAGGCCTTCAAAAAAGTTGCATCGATCATGAGCCACATCAGCGGCCGGATTGACGGCGATGACCTCATTGCAGCTTCGTTCCTGCTGGACGGCCAGCAACAAGATCCCTAACCAAATCCGACATCAATGAGACTCACGGCCGGGGGGCGGCGAGCCTTGAAATGCTGATTTCGTCCGATTTCACAAGGCTTGCGCGATGCCGGGCTCTCAAAAAGCAGACTCGGCCTCGTATCTAAGGTAAAATTGATGAACGAGCTTCCCATTCCCATTTCCGGACGGCTGATGGCGCGATCGAGATGCCCGCCATACCCCAGGGCGGGTCAAATCCGGATGATGCGATCAAGGCCGAGCCGTCTTGGGTACCCAAGCGAAGGACTCAATCTCCAAAGTACGGGTGAGTTCTTCGCGATATTTCGACGTCCAGTCGTCCAGCCCTCGGCGGGTGAAGATGCGCCTGCCGTCCTCGTCGATCACCATCTGCGATCGGTAGCCGTCGAACTTGACCTCGTGAATCCAGTCGCTCCCCCCCTGGTGGTTTCTCCACTAGGGTCGGCATCAATGGCTCGACGAACTCCAAACGCATGAACTGACCACACTCCGGCGGATTCAATTAGCACGCGCTTAATTAGTTCTGGAACATTTTAACGAATCTTTGACCGCGCTGTCCCAAAATAGGACGGCGCGGTCAAATCCTACCCGGCTGCGCAGGCGGCTCCGACAGCCCCAACCCAAGCCGCACTGTCGGAGCCGCTCCCACACCCATCCTAAATACCAGCAATGGTTGAATCAACGGTTTACGACACGTGCTTTCCAAGTGGTTGGGGCAACGGTGGGCGTAGGCTTACTCGTGCGATTTCTTTTTGCCTCTGCCGATGCTTTTCAAAAAACGAGCTTGTCTGAATAGCCAATCCGAACCTTGTCGCCGCATCCAGCGGAACCGGCGATCACTTTAAGCCAGGAGTCTTATGATGACTGGAATAAGCAATAAGGACACTCGAACTTAATACAGGTCACGCATTTCGTCAGAGAATGGGCTTTTGGACTGGACTCGCCTGTGCTTGAGGAAATTCAGCCCATTAGGGTTTGTTGCCCCTCTAGGCACAACGCGTCGGCGAGTCAGACTTTTGCCGCTTTGCGGCAGCCTGCGCCACCTGTGTGGGCAGCCTGCGATGCGGGCCCGCGACCAAAGGCAGGACGCGGGCCCGGCCAAGTCTTGCGGACCTTGGCCAGCAGCAGTGCTGCTGCGTAATCAACCGATGGCCTCATATGCTGTTCCGGTAACACAACGAAAAAAGCCCGCCACCGTCATGCGGCAGCGGGCAATCGGTCTGGAGCAGCTGGAACGAGCCAGTGCGTGTCAACGAGCGGTGAAGGGGTTTTCAAACTCCCAACGCAAACGGCGATATCGTCGAGCCGGCAGTTGAAATCAGCGGCTTGTTGACCATAGGTGGCGCCCTCTTGAAGGCAAAAATCCTGAAACCCATATCGACCTCGCGCGGAGCTGGTGTCGGCTCGCGTTAACACAAAGCCCAATGTTCGTTCGACTTGGAGGATCAGATGAACGATCGGATGTTTCAGAACGCCGTCTTCGTCAAAAGCGGTAACGACCTTGTTCAGGAAATCGCGTGTCTCGAGGGCGCTCTAGAATTTCTCTATGAATGGCCGAAGGACAGGCGCGGCCCCATTCACCAGACTGCTTTGCGCGCCTGCCAGCGGGCTTTCGATAGCGACTATCCGCTGTCCGCAGCCAGAGACGCGTTTAGCGGTTTTGCCAAAGCGGCCAGAATCCTTGAGGAGGTGTCCATGACAATGCCGTGGATGACAGGCAAGGGTCGCCAAGGCGGAGGAGTGACGGCCTGATAGGAGGGTCATGATGCTATCGAAACCTTTCGAAAAGCCAGTCCGGGTGTGGGTAGGATTAGGCTTTCCACGCCAACTCAACACGGTCGCAGACGCTTATCAATTCGCAGCGGAATGGTGTGGCAACAGCCCGGAGCAGAAAGCTGCTATTCGCGCTTGCAAAGCCGCGCTGATTGGCGATGTCGACCCGGAGACCGCACGAGGCGTCTTCATAGCGTTCGCTCGCAAGAAGGACATTCTCATGGAGGACGGCATTGAGCCTGCGCCTGTCAGGAAGCTGAGGACGCACCACGTCTAAAAATCGAGGCGGCTGCCATGACCGTGGCCGCCTTCCCAGCTAGGGTCAGGAGTCATTGATCCAGAAGATGAAGGCTGCAGCCAGGGCGATCGCGGACAGGAAGGTGTGAGCACATCGGTCCTATCTGGTATGGATGCGTCCCCAGTCTTTGAGGCGTGCGAACATGTTCTCGATCCTGTGGCGTTGTCGGTACAGGACAGGATCGCAGCTGTGCTAAACAGCATGCTTGGCATGGGGTGGAATGCATGGCGTGATACCGCGCTCGACGAGCGCCTCGCGGAAGGCCGCTGAACTGTAGGCCCGATCGGCGAGCAGGGATTTGGCGGCGGGCAAATCCTCGATCACTGCCGCAGCAGTCTTGTGACTATTGGCATAACTTCGCCCAGATGCAGCAGCCGCGGACGTCCCTTGCGCTCACAGACCACTTGCAGCTTGGTGGTCAGTCCGCCTCGGTTGATGCCGGCGGACTTTCCTTCCGGTCAAAGCGAACGGTTAGCCCATGCCGGATGGCGTATTTCGCAATCATATTATCAAGGGCCTCAGCCCCGATCGGCGGCGAAATAATCTGCCGGATCGCCTTGGAAGCAAACTCCGTAGACACGAAGTCATGGTTCTTTTTCCGTGCTTCGACGTACTGCTCCACGAGCATTTTCAGTCGCCGTTCCGCAATATCCCCTGCGAGCATTTAACAGGCTCCTTTTTCGAGGTACCCAGTCAGTTAGCGATTTCCGAGCGTCTTGGCTTCCTGCTCCAATGTCTCGCGAATGTTGCCATGCTTCTTGATAAGTTCCCGCACTTGGTCGGTTGAAGACCGAACTTCCTGGCGAGATAGCCAACTTCATTCTCCTCATCGCCGCTGACGCGAGCGCGGTCCTGATAGCCAAGCTTGTTTGTCGGTCATGTCAGTGCTCCTGTGAGTGACGCCCCCCAACGTCGCTCGCCGCACTTTGTTTCAAGCCGACCTCGGGTTCCGGGAACTATCTCAGCGCCACGATCAGAGCGTTCGCTTGTGATGTCTGCTTTTGGAGAGCGACGGAGGCGACCTGCAATGAGGCGCAAAGCGGACCCCGGTGAAGCTTCGACGCGCTACTGCTAGCTGAGTGACACGGCGGATTGCCGGAGGTCGTCGCGATCATGTCCTCGACATAGTCGAGCAAAGAAGAGCCTGCATGTGCTCCGGCAGGTCAAGTTCGCCGCGCGCCTCGACATCTAAAAGGTATCTGGCCTTGGCTAAGCGATCGCCTTCGCTAACCGCAGGATAAGCGCAGATTCCTATAAGCGCCGTCTCCTCTTGCCGGTTGGCTCTGTCACAGCCGCTGCGCGCCCGCTGACAGCCCGTTCCGGCGGCAGGAAAAAACGGCTGACCGGGTTTACACCTTGGGCTTTCGCCTGCTCTTCCGCAGAACCGGTTTTGGATTAAGCCTTAACCATTGGCTGGCAGCGTAATTCCTGGCGAATTCTTCTCGCTCGAAAAGCCGCTTGGTCACCGCCCCAGCTTCCAGGATCTGGACAGCCCACTGGTCGCCTAGTTGCTCAATCGAAACACTGCTTTTAGGATGCTCATCCATCGCGCTGCACTCCCATAGCCGGAAGTAAAAAAGACTTATGCCCGACGGCGCTGATCGACGTTTGAAATGCCCAAACCCGGTGCTGTAAGGTTGCCGTCCAAACCTCTGAACCAAGCCAGATTCGTTTCTGAAGCCAAACGCTCCGCAGCCTCCCGCGATAGCCCGATAAATACCTTTCCATCTCGCTCCGCCGGCATCCCGGCGACCTCATCGTAAACCAGCCAGTGTTCGGCTGGATCCATGATCGCAATAAACCGCATGCATCGCTCCGAAGCGGTAGCGCTAGCTAATTTCGCGACGTCTAAAATGTTCCGCGTCGGATGAGAAAAATCCGGAGGCGAAAATCCGGCTATGGCCGACCTCGAGTGCGGAAGCCGCGGCGCGTTCAAGGCGCCGGCTTATCGAGGCTCTCGTACAAACGTAAAGTTGACGCCGTCCGTAGCTGGATCACGGTAACCCATGAGACGATACCACCGGTGCAAGCTGGGATGCTGAGAATACGTCGAGACAATTGCCACGCCAGGCAGTTTCTTCATCTTGGCGTCGAGGTATCTCTTGAGAAACCTTGTTGGTAGCCAGCCGGTGAAAAAAGCCGCTCGGTCGCCATAAAGAGCGTGCCAAGCACGTTCAGATCCTGGTTCACAAAAATCAGGATCGCGATGGGATATCGTCGATCGAGATAGCTACGGCTTCGCCCTTGCTGGCCCATTCGAGCCGGAATGCGTAGCTCATAGTCCGAACACGGATCTAGAGGCTGTATTCGAAGATGTGGCCGTGTTTTTCCTCAGTGACCCTGATCCAAATGGGTTCGCCAGTGCGCAGCGTCACAGCGCGTTCGGTGGCCTCCTGCACAACCCTCAACGGCGTCTTCGCATTGACGACGTGCGTAGCTGTAGGACGCAATCATTCGAAATCTGGCCGCTGTTGCCAGTTCGCTACAGCGAAGTTTTTGGCAAGCTAATATAACCTTCGACAGCGCTGGGGCGCCGGGTTGTTGGCTGGGGCGCCGAGTTGTTGGCGGGGGCCAATCCTTGAAACCCTAGGCGTAGTACGAGGGAAGATGGCCCGCCGACTTTGGTCGGCGGGTTTTTCTTTCGTAGCGGCAAGAGCACTAATGTTCCGTTTCCATGCCTTGGCCCGGCTGCTTTGGCCTTTCCCCTGGCGTTAGGCAGTTGGGCCGCTCTCACGTCCATTTGACTTCAATGAGGTGAGAGAGCCGCAAAGGACAGCGACAGCCCCAGAACAACGATGACGAGCGTTGCCAAAATCCCTGTAGCGCCTTCGCCGACCACTTCGAAACCGCCGATCTCGCCGAGGCTGCGCGCTACGCCCTCGCGAAACAACGGGTGGTTGTCGACAATGGCAATACGGATGGCTTGGGTCACGATTGCTTATTTATCACCGGGGGTAAGCGTGCTGCAAATTCTTCATCTGACAACATCATTTGCAGCTACGATACGATGGTCGTCGCACCATGGACCAAGGTCCCAATCGCGAGGAAATAAGGTCCTAGAAGGCGGATTGCAGGAACCCCCGGCCATCCTCCGAATTATGTAGCACCGTCGATTTAAGCCCTTTGTCGCCGGTAGTTGGTCCCGCCGCCCTTCAGCCCAGGGGATGGCGGGACCTTCCTTTTCGTAAAGGGTGGATTGCTTATTTGGTTAATTGCGTGACGGCTAAAACGCTTTAGCTTGGAACTCCGGCTCGGGACTCTGGTTGCGTACCTAAGCCTCGTCTAATAAATAGGCCTCACAACAGGGGGCCACCCCATGACGGACGAGCATCACCACCACGACCACGCAGTCGAACTAGCCGAACTAACAGCGGTTGTTGTCTCTGCCTACGTTAGCAATAACCCGGTGCCAGTCGGCAGCCTGCCCGAACTGATTGCATCTGTGCACGCTTCATTGTCAGGCTTGGGTAGCCAGATCGCACCGCCGGCCGAGCCGAAGGAGCCAGCCGTCGATCCCAAGCGCTCAGTGACGCCTAATTTCATTTACTGTCTTGAGGACGGAAAAAAGTTCCAATCTTTGAAGCGGCACTTGTCGACCTCGCACAACCTTACGCCAGACGAGTACCGCACCCAAATGGAACCTGCCTCGCGATTACCCGATGGTCGCCCCCAAATATGCGGCCACGCGGTCGGCGCTCGCGAAGGCCGCAGGGCTGGGCAAGGCTACCCCCGGCAAAGATGGCTCAAGTTAAGCGAAGGAAGCCGCTTCGTGGCGAGGTCGAACTAGCTGCCCTTTGCCTTGCCATATGCGTTCGGGCTGGTGTCTGGCGTAGATCAGGCCGACGTTATTGCCCTCGCACTTCTTGCAACGAAGCTTCGGCCTGATGTGCCGGGGGGCATCCGGGCCGTATCGGTCGCGAAGCTTTTTAAAATCGAGCTCTTGCTTATGGTGACAGGCCGGGTTGTGTCAGTACGCCGTCACCGACATTTTGTCATCGATCAGCGATTGGAACGTCCAGCCTTTTTACATCGATTAGCGGCCCAGTGGTTGCCTTGACAGAGCGATCAGCTCGGCTTCGTCAACGACGCCGGCCATAAAATTGGCTATTATCCGAGCGGCCAGTCTGCTTTGAGAATCGGCTGATTGGTCAGGGGTTTTCAACCGCGCGAAAACTCGCCCCAGCAAGGCCAGTTCGTCAGGATCAAAAATGCCGGCATCCACGGCTTTTCGTCTGATAGGCATCGACTATTCCTCCCTGAATCGCATTCGGACCGATCCGAGCCGCTACAAGTTCACCGACCATAGCACCACCACTGCCACCACGATGCCGACGAAACAGTATGCGACCCAGACGCTGGTCATTCCCCTTCAATCCGAAAGTCCTGCAGCGAAGCATGCCGCAAGTCCTCTTCGCCTCGCAGGCGCTTCACACGGCCGACAAGCCCCGGCTTGACCCACCGCGTCGCAGGCCGCTTCATTCCCTTCGGCGCCATGCCGGCGTGCTCCTGAACGCGTTTCCAGAGACGTTCGCGCATCTCGCTGCTCAGAGTGATGAAAGCCGAGCCGACATAGCGCCCGGTACCGCACTCTGCCAGCAGCGCGCAGGCTGGCTTGCCTGGTTCACGCTCGATGCCGAGCAGATCGAACTCGCCGATCGCGTGGCATTTCGCCTTCAACCAGTTGGTCGACGTTCCGCTGCGATACCGGCTGTCCTTGCGTTTCGACACGATGCCCTCGAACCCGGCTTGGTCTACGAGGTGAAAGACCGCGGCGCCGGTGCCTGGCAAAGCTTCGCTGAATTGGATGCGGCTGCCTTCGGGATCATCTCGGCCAGGATCTCGCGACGGTCCTCCAGCGGCATGTCCCGCAGGTCGTGGCCGTTTAGATGGGGAAGATCGAACGCCACGAAATACAGGTCGTGCTGCCGGTGGCTGATCGCCTTGAACGTCAACTGGACCCCGCCCGTAGGCTTGCCCATCGGAACCCCACGCAACTCGAATTTGATTCAATACAGCGGAGTGGTTTCAGTTCCGTTAGCCGTCTCTAATAAGCAAATCGGAACTTTTGGGCGAGGCTCTGGTTCTTTTCGGTAGGAGGATACGGCCATGACGGACGACAAGAACAACGATGACTATCACGGCCGCGACCGCGCATCAGTTGACGAGGCATATGAGGCTGCTTACATCGCGAGGAAATTTCAGCTGACTATGCCTGAGGCTCGATACCTGATCCGAAGCTGCGGCAACAATCGTACGGCCTTGGAGCAGGCGGCTAGAAAGCTTTCTTATCAATCCGTGAAACCAGGCTTTCGGGTCTAAATCAGTCTCGCTTGTTGATCCAAAGGGAGTAGAAGATGCTACGCGGAATCGCAATCGCAGCAGCGCTGCTCATCCTGCCCAATATTGGGTCGCCAAGGATGCCGTCTCGAAGCGGTGTGAGGTGGTCACGAAGGAGCCAGACGGAACCCTCGTCATAAAGCTATCGAAAACCACATATAAGTCTGAGGCGGAAGCGAACGCTGCATTGGAAAAGATCCCAGATGGCAAGAAGTGAAAGGCGCCCGCCAATTCCTCGTTTGACAATTTCTATCGCGCGCTCGATCAACACGTCCGGCAAGAGATAAATGCGTGGGGCGTCCGGCTTCCGTTGCCGGCGGCCGGAGGGCGCCACAAGCGAGCGCGGCCATCTCTACAACTGCCCACACTGCGGCCAGTTGGTCGACCAGCGCGAAGGCCCTGGGCACGAGCCGCTTAAGCCCGAGCCCGAAGGAAAGGTCATCGAATTCCGGCGCCGGAAAGATTGGCCCGGACTAATGCCGGGAACGTTCCGTCCCCGTCCAAGTTCGTCGCCCATGCCGCGTTGTGGCACGAGCAGCCCGATCATGAGCCGCTTGAGCTGAACAATTAGGAAGGAGCGACTTGGAAAACGCTCCCAGTCTGAGACAACAGAAATCGCCGGCATCGATATTGCACTGGAAGCTTTTGCACCGGCTTGTCCCCGGTCCGGATCCATCCTCTGATCAGGTGTTGGTTAGCCCGGGCTTGAGGTCATGGGGGTTTTCGCCCGGCGAGTTTTAAGCTGAACTGTACCAAGTGCCTGCCGCGTGCTCGGACCTTGCTCCAAGAAGTGTAACTATTATCCAATTCCAGCGGTTCGTGGTGGCTGTTCGTCCCGCATCACCTGCCGGAATCACGTCGGTCGACTTTGATATTGCCCCGACTCTTCTCAAGAGTGTGGCGCGGCTGGCGCTGGCGTCAAGACGAGCGATAGCTAATATATGGGCTCTCTCCAACTCCCAACGGTTCGGCCGCGGGCTTTTTCGTTCTTCGCCGGAACATCGGTTCGAACGCGTCGTTCCTTTTCCAGGTTTCACTGGATGACGGATGCATCACATGTTGCTCCTTAGATCGATGCACGAACTTGCAGCGGCGCGCGGGGATGGCTTGCACCCATATTTGTTGAAGATGATGACCCAGCCCAAGGCTCGGGCTGATATTGAAAGCGCGCTACAATCCTTGTCGGCAGACCGGCATATCGGTTTCCCAGACAACGATGCTCCAGTCAGGCGTTTAATGCCCTTTCGAGCCGAGGGCTTTGATTGAGCACCCGCGGCCCCAACTTCCTCCACAAGTGGATTTCGGCCAACGTCCCCGAGACCATCGGCGCCGATATCATTTCGGTAAGCGAATTGGCCGACAAGCTTTTTGCTGAAGCGAAAGCGATCGGCATAAGCAGTGTCGAGATCGAGGAAGAAACCTCGATGCGATTGAGCATCACAACGCCGCCTTGGCTGATTAAAACCATGCCCTGCAATCCATGATCAGCGTCTGGGTCGCATACTGTCTCGTCGGCATCGTGGTAGCGCTGGTGGTGATATGGTCGATGAGATTGTAGTGGCCGCCGCTTGCGAAGAAGATTTGCGCAACGCCTCGCTGCAGGATTTTCGCAAGGAGACGTAACGGTTTTGTTCGTTTTCGTACCATCTTTTTTTATTGAATTCCCGATTTCGGCGGACTTATGAAAATGGACATTTCCCATTGCTGTTGGAGGAGAATTGCAATGGACAGCGTATACCTGAACGACAACGTCCGACCTAGCGTTGAAGTGGCCGAAGCCTGTGGGGAATGGTTCGTCCGAGTGGTCGAGGAACACCAAGAACTTACCCGATCATTCGAGCTTGAATCGTTCGCACTAGCCTTTGCGGAAGGCCAGCGGATTCGCTTGGGGCTAGATAAGATCACCCGGCTATAAGCGCTGACCTCCGTCGCGCTACAGATTGGATCCTGAAGACTTCATTTGGGGGTCAAACATCAATTCATTGGAGTTGGTGGCGACGTTGAACAACGATAGAGACGAACATCTTTGGGCTTTTGACCTTGACGCTCTGCGCAAGGCTTTCCGTAAGTTCGCTCAGGAACACGACATAGCGGCTTCCGAATCGGGCGAACAAGCCCAGCGGTTTCTAGAAAAACAAAGAGACCGGACGCGCGAAGCGACCGCTACCCCAACAGTAGTGAATAGCCGACCGGTGCGGCCCGGGGCTGTCATTGGGGGTGCAGGCCGCACCGGTCAAAGCGGGTTGATTAAATCTCCTCCCCGCGCTGGACAACGTATTCCATAACAGAAATTGCGCAACTAGCCATTTCGGCGCTACCCAGCCTTAGGACGCTGCGCCCCTGTCATGTTCGGCTGGATGAACGGCGCCCTCTTACCGGTGATGGTCTCGATGGACTTCAACAGCGGTCCGTGGACCTCACGAAGCGCTTGGTAGTGCTCGCTGTGCTACGCCAGGAGGGGACCGACGATGCTCTTGTGCAGCGCTGAGGAAGCGCGATTTCGTCCTGCGAAAGCTGCTTGGAAGGTTTGATTCTGGCCATTGGCGATCTCCGTTGAAGGGTTCGCCGCAACGAGGACAACATTTCCTACATCTTGGGGCCGGCTGGCAAGCCCCCTACCTCACGGGAGCAATAGCACCATGGCGCC
>NZ_JBWLUX010000037.1:0-59979 GCF_057784315.1 Mesorhizobium sp. CNPSo 4684 | reverse complement strand
CGGATCTCGAACCTCTCGCAGGATAGACATAATCAACGGCACCGCGGCCTCCTCTGTAGCGAGAAAGCCTCTCAAGAATCCCTCTTTTCCTACTTGGCAAGAGCCAATCAACTTATCTGCGATTCCCCTGCCCTCAAGGGGGGAGATTAGCAGTTTTGGCCGCACCGCCCATCTTGCAATATTGGAGATTGGCAAAACCGGTCGCGATAGCCAATCTCCCCCCTTGAGGGGGAGATGTCCGGCAGGACAGAGGGGGGTGCTCGCACCGATGTTGTCAGGAATGTTCGTCACGCCGGGATGTTAGACAGACACGAGCCTGTTGCAAGGCTGACACCGCCCTCTATCCACGCTATATGCGCCGCACCAAGTGAGGATGCGGCACGATGACCGGGACGAAACGATCAAGCGAGGGGCTGGATATCAGGCGTCGCAGGTTGTTGTTCCGCTCCTGGCATCGCGGCATGCGCGAGATGGACCTTATCCTCGGCACCTTTGCCGACAACGAGATCGGCGCCTTGACCGGCGACGAAATCGACCAATATGAAAGGCTCCTCGACATTCCCGACACCGAATTCCTGCCCATGGTCACCGGCGAACGCCCGGTTCCCGGGGATATCGACTGTGCTGTCCTGCAAAAGATCCTGGCATCGCGCCGGACCATGACATTCTGAACACAAGCAATTCCAGGAAAAGTGCGAAGCGGTTTTCCGTCCGGAATTGCGACAACCAAGACCGTGCAATCATGAGCCTCATTCCCAAAATCGGTCTGCCGAAAGGCCGCGCCGGCCAGTTCATTGTCGATGGCGTCGCCGACGGCTACGAAGCCTTTGCGCTCGTGCAGGCGATCCATGAGATCGCGCCCGACAAGCCTGTGCTGTTCGTGGCGCGCGACGGCCAGCGCCTGCCGGCGATCACGGAAGCACTGACTTTCGCTTCGCCCGGCCTCCCGGTGCTGGAGCTGCCGGCCTGGGACTGTCTGCCTTACGACCGCGTCTCGCCCGGTTCGGACGCCGCCGCCAAGCGGCTCGATGCGCTGACGGCGATGATCGCGCTGGCGAAAAAACCGCATCGCGCGGTGATCCTGACCACGGCCAATGCCTTGCTGCAGCGCATCCCGCCGGCCGATCTGGTCGAAGCGCAGACCTTTCACGCAAAGCCCGGCAACCAGATCGACATGAACGCGCTGGTGTCGCGGCTGGAGATTTCCGGCTTCGAGCGGGTGCCGACGGTGCGCGGTATCGGCGAGTTCGCGGTGCGCGGCGGCATCCTCGACCTCTACGCGCCCGGCTGGACTGAGGCGCTGCGCCTCGACTTCTTCGGCGACACGCTGGAATCGATCCGCGTCTTCGACGCCGCCACCCAGCGCACCACCGGCCAGCGCAAGTCGATGGCGCTGCAAGCGATGAGCGAAGTGGCGCTGACGCCGGAAACCATCAGCCGCTTTCGCCGCTCCTATATCGAGGCCTTCGGCGCGCCGCAGCGCGACGACGGGCTCTATGCAGCCGTCAGCGAGGGCCGGCGCTTTGCCGGCATGGAGCATTGGCTGCCGCTCTTCTACGAGCGGCTGGAGACCGTGTTCGACTATCTGCCGAATGCGCCCGTCATCTTCGACCATCTGGCGCATGAGGCGCTGGCGGAACGCCATACGCTGATCCTCGATCACTACGAAGCGCGCCGCAAACAAGCGGATGCCGCCTTGAAGGATGCCGTGCCCTACAAGCCGGTGGCGCCGGACTTGCTCTATCTCTCGCCGGAAAACCTCGTCGCGTCGCTCGGACCGCGCGAAGCCATCGACTTCACTGCCTTCGATGCGCCTGACGTCGGCGCCAAAAAGGTCTTCCATGGCGGTTCGCGCCATGGCCGCAGTTTTGCCGAGGAGCGCGCCGACCCCAACGCCAATGTCTTCGACGTTGTCGTGAAGCACATTGCAGACGAGCGCGCGGCGCGCCGCCGCGTCATTGTCGCCGGCTGGACGGAAGGTTCGCTTGACCGTCTGGGCCAGATCCTGGCCGAGCATCATCTCAGCAATCTCGTGCCGGTGGCGACGCTGGCCGAGGTTGAAAAGCTCGAGCCCGGACAGGCCGCACTTGCGGTGCTGCCATTGGAATCCGGCTTCGAGACCGAACAGCTGGTCGTCATCGCCGAGCAGGACATTCTCGGCGACCGGCTGATCCGCCGTTCCAAGCGCAAGAAGCGCGCGTCCGACTTCATTGCCGAGGCTTCGTCGCTGTCGGCCGGCGATATCGTCGTTCACACCGACCACGGCATCGGCCGCTTCATCGGCCTGCGCACCATCGAGGCGGTCGGCGCGCCGCATGACTGCCTGGAGATCCACTATGCCGGCGACGACCGGCTGTTCCTGCCGGTGGAAAACATCGAGCTTCTGTCGCGCTATGGTTCGGATTCGGCCGAAGCCTCACTCGACAAGCTCGGCGGCGGCGCCTGGCAATCGCGCAAGGCGCGGCTGAAGAAACGGCTGCTCGACATGGCTGGGCAGCTGATCCGCATCGCCGCCGAGCGGCAGATGCGCTCGGCCCCCGCCATGGTGCCGGCGGAAGGGCTCTATGGCGAGTTCTCGGCGCGCTTCCCCTATGAGGAGACCGACGACCAGCAGGGCGCGATCGATTCCGTCATGGACGATCTCGGCGCCGGCAAGCCGATGGATCGGCTGATCTGCGGCGATGTCGGCTTCGGCAAGACCGAGGTGGCGCTGCGCGCGGCCTTCATCGCGGCGATGGAAGGGTTTCAGGTGGCGGTCGTCGTGCCGACGACGTTGTTGTCGCGTCAGCATTTCAAGACGTTTTCGCAGCGCTTCTCCGGCCTGCCGATCCGCGTCGCCCAGGCTTCACGTCTGGTCGGCGCCAAGGAACTGGCGGAAACCAAGAAAGGCATCGCCGAGGGCCAAGTCGACATCGTCATCGGCACCCATGCGCTGCTGGGCTCGGCGATCTCGTTCAAGAATCTCGGCCTCTTGATCATCGACGAGGAGCAGCACTTTGGCGTCAAGCACAAGGAACGGCTGAAGGACCTCAAGACCGATGTCCATGTGCTGACGCTGTCGGCGACGCCGATCCCGCGCACCTTGCAGCTCGCCTTGACCGGCGTGCGCGAACTGTCGCTGATCGCCACGCCGCCGGTCGACCGCATGGCGGTGCGCACCTTCATCTCGCCCTTCGATCCGTTGGTGATCCGCGAAACGCTGCTGCGCGAGCGCTATCGCGGCGGCCATTCCTTCTATGTCGTGCCGCGCATCAGCGATCTCGCCGAAATCCATGATTTCCTGCGGGAATCCGTGCCTGAGCTGAAAGTCGCGGTGGCCCACGGCCAGATGCCGCCCGGCGAGCTCGACGACATCATGAACGCCTTCTATGACGGCCAATACGACGTGCTTTTGTCGACGACCATTGTCGAATCCGGGCTGGATATCCCGACCGCCAACACGCTGATCATCCATCGCGCCGACATGTTCGGCCTGTCGCAGCTCTATCAGCTGCGCGGCCGTGTCGGCCGCTCGAAAGTTCGCGCCTATGCGCTGTTCACGCTGCCCGCCAACCGCAAGCTCACCGACACGGCCGAGCGCCGGCTGAAAGTGCTGCAGTCGCTGGACACGCTCGGCGCCGGCTTCCAATTGGCCAGCCACGACCTCGACATCCGTGGCGCCGGCAATCTTCTTGGCGAAGAACAGTCCGGCCACATCAAGGAGGTCGGCTTCGAACTCTACCAGCAGATGCTGGAGGAGGCAGTCGCCGAGGTGAAGGATTCCGGCGAGGTGCAGGATGGCGGATGGTCGCCGCAGATTGCCGTCGGCACCGCGGTGATGATACCGGAAAGCTATGTGCCGGACCTGCAGCTCCGGTTGGCGCTCTACCGCCGCCTCGGCGATCTCGAAAATACCGACGAAATCGACGCTTTCGGCGCCGAGCTGATCGATCGTTTCGGCCCGCTGCCGGAGGAGGTGAAGCATCTGCTCAAGATCGTCTTCATCAAGGCGCTCTGCCGCAAGGCCAATGTCGAAAAGCTCGATGCCGGCCCCAAGGGCGTCGTGATCCATTTCCGCAAGCGCGAGTTCTCCAACCCGGTCGGGCTGGTCAAATACATCGGCGAGCAGGGCTCGCTGGCCAAGATCAGGGCCGACCACAGCGTCGTCTTCATCCGCGACTGGCCGACAGCCGAGAAGCGTCTGGCCGGCTCGGCGGTCGTCATGACGCAATTGGCGCGGCTGGTGGACAAGGCGGCTTAAGCTTTCGGATGGAAATTCGACTGCGGCTGCAGGTCGGATTCCGAGAACGTGCCGGCGCTGACGATGACCTGTCCGGCAGGTACCGTAATGCCGCGTGCGGTCCCGGCGCCTTTCAGCACCCCGGCCCGGCGATCGGGATCGGACTCGCGAAAACTACCGCCCGGTTCCAGCCGGCAGCTGTCAACCGTGATCGCGCCGAGAAGCTGGCTGCCCGAACCGAGCACCGTCTCGCCGAACACCGCCGCGCCGTTGAGGTAGCGGCCTTCATTGCCGATTTCGATTAGGGCTCCTGGCCTGTTGGCTTTGGCGGTGAAGCCGCCTTCGCCGAACTGGTTAAGTGAGCCGACGCGGATAACGCCTGTGGCTGCTTCGAACAGCGTGTTGGCGTGGAAGATGTTAGCGTCGCCGACTTCCAGCGCGGCAGCTTCGGTGCAAAGCAGATAGACACCGGGGAAGAAAATGTTGCCGTGGCCGATCATTGCGCGTGCCGAAATCAGCGTGGAGTAAGGGTCGTAGATCACGTTGCGTCGCTCCGACAGGCTGACCACTTCGTCGACCGTCAACAACCCCTGGTCGCGGCGCATACGGTCGAGATAGGCTGACACATTCATGGGGCATCCATGGAGAATTGTTGCGCGGCGAGACGATGGTCGGCGAGGCGAGATCGATGAAGATCGCTCCAAGGGCATCGATATTGCACAGTCGTCGGGAACGTAAGATGCCGGCGTCGGGTCGCGGCATGGCGCTCCCCACCATTCGCCAGCACTTGAATTCCGGTCTAGAATAGGAAATCGGCTTCGTGTATGGAGCCGCGATCCCCATATGGGGCGGGAATGGCGGGCAACAGCTCGCTGGAAAGAGCGTTTGGGTGCAGCGATGACGAAATGGTCGCCGAATTCTTGGAGAGCAAAGCCGATCAAGCAGGTTCCTGCCTATCCGGACCTTGCCGCGCTGAAGAACACGGAAGCCCAGCTCGCCACCTTTCCGCCGCTGGTTTTTGCAGGTGAGGCGCGCAAGCTGAAGAAGCAGCTTGCGGCTGTCGCTGCCGGTGACGCATTCCTGCTCCAGGGCGGCGATTGCGCCGAGAGCTTCGCTGAGCATGGCGCGGACAATATCCGCGACTTCTTCCGCGTCTTCCTGCAGATGTCGGTGGTGCTGACTTTCGCCGGCGCGCAGCCGGTGGTGAAGGTCGGCCGCGTTGCCGGCCAGTTCGCCAAGCCGCGCTCGTCCGACAACGAGACCAAGGGCGAGGTGACGCTGCCGAGCTATCGCGGCGACATCATCAACGGCATCGAGTTCGACCCAAAGTCGCGCGTTCCCGACCCGGCCCGCCAGGAGATGGCTTACCGCCAGTCGGCGGCGACGCTCAACCTGTTGCGCGCCTTCGCCCAGGGCGGCTATGCCAGCCTGGAGAACGTGCATAGCTGGATGCTGGGGTTCGTCTCCGACAGCCCGCAGGGCGAGAAATATGGCAAGCTCGCCAACCGCATCACCGAGACGATGGATTTCATGAAGGCCGTCGGCATCACCTCGGAGACCAACTACGCCTTGCGTGAGACCGATTTCTACACCAGCCACGAAGCGTTGCTGCTTGGCTATGAAGAGGCGCTGACCCGCGTCGATTCGACGTCCGGCGACTGGTACGCAACGTCGGGCCACATGATCTGGATCGGCGACCGTACGCGCCAGCCTGATCACGCCCATGTCGAATATTGCCGCGGCATCAAGAACCCGCTCGGCTTGAAATGCGGTCCGTCGCTGACGCCGGACGGCTTGCTGGAACTGATCGACCTGCTCAATCCGGAGAACGAGCCGGGCCGGCTGACGCTGATTGCCCGCTTCGGCTCCGACAAGGTCGCCGACCATTTGCCGAAGCTGGTGCGTGCGGTGCAGAAGGAAGGCCGCAGCGTGGTCTGGTCGTCCGATCCGATGCACGGCAACACGATCGAGGCCGCCGGCTACAAGACGCGGCCGTTCGACCGCATCCTCAAGGAAGTGCAGACCTTCTTCGAGGTGCATCGCGCCGAGGGCACGCACCCGGGCGGCATCCATGTCGAGATGACCGGCAAGAACGTCACCGAATGCACCGGCGGGGCGCGTGCCATCACCGCCGAGGAGTTGCAGGACCGCTACCACACGCATTGCGACCCGCGCCTCAATGCCGACCAGGCGATCGAGCTGGCGTTCCTGGTCTCCGACCTGTTGAAGAAGAGCCATCCGGTCCAGCACAAGCAGGTAGCCAACGGTTGAACCTGTTTGCAGGCTGAAGAGAAAAAGCGCCGGCGAAATCCGGCGCTTTTTTGTTGATCAGCGGCCGCGTTCCCAACGCAGGCGGTTGAGCCGGGGATCATTGGCGAAAGCGGTTCTGGAAAACTCGATGCGCCTTTCCGGAAACTCACAGATCGCCTGCACGCCGAACGAGCCGAGCCGGATGCGCCAGGTATGCGGCTCCAGCGGCTTGGCCTTGGCAAAGCCGCGGCATGTCAGCAGCGCCACGTTGGCGCCTTTGGGATCACGCGCCGAGCGGTAGCGGATCGCTTCCAGCCCGGCCTCGCGCGTAACGTCGGCAATGGCCTGGCAGGCGGCATAGTCGGTCGGATGCGTCCACTGAGCCTGGTCGCGGTCAAGCGGTGGCCGCGTCAAGTCGACAGCTTTGTTGGTGCGGATCGCGGCGGCGAAAGCGGTGTATTCGGCGGCGTCATGCGGCCACGGCGTGTCGGGCGAATCGGCAAAGAACAGCAAGCGGTAGAAGGCCATTTCGGCGACGGCGGTCATGATCGTCTCCGCCGCGTAATAGACGCCCAGGGTGCGGCCGGCGCGGCGGAAGCGCGAGCCGTAAGGGTAGATCGAGCCGTAGCGAAAGGGCGTCGCCAGGAGATAATGGAGATGCCGGCATTCCATGGGGATCTGCGGCTTGGTCTCCTCGATCAGATCCTCGATCAGCGCCTGTTCGTCCAGCGTGTCGACGATTTTCAGCGTCGAGACCCGGTGCTGCGCCTCGACCATGCGCCAGTATTTGCCGTCGAGCCGTACGGCTTCAGACGAGAGCGCGTCGGGAGTCCAGATAGGCAATGACATCGACAAGCCCGGTGATGGTGAGGATCTTTTCAAGCGGGCTGCCGTCGAACGCCGTGTTGGTGTTCTTGAGCCATGCCCGGGCGATCGCCTCGTCACCGCCGACAATGGCGTCGAGCGAACGGAACAGCCGCACGAACAGCACCGCGAGCTCGAACGGCTTGGTGCCGCGCTCGAGCAGGAATTCCTGCCTGCGCATGCGCGAAACCGTAGCTTCCGAGACGCCGATGATCGACGCCAGCGTCCTGGCGGTTATGTCCAGCAGCTCGGCAGCGCGCAGCGTAGCCTTGGTCAAAACCGCGTTTTCGGCCGTCTTGGCGGCAGCATCGGGTTGTGAAACAGACATGGCCTCTCTCTTTCCATGGAAAATATAGGCCATGAAAATTCATATGGAAAGATGCCGTGCCCGATAAATTTGCCTACGTCCGCGAATAGGGCTGTGCGCCGAAGCGTCAGTCTTTCTTGTAGAGCAGCCAGTTCTTGCCAGTGCGGCCGGCCATTGTCGAATGCCTGGTGACGCGGTTGCGCCCGCCGACCTTGGAGCGGTAGAGCGCTCGATCCGCCTTGGTGTAGAGATCTTCCGGGCTTTCGGCCTCGGACGCCATGCAGATGCCCATGGAAACGGTCACCGTGCCGTAATTGGTGCCGGTCTGGCTGCTGGTGAAGGGCGTCTGTTCGATCAGCACGCGGATGCGTTCGGCGATCTCGTAGGTGGTATCCTCGCTGGCGCCCTCGATGATCAGCGCGAATTCCTCGCCGCCGGTGCGGGCAACGAACATGTCTTCCCGGATGCTGGTCTGGAAGATTTCGGCGATGATCTGGATGATCTTGTCACCGACCGGGTGGCCGTAGCGGTCGTTGATGTCCTTGAAATGGTCGATGTCGGCAAGAATCAGCGCGTTGAACAGGATGCCCCTGTTGGAGGTGTAAATCCCGGTGATTTGCTTGTCGAAGGCGCGGCGGTTCCAGATATGGGTCAAGGGATCGGTGTCGGCGAGCCGCTTGTACTCCTCGAGCTTCGACTTGACGCTCTCCAGTTCCGCCGTCTTGTCGCTGAGCGTGGTGGCAACCTGCCTGCCATGGTCGAGGGTCGAATTGGTGGCGACCGCCATGGCGTTGGCGACCTTCTGCAGCAGATCCTGTGAAAGCAGGCTGCGGTTGGCGAGGCCGCTCGACGTCTCATCAAGGATCTTGCCGTATTTCTCGATATGACTGCGTTCGCTTCGCAGCAGCAAGGCGATATCCTCGAGTTCCCTGGCCAGCACATCGCGCGCCTGCTCGACAATGCCTGGACCATGGTGCTGGGCAAAGAAGGCACGGCCGATGCGGTCGAGATCGTCCTGCGTCGGCCGGTTGCCGAGCGCCACGACGGCAAGGCTGAGTTCGCGATTGGTGCCTTTCAGCGCTTCGTAGAAGATCTCGTAATTGCGCGGCAGACCAAGCACGCCGAGCTGGCGCATGGTCGTCACAACAGCTGTTGCAATGTCGCTGTTTCGGTCGGTCTGGGCGGCTGCCGGCTGCATGTTCTGTTCACTCTACCCCTGGGAACCATCGCAGACTTGCGCGTGCGAGATGTCGCCGACCGGGGGAGAACCAGCCGTATTTCGGATCATCTTACGAAGGACGCGTCCCCAATCGCGGCCTTCGCTTGGCAACGACCATAAATGCGCTGGCGCTAAAGTTTCCTTAATGTGCCGCTTGGTAACGCGACTATTCTACTTCAGGCTGCAGGGGAGAAGCGCGAACACGCCCATCTCGTGTCGCATTTGCTCGTACCTGGCCGCCGCAAAACTGAAATCCTCTCCGGTGGCGGTGAAGCCGTGAACGATGGCCGGTGGAGGGCAGGGATGAGTGATATCAGCAGCGGATCTTGCCTGTGCGGGGCGGTGCGTTTCCAGACGCGAGGGCCGCTGCGCGGCGTGATCTATTGCCACTGCTCGCAGTGCCGCAAGCAGAGCGGGCATTTTTACGCCGCAACCAACGTCGCCGATGACAACATCACCGTAACAGGGTCTGAGAATATCACCTGGTACGAAGCATCTTCGTTTGCCCGGCGCGGCTTTTGCAAGACATGTGGCTCGGTGCTGTTCTGGAAGCCGGGCCAGGATGCCTACGTCTCGGTTCTGGCCGGGTCGTTCGATGGGCCGACCGGGCTCGAGGGCGAATGCCATATCTTCGTCGGCGACAAGGGCGATTACTATACGATCGACGATGGGCTGCCGCAGTTCGAGAGGTCGACGCCGACCATCAAGGTTGCGGACGAATGATTTTTGGTATGGCTGCCTTATTCCCTTGATCCAGCCATTGCGATATCCCCTGCCGGTGATTCGAAGGGGATGCGCGGGCAATGCAGCGGCTGATCGATGCTTTCTTCAATTCGGTGCGGGCTTTTCGCAAGCTCGCCGCCAGCGAAAAGGCGTTCCAGCAGGAACTGATGCTGCTCGTGCTCGCCTTGCCGCTCGGCTGGTTCGTCTCAGTGTCGTGGCGGGGCTATGCGCTGCTGATCGGCGCCGTGCTGCTTTTGATCATGGTCGAGGTGCTGAACACCGGCATCGAAGCGGCCTGCGATGCCTTCAGCCGCGAGTTCAACGTCGACATCCAGCTTGCCAAGGATTGCGGCTCGCTGGCGGTGCTGATTTCGGTGATCATCGTCGCCGGCGTCTGGGGCATCGCCATCATCGAGCGCATCACGGGTCTACCGATCTGATCTAACCGTTCCCATATGTCGGTCACCCCGACCTGACCCTGACCATGATCTGTTCCGAAAACCGGTATCCACCTTTCGGGATCATGGTCTGAGGAGACCGACATGACCGCCCCCGCCAATTCTCTGCTGCTCGAGCGAGCCGGCCTGCCGGACGATTTGCGCTGGCTGGCGCAGAAATACCCGCGCGAAGACTGGCGGGGTCACACCAACGTCCATGGCCTCGCCAATATGTGGCTGCAGCGGCACGACATGTTTCGCGAGCTCGGCGGCATGCTCACCAACGGCATTGGCGACTATCGCGAGGGCAGGCTGACGGCGCCGGATTTCGCGCGCTGGTTCGCACCCCGGCTCAACCATTTCCTCGGCAATCTCGACGGCCACCACAATGTCGAGGACTATCAATATTTCCCGGCTTTCGCCAAGGCCGAGCCGCGCCTGAAGCGGGGCTTTGACATACTCGATGCCGATCACCACGCCATCCATGACGGGCTGGAGCGCAATGCCGAGACCGCGAACGCCTTCATCCGCACGCTCGAGGAGAGCGAGGACAAACAGCGCTTCGCCGCCGATGCCTATGCCGACGAGAACAGCCGGCTGATCGCCATGCTGAAACGGCATCTTGCCGACGAGGAGGATTTGATCATCCCGCTGATCCTCGACCGCGGCGACCGCGCTTTGGTCGAGGACGACGACTGAGCTTCAGCCGGCTTCGCTCTCGCGAGCGTCCTTGGCGCGCTCCTTGCCGGCGACGGTGCGGGCGATGAGCCAGGCAAGGATGGCGACGGCGAGCCCAATGCCGAGGGCGATCAGCAATCTTTCGTGATGGAGCAGCGCCTTGCCGACCATCTGCTCGGCGCCGAGGCCGAAGACATAGCCGATGCCGCAGAACAAGGCCGCCCAAACCAGCGACGAGATGGCGTTGAGGATGATGAAGCGCGGCACCGATATGCTGGCGAAGCCGGCCGCGATGCCGCCGACCAGGCGCAGGCCGTAGATGTAGCGGTTGGACAGCACGAAGATGTTGGGATGCGACGAGACGAGGCGATAGGCGTGGTTGAAGCCGGGACGCGCCTTCAGTTTCAGTACCCTGGGATGATCGGCGAAGCTGCGGCCGAGGACGAAGAAGAACGTGTCGCCGACGAAGGCGCCAATGGCGGCCGCGAGGAAAGCCTTCCAAGGGACGAAGACATGCTGGTGGGCGAAGAAGCCGCCAAGGATGGCCGCGCTTTCGCCTTCGGCGACACAGCCCAGGAAAACCGCGATAAGCCCGTATTGCTCGATGAGGTGATGGACGATCCCGGTCATTGAGACGTTTGCCGGTCCGATAGTTTTTCGTCGATGCGGCTCACCTGTTCGGCCAGGCGCGTCATGTCCTCGCGCATGCCGATGATCTGGCTGTGGCGCAGTTCGTCCAGTTTTTCATGCAGCGCCATGATCTCGATCTCGGCCTTGAGATTGACCTCGTAGTCGTGCGCGGCGTCGAGGCGATCGCGTGCGGCCTGGCGGTTCTGCGACATCATGATCACCGGCGCCTGCAGGGCGGCGATCATCGACAGCACGAGATTGAGGAAGATGAAGGGGTAGGGGTCGAACGAGTCTCGCCCCAGCAGCCACCAATTGGCGCCGATCCAGAGAACCAGGAAGGCGATGAAGGACAGGATGAACGTCCACGAGCCGCCGATGCGGGCAATGGCGTCGGCGATCCGGTCGCCGGCGCCCTGAAGACCAGTGAGGCTGTCGTTGATGTCCTGCGATATCGGCTTGCGGTCGACGGTGCTTTGCAAGACCCGCCGCTCAAGCTCGCTGAGGGCCTCAGGCGTTCGCCTCAGCCAGCGGTCGGCCAGTTCGGGCACGGTCTTATGCATGGTCGCCTCCATGATCAGCGTCTGGTCTAAAGCGCGTTCAAGCGACTCGCTTCAGGTCTTTGTTTTTATGCATGTCGCTCTCTCAAAACCGGGGCCACTATTGAGCGACATGCATTAGACCTAAAGGCTGCCGGCCCGAACGGGAAGTGGTAGATTGCCGCGTCTACCCGAAGTAAATCAGGGGAGCCAATGGCTGATTTCCACAGGATTCGTGCCCGTGCCGCAAAACGCAAAGGCGGCGACGCGGTGCTGACGGAGTTGCTCGGGCCTTTGCCCGACAACGCCGCCGTGGCCAAGATCACCGACGACCGCATCCTGTCGACGATGGCCGAGCGGGTGTTTGCCGCCGGCTTCGTCTGGCGCGTCATCGAGCAGAAATGGCCGGGTTTCGAGGAAGCGTTCCTGCATTTCGAGCCGAAGCGGCTGTTGTTCCAGCCCGACGATTTCTGGCACGATCTGACGGCCGACAAGCGCATCGTGCGCAACCCGCAGAAGATCAAGTCGGTGCGCGACAACGCCGCCTTCGTCGAGCGCGTGTCGAAGGAGCATGGCGGCTTCGGCAAGTTCCTGGCCGAGTGGCCTGCCGACGACCAGGTCGGGCTGATGGCATATCTCGGCAAGCACGGCAGCCGGCTCGGCGGCAACACCGGCCAATATTTCCTGCGCTGGCTGGAATGGGATGCTTTCGTCATCTCGGCCGATATGGCGGCCGCACTGCGTGACGCCGGCCTCGACATCGCCGAAAGCCCGACGTCGAAGAGGGATCTCGACAAGATCCAGGCGCAGATCAACCGATGGGCTGAAGAGACCGGCCTGCCGCGCCGGCACATTTCGCGCATCCTGGCGATGTCGATCGGCGAGAACCATTCACCGGAAGCGCTGCGCGAATATATGGGCGAGTAGGGCTGTCGCCCCTCAGGACACGATCGAACTCGATCGGTCTGGATTGGTCCAAACGAACGCCATTGCCGGGGCAATTTTGCCGCGCTAAACCGCAGGCATGACCAAGAAGACCGCTCCCGATATTCTGCGCATCGCTGTCGCCCAGCTCAACCCCACGGTCGGCGATGTCGCCGGCAATCTTGCCAAGGCGCGCGAGGCGAGGGCGGATGCGGCCCGCCAGGGCGCCGACATCGTGCTCTTCACCGAGCTTTTCCTTGCCGGTTATCCGCCCGAGGATCTGGTGCTGAAGCCGGCCTTCCTCAAGGTTTGCGAAAAGGCTGCGCAAGACTTCGCTGCGGACACCGCCGATGGCGGGCCGGGCGTCATTATCGGGACGCCGTTGAAGCGTAAGAGCGGCACCCACAATTCGATCATCTTCGCCGATGGCGGCAAGATCCTGGCCGAGCGCTACAAGCTCGATTTGCCCAACTATGGAGAGTTCGACGAGAAGCGCGTCTTCCAGGCCGGACCCGAGGCTCAGGGACCGGTCAACTTCCGTGGTGTGCGCATCGGAATTCCGATCTGCGAGGACATCTGGGGCGACGTCGGCATCTGTGAAACCCTGGCTGAAAGCGGAGCGGAAATCCTGCTGGTGCCGAACGGCTCGCCCTACTACCGCGCCAAGATGGACGTACGCCATCAGGTCGTTATCCGCCAGGTCATCGAAACCGGTTTGCCGATGATCTATGCCAATCAGATCGGCGGCCAGGATGAGTTGATCTTCGACGGCGCTTCTTTTGCGATCGGCGCCGACAAGACGCTGGCTTTCCAGATGAGTCAGTTTGAGGAGACTGTCGACGTCACCACTTGGAAGCGCAGCCGCGTCGCCGCAGGCGCGCAAAATGCAGATAACTCTGCCGGCTGGGTCTGCTCGGAAGGGCCGATGTCGAAGATCCCCGAGCGCGAGGAAGCGGACTACCGCGCCTGCATGCTGGGCCTGCGCGATTACGTCAACAAAAACGGCTTCAAGAACGTCGTCCTCGGCCTGTCCGGCGGTATCGATTCGGCAATCTGCGCCGCATTGGCCGTTGATGCGCTCGGCGAGGAGCGGCTACGCGCGGTGATGATGCCCTACCGCTATACCTCGAAGGATTCGCTGAAGGACGCCGAGGACTGCGCCCGCGCGCTTGGCTGCCGCTATGACATCGTGCCGATCTTCGAGCCGGTCGAAGGCTTTCTGCATGCGCTGACGCAGCTGTTCGAAGGCACCAAGGAAGGCATCACCGAAGAAAACCTGCAAAGCCGCGCGCGCGGCACCATCCTGATGGCGATCTCCAACAAGTTCGGCTCGATGGTGGTCACCACCGGCAACAAGAGCGAGATGTCGGTCGGCTATGCCACGCTCTATGGCGACATGAATGGCGGCTTCAATCCAATCAAGGACCTTTACAAGATGCAGGTCTATGCGCTGTCGCGCTGGCGCAACTCCCATGTGCCGCCGGGTGCGCTCGGGCCGTCCGGCGAAGTAATCCCGAAAAACATCATCGACAAGGCGCCGTCGGCGGAGCTGCGCGAGAACCAGACCGACCAGGATTCGCTGCCGCCCTATCCGGTGCTGGACGACATTCTGGAGTGCCTGGTCGAAAACGAGATGGGCGTCGACGACATTGTCGCGCGCGGCCACGACCGGGCGACGGTGACGCGCGTCGAACATTTGCTCTACATTGCCGAATACAAACGCCGGCAGGCGGCGCCGGGTGTGAAGATCACCCGGAAGAATTTTGGCCGCGACCGCCGTTATCCCATCACCAACCGTTTCAGGGATCGCGGCTAGAACTCTGATTTTGTTAGAGAACCCTGGGGGCGAGCAGGGGCGGCATCACTTCAGCGACCTGATGGAAGTCGATTTGGTCGACTTCTAATCCAGCACCGACGTTACGATCGCGACCGCCGACCAGAAGGCTTATTCGGTGGTGCCGTGACAGTCCTCCATATCTGTTGTTGCAAAATAACATCACTGGTTGGACCAGTTACGCTTTGGGCGTGCGCCCCGTCTTGGCGATCCGCCGGGGCGTCTCTATAAGGGCCGCTCCGCAATTGTCTTGCGGGAGGTCCGAATGGCAGTATTTCACATGGTAATGCGAGGCCGCGAAGCCTAGGTCTCACCCGGCGCCCGGCGAGGGTCAGTCCTTCGCGCCGATGCCGGGCCGAGTACAGGCTTCTGCCGATGCCGGTCGCCACCCGATATCCAGGGCGCGCCGCCACCTATGCCGAACCTCCGCAGCCCCCGGGCGAATTGCCCTGCGCGGTTTTCAATTTTCGACCTTACCGGGACCGGGCACGTTTGCGCCCGAATGACATCATGGCTCGTTTTCGAATCGATCTGCGCGCAAGCGCCTTTCGCAGTGTTCTTGGCTTCACGCTCAGCCACTGGCGGTGCCAGCCGTGGCGGCTTTCGCTGATCATGGGCGGCTTCCTGCTGTCGACTCTGGCCGACGTTTTGACGCCGCTCTATTCCGGCCGACTGGTCGATGCCGTCGCCAGCAGTGCGGCGGCCGACGATGTCGCGTGGAATGCCGCGATGGCAGCCTTCTTCGCGCTCATCGGCCTGGCGCTGACCGGCGTGGTGCTGCGCAACCTTGCTTTCATGGGCATTGTCGAGCTGACCCTCAAGATGATGGCCGACATCGCCGCCGACGCGTTCCATCGCGTGCAGCGCTTCTCCACCGACTGGCACGCCAACAGCTTTGCCGGATCGACGGTGCGCAAGATCACGCGCGGCATGTGGGCGCTCGACCTGCTCAACGACACGATCCTGATCGCGCTTTTGCCGTCTGTCGCCATGCTGATCGGCTCGACGCTGCTGCTTGGCTGGTTCTGGCCGCTGATGGGGTTGGTCGTAGCAGTCGGCTCGGTGCTGTTCATCATGGTGACGGCGCTGCTGTCGCTTGGCTATGTCGCGCCCGCGGCACGGCTCGCCAACACCTGGGACACACGCCTCGGTGGCTCGCTTGCCGATGCGGTGAGCTGCAACGCGGTGGTCAAGGGTTTTGGCGCCGAGACGCGCGAGGAAACGCGGCTTGCCAAGGTCGTTGCCAAATGGCGCGCGCGCACGCGCCGCACCTGGGTGCGCGGCACCATCAACGGCACCGCGCAAGGCGCCATGTTGCTGGTGCTGCGGACGGCGGTGATCGGTCTGTCCCTGATGCTGTGGACCTGGGGCCAGGCGAGCGCCGGCGATGTCGCCTTCGTGCTGACCTCGTTCTTCGTGCTGCAGGGGTATCTCAGGGATATCGGCACGCATATCCGCAATTTGCAGCGTTCGATCAACGACATGGAGGAACTGGTCGATTTCCAGTCGCAACCGCTTGGCATCGAGGACCGGCCGGGTGCCGGGGCGATCCGGATCACACAGGGGGCTATCGGCTTCGACAACGTCATCTTCCACTATGGCAGTCATCGGCTGCCGCTCTACCGCGACTTTTCGGTGGAGATCGCGGCCGGTGAACGCGTCGGGCTGGTCGGTCATTCGGGCTCCGGCAAGACGACCTTCGTCAAGCTGATCCAGCGCCTCTATGACGTCAGCGGCGGCAAGATCCTGATCGACGGCCAGGACATCTCTCAGGTGGCGCAGGCGTCGCTGCGCGCGCAGATCGCCATCGTCCAGCAGGAGCCGATCCTGTTCCACCGCTCGCTTGCCGAGAACATCGCCTATGCCCGGCCGAACGCCACGCAGGCCGAGATCGAGCATGCCGCGAAGCTCGCCAGCGCACATGACTTCATCACCAGCCTGCCGAAGGGGTACGGGACGCTGGTCGGTGAACGCGGCGTGAAACTGTCGGGCGGCGAGCGTCAGCGCGTGGCGATCGCGCGTGCCTTCCTGGCGGACGCACGCATCCTGATCCTGGACGAGGCGACATCGAGCCTCGATTCAGAATCGGAAGTGCTGATCCAGCAAGCGATGGAGAGGCTGATCGTCGGCCGCACGACGCTGGTCATCGCGCACCGGCTGTCGACGGTGCGAGCGTTGGACAGGCTGCTGGTGTTCGATCGCGGCAAGATCGTCGAGGAAGGCTCGCATGACGAGCTGATCCGGCTGAAGGGCGGCATCTACCGCCGCCTGTTCGAGCGCCAGGCACTGGAACTGACCAAGGGCTTGGTGGTCTGAGCTGAAAGCAGAGCCCTATCCGAGGGGATAGGGCTCTGCTTGGTTCATCCAGGCATTCTCTCGAATGGTTGGAGCACGGGATCGATCGTGTCCCAGGCGTGGCCCCGAACGGTGTAAGTGACGGCCTGCGGGTTGAACTGGCTGGGATCGTCGAGGCTGGTGGTGTTGATCGCCGTCACCTCCGGCATGGCGACGAAGGTCACGTATACCGGCGTCCCGCAGGTCGGGCAGAAGGCCTGGATCTTCTCGTTTCCGCTGTCGGCGATCATCCGCCAGGTGCTTGGCTCGCCCGTGACCTTTACGTCAGCGCGCCGGCCGAAGGTCACGTAGGAGCCATGGCCCGTGCCGCTGCGCTTCTGGCAGTCGAGGCATTGGCAGTGGTTCTGAAAGATCGGCTCGCCGTTCGCCTCGTAGCGGATCGCGCCGCAGGCGCAGCCGCCCGCAAAGTGTCTGGTCATTGTCGTTCTCCCACTGGAAGCTTGCTTCAGGCCGATTTCGGCTTGGCGAACAGGTCGATGCCGCTGCCGGTTTCGAGGAAGGACTTCATGCTGGACAGCACGGCCGGCCAGCCCTGGCTGATGCCCTTGGCCATGCCGCTGCCGGCTTCGAGCTCATCATGGGTGACGGTGAGCCGGACCATGGCGTCATATTCCTCGATGGCGAAGGTCACCCGGCTTTGTTTGGTCGGGTCATCGGCTTGGGACGCGTTGGCCCAGGTCATGACCAGACGGGTCGGCGGCGAGATCTCGACCACCTTGCCGACGAGTTCGACGGTGCGCTCGTCATTGGCGCGGATGTGTTCCCATTTCGAACCCGGCTTCCAGTCGGAGACGTTCTCGTGGGCCCAGTAGCGCTTGGCGATATCGGGCTTGGTGATGGCCTCGAACACCTTTTGCGGCGTCGAGCGGATGTAGGTCACATAGACAAAACTGGTGGTTTCCCGGGTCATTGGTTGTCTCCTTCGAGTTCCTGTTTCAAGTCGTGCAGCAGGCTCAGCCGCTGCCGTTCGAATTTGCGCACCCACCGCTCGTAGACTTCGTGCAGCGGCACGGGGTTGATGAAATGCAGCTTTTCGCGGCCACGCTTGACCGTGCTGATCAGATTGGCCGCCTCCAACAAGTCGATGTGCTGCGTCGCGGATTGCCTCGCCATGTCGAGGTTCTCGCAAAGCTGGCCCAGCGTCTGTCCGTTCTTCTCGCACAGAAGATCGAGCAGCTTCCTGCGTGTCGGGTCGCCCAGCGCTTTGAAAACCTTGTCGGCGTCCATCGGTCTCACTCATCTTGCAATCACAATATGCAGGTAAATACCTGCATGTCAACTCGCAACCAATCGTAACCCGGAAGGGGGGAGGGGATCTGTCGATGTCAGTTGGAGTCGGATCGGTGCCGCCACAGGCGAAACATCGAATGGAATCAATGGGCAAGATCCCATACTGGCGCATGGGAATACGGCACGGCCGCTGTGGAGTCGTGCTAGGTTTTAACGACGAATTTGTCCGGATCGGCACAGAAATGTGCGATGATCTGGCAAAGATCGGGCTCGTTGATCATGCGCACGGCCTCGGCCGCGTTGACCCATTTGCGGGTGCGCGCACGCTTTTCCTTCCAACGGTCGGAGACGCGCTCGACCTGCATTGGAAACACCAGCACTTCGCAAGGCACTTCCTCGCCGGACGCCAATGCCTTGGCGTAGAAGTAACGGCCAGCCTCGAAATGAGAGATCTTGCCGCGCAATCCGGCTTCCTCGCCGGCCTCGCGCGCGGCGGCCTCGCAGAGCGGTTCCCTGGCCTCGGGCCAGCCCTTGGGCAGCACCCAGCGGCCGGTGTCGCGGCTGGTGATCAGCATGATTTCGATGCCGTTTTCGGTGGTGCGCCAGGGTAGCGCGGCAACCTGAAGACGGCACGGCGCGGTGCCGAAGAGTCGCCGGACCCTTTCGGCCATATGGCTGTGCGTCGTTGGTCTCGTCAGCATCGGAGAAGCTACCCCAGCCCTCAGAATCGTTTGCCGTCACACGAGTCTTACGGCGAAGTGTAAGTCATAAAAGTAAAAAACGTCACACCAACCCGTCAAAATCCGCCAACAGGTGTCGATTCAACAGAATATTGTGTCTTGCGGCGCTAGTTTCCACAACAAACTGCGCGGGCCTTGCCACTTGGGCGGATAAAGGGTGCTGCGAATCAGCCGGCGTGATCGTCGGCGATCGGCTTCTGGTAGGTAAAACCCATATCCCAGGGAAAGTAGATCCAGGTGTCCTGGCTGACTTCGGTGACGAAGGTGTCGACCAAAGGCCGGCCTTTCGGCTTGGCATAAACCGTGGCGAAATGCGCCTTGGGCATCATGGCGCGCACGATGCCGGCCGTCTTGCCGGTGTCGGTGAGGTCATCGATGATCAGCACGCCCACGCCGTCATCGGTGAGGAGCGCCGGTGTGATCTCCTTCAGCACCTGCAACTGCCCCTGGCTGGTGTAGTCGTGATAGGAGGCCACGCAGACCGTCTCGATGACGCGGATGCCAAGTTCGCGCGAGATGATGGCCGCGGGAACAAGCCCGCCGCGGGTGATGCAGACAATGGCTTTCCACTGACCCTTGTTGGCGCCGGCTAGCCGCCAGGCGAGCGCCCGGGCATCACGATGGAACTGGTCCCAGGAGACCGGAAAGGCTTTTTCAGGAAGAGACATGGTCGCGCACTCCGCAGGGCGCGCAAGCCGCGCGCAGTCACGATGGAATGCGGGCGGAATTAGCTGGAAAGCCTTGGTCTTGGCAAGGGCCGCATCGATTGTAGGCTTAGCGCGACAGGAAAGCCGCCACCGGCACGGTGCGCAACACGGTTCGCGTGACGCCGCCGAACAAAAGCTGGCGCAGCCAGGAATGGCTGTAGGCGCCGAGCACCAGAAGGTCGGCGCCGGTTTCTGCGATCCGGGTCTGGATGACGTCATCGATCGAGGCATTGCCCGACTGCTGCACCGAAACACTGACGGTGGCGCCATGCCGGGAGAGCGCCGCGGCGATCTCCGCGCCGGCGGCCTCCGAATTGTCGTCCAGTGTATCCGGCGGATCGATAACCAGAATATCGGTCTTCTCGGCTTCGATGATGAAGGGCAGGGCGTCGAAGGCGGCGCGTGCCGCTTCCTTGCTGCCGTTCCAAGCCAGCAGCACATGCTTGAATGTGGTGACCAGCGGCCCCTCATGCGGCACCACCAGCACCGGCCGGCCGGCATCATAGACCAGCGTGTCGACATCGGCGCTCGGATCGCCGCCGGTCTCGCGCTGCGCGGCGATGATCAAATCGGCGGCGCGTACGCTGGAAATGCCGGTCAGCGCACTGTCGCCCGAAAAGCTCTCGAGGCTGCGCCATTCGAAGGAAAGGCCCGTTTTTTCGATCCGCCCGAGGAAAAGCGCCTGCAGTTTTTCGGCGCGCTCGCGATTCATGTCGGCGGAGACCTGCAGGAACTCGGTGTCGGGAAAGCCGGTGGCGGAAGTGTAGGGCACGGGCAGCGCTTCGGCATGAATGCCGATGAGATGGCTTTCAAACCGGTCGGCAAGCGGGATGGCGCAGTCGAGCACGCGCTCGGCATCCTGTTCGTTCTGCAATATGGCGACGATGGTCTTGAAGCGCATCGGAAATCCCTCAAATCTGCCGGCGCTTGCTGCGCCCCAGGGAAAACGTCAGAGTACGGCGCTTGGTTCCGGTTCGGCGATGGGCCGTGAAGCCCAAGTTCAATTGGCGGCAGTGAGGCCGGCCACCATCGCCTCGACATCGGCACGTGCCGAATCCAGCGCCTCCTGGCTGCGGGCGCGCACGACCAGCTCCGTCCAGAATTTGCCGTCGCCATATTTCGGGTAGGAACCGATGATCGTGTCAGGATGCGCCTTCTGGATGTCGCCCAAGGGACCGCCGATCAGGCCTTCGCCGAACGGGCAATGGACCGTGGCCGACAGCATTTTGGTGCCGGCCTTCAGCGTCGGCACGACATTGTCGAGCATGGCTTGGAAGATCGCCGGCACGCCGGCCATGACATGGACATTGCCGATGCGAAAGCCGGGCGCGACGGAGACCGGGTTGTCGATATGGTCGGCGCCGCGCGGCATGCGTGCCATGCGCTTGCGCGCCTCGGTGTATTCGATGCCGCGCGCGGCATAGCTCTCGCCCAGCATGGCATAGGCCTTGGCGTCGTATTCGCATGGAACACCAAAGGCCTTGGAGATCGAATCGGCGGTGATGTCGTCATGCGTCGGGCCGATCCCGCCGGTGGTGAAGACATAGGTGTATCGAGCGCGCACGGCATTCACCGCCGCGACAATCTCGTCCTCCTCGTCGGGGACGATGCGCACTTCCTTCAGGTCGATGCCGATGGCCGTCATGATGTCGGCGAGGTGGCCGATGTTCCTGTCCTTGGTGCGGCCGGACAGAATCTCGTCGCCGATGACGAGCATGGCGGCAGTGACGATTTCGGGCATGGAAGGCTCCGGTGGAAGGTGCCTCAGGGCAGACGGATCGCCTGGGCAGACAAGATCGCCTGAGATAGCGCGACATGGGACGGGCGGCAATGCCGTCAGAAGCCGGCAGGCTGCCTTGCCGTGCGTCCGGCGGTGGGTGATGGTACGCGCCGGTCCGCTCCCGGGTGAAACATGCTGGATTCTGCTGTGGCTGCTTGGCGGTTTGCTTCTGCTGGCTCTCGTCATCGTCGCCTGCCTGGTGGCGGCGACGCTCTGGATTGCGGCCAAGGCCGAAAGACTGGTGTCGGCCAGCGGACAGTTCGTCGAGATCGACGGCAACCGCATCCACTATGTCGAAACGGGCGAGGGGCGGCCGATCGTGTTCGTGCACGGACTTGGCGCGCAGCTCCACCAGTTCCGGCACACGCTGTTTAGCCGCTTTGGCCCCGGCTACCGGCTGATCGCGCTCGACCGGCCGGGATCGGGCTATTCGGTGCGGGCGAGAGGAGCCACCGGCCGATTGCCGGAACAGGCCGAGATCGTCAGGCGCTTCATCGAAACGCTCGGACTGGAAAGGCCGCTCGTGGTCGGCCATTCGCTGGGCGGCGCCGTCACGCTGACCCTGGCGGTGGAACATCCCGGGGCGATTTCCGGCATCGCCTTGCTGGCGCCGCTGACGCATCTGGAAGCCGGCGTGCGCGAGAAGGCGGGCCTGCTCTATATCCGCTCGCGGCTTTGGCGCCGGATCATGGCCTATACCGTCGCTGTACCGACGAGCCTCCGATATGCGCGGCAGACCCTGGAGTTCATCTTCGCGCCGCAGGCCGTTCCCGCCGACTACATGGCCAATGGCGGCGGATGGCTCGGGCTGAGGCCAAGCCATTTCCATGCGACCTCCACCGATTTCGTGGCGGTCGAAGAGGATCTTGGCCGCATTGAGCAGCGTTACGGCGAGATCGCCATGCCGGCCGGCATTTTCTTCGGTACAGCCGATCGCGTCATCGACATGCGCATCCACGGAGAGCCAATGAAGGGCAGGATCGGCGGGCTCGATTCCGAGACGGTCGATGGCCTCGGCCACATGCCGCAATTCGCCGAGCCGGACCGCGTCATCGCCTTCATCAAGCGCATCGCCGAGCGGGCATTTTTGCCATAGGCATCACCGCGACCTCACGACAATTTCACTGAACCATTCGGCGGATATCCGGATTTACTCCGTGTCGCACCCAAGGCGGCAGATACGGAGTAATTCAATGTACAGGAAACTTTTCGCAGCATCTGTTCTGACGATCGGTCTCGCCACGTCGGCGATGGCTCAATCATCTGACGGAACCTCCTCCAACCATCGCAGCTGGTGGCCGTTCGGTAACGAGAAGTCCTCGACCGTCGACCAGAGCACCACCGGCAGCATCAATGCCGACGGCTCAGGCAGCCGGGACTATACCGGTCCTGCCGGGCCGTGCGCCTCTGACCCGTCAGGACCCTACGGAAATGTGAGGCCCAACGTGAACGATCAGTATTGCGGCAAATAATCGACGCAGACTCTCGACTGACCGGCAGGATGCCTGAAACAGGCATCCACGGCCGGCAGCGATATCAAACAACCAAGGATTAGTCGGAAACTTCGGTCTGTGGCCGATCGCGGCCGTCGGCCAGTTCGTCGTGCCACTTGCCGTCGGCATCCTCATACTGGATGCCGTCTGTCGCGCCGGCGACCTGCTGCTCGGCCGAGGCGATCTCGGCGGCGCGCAGAGCGTCCTGGTGGGTGGGGAATGTCTCCGAGAATGTCGAACCGACCTTGTAGGCCCAGCCCCCGTCATGCTCGACGATCTTGTAAGTCAGCTTCGCCATGAAATCCTCCGGTTCGTCCGTTCGTTCAATGCGGCCGGTTTTTCAATGCAATTTGGCGTCGGGCAACCGGTCTTCGGGAACCAGCACTTCCGATTCCTTGGCCGCTTCGATCAAAGCCCTGCGCGCATCGGCCGTCGAACGATAACCTTCCAGCACTTTGAGGCAAGTGTCGAGAGCATCACGATGGCGCGGGCCGCGATTGAGTGGCCAGACAGTCATCAGACACTCCGCCGCTTCCTGGGTGCTGCGGATCTGGCGATATTTGCCGACGTGGCCGAGTTCGACCACGACGGGCGTTTCAAAAGGTTTGTTATCCATGATGGCCGCAACGCAAAGCAGCCAATTTGGTTGCAAAAGTGGCAGTCAGCCTGCGCCCAAACGTCTCAGAGGCCTCTCAGTAGCCGCAGTCGTTGCGCAGCCAGCGCTCGTTGGCCCAGCCGGTCCGGCCCTTGAAATCGATCTGGTACCAGTTGCCGCGACGGTCGAAGATTTCGGTGTGGTCGCCGTTGAACAGTTGGCCGATCATGCGCGACGACGAGTTCGGCCGCGCGCGTACGGCAAGAAACCCGCTGCCTGAGTCCAGATCGTAGTGCCTGGACAGGCCATGCACCGTACCTTCGCAATATTGCGCGCCAACCGGAGAGACCCGGCGAAGGACAGCGCGACCACCAGAGCGGCGGCCGCGGGATAGAGTGCCCTTGATACCATGACTTTGCTCCCAACTCGGCCGCAAAGGCGACCTTACCCAACGGAAACAGTGTGGGTGGATTAAAGCGAAGCTGCGGCTGCCTGTCCAGCAAATGCGCTTTTGCGCATCCGTCGGTGCAGCCTGCTTAGACCTTCATCCAGTGCTGCATCGTCGTTACCGAGCGGGCAAGCTGCGGCGCCGGATGGATTTTCTCGTCAAAGGTGGCGGCAGCGCGCCAGCCCCAGCGCGGATCGGCGAGGAAGGCGCGGGCCAGCGCCACCATATCGGCGCGGCCATCGGCGACGATCGCCTCGGCTTGGCCGGGATCGTCGATCAGGCCGACGGCCCGCGTTGGAATGCCGGCGCCCTTGCGCACCGCTTCGGCCAGATGCACCTGATAGCCGGGGCCGGTCGGCAGCTTCTGCAAGGGAGAATTGCCGCCACTCGAGCAGCAGAGATAGGCAATGCCCAGCGCTTTCAACGCCTTGGCCACCTCGATCGCGTCCGCGACGTCGAAGCCGCCATCGACCCAGTCCGTTACCGACAGGCGTGCGCCAAGCATCAGGTTTGGAACGGCCTTCCTCACCGATTTGGCGATCTCGAGGAGGAAACGCATGCGGTTTTCCAGCGAGCCACCCCAGCGGTCGGTGCGCTGGTTGGAAAGTGGCGACAGAAACTGGAAGATCAGATAGCCGTGCGCGGCGTGCAATTCGAGGAAGTCGAAGCCGGCGCGTTCGGCCCGCTTTGCGGCCTCGGTGAACCGTTCGATGAGCTGCAGGATTTCCTCATCCTCCAGCGCATGCGGCACATTCCAGCCGGTGTCATAGGCGATGGCCGAGGCCGAGACGGTCTGCCAGGGATCCTCGCCCGGCCGCAGCGGCCCGCCGCCTTCCCAGGGCTTTCGGTTCGAGGCCTTGCGGCCGGCATGGGCAAGCTGAATGCCGAATTTCGTTCCCGGCGCGGCAACGCGCCTGGCCGCATCCAGCGTGCGCCGGGCGGCGGCCTCGTTGTCGTCCGAGTAGAGACCAAGGCAGCCATGGGTGATGCGGCCGCGCCGCTCGACATCCGTCATCTCGACGGTGACCATGCCGGCGCCCGACATGGCCAGATTCATCCAGTGGTAGAGATGCCAATCGCTGGCCGAGCCGTCATCGGCGGAATACTGGCACATCGGCGCCACCGCGATGCGGTTCGGGAAGGTCAGGCCATCGAGGGTGATCGGCTGGAAAAGCGCTGCGGTCATCAGGAAACTCCGGGGACGGGGCTTGAGCTATGTAGGCGATGGCAGTTGCCGGCACCAGACACGACGCGGTGAACTTTCGCTGTTTCGGTTGCGCGCAAAACGGTTCGCGGCTACGCCATGGCGCCGACAGCATGGAGTTCATCATGGAAGATCGCATCCGTATCCGCTCGGAGGAAGTCCTGTCCGATGACTGGGCGGTCCTGAAGAAGACCGTCCTCGATTATCGCCGGCGCGACGGGCAGTGGGAGACGCAGATTCGCCAGACCTACGATCGCGGCGACGGCGCGGTGATCCTGCCCTTCGATCCCGAGCGCCAGACGGTTCTTCTGGTGCGGCAGTTCCGCTATCCCGCCTATGTCACCGGCCACCGCGAACCGCTGATCGAGGCCTGCGCCGGCCTGCTCGACGAAAACGATCCGGAAACCGCCATCCTCAAGGAGGCCGAGGAAGAGCTCGGCTATCACTTTAAGAACATCGAGCGGCTGTTTGCGCCCTATATGAGCCCGGGCAGCGTGACCGAACGGCTGTGGTTCTTTGTGGCGCGCTACTCACCCGCCGACCGCATCTCGGCCGGCGGCGGCGCACCGGAAGAGGGCGAGGACATCGAGGTGCTCGAAATGCCGCTCGACGAGGCGCTGGCCGGCATAGCCGACGGCCGCATCATCGACGCCAAGACGATCATCCTGATCCAGCACCTGAAACTGTACCCGCTGAAGGCTTAGCTCCGCGAAGCTCGGCGGGCCTCACTCGGTGGGCTGCGGACAGGGTGGCACGTCCACTTCGCGGATGAAGTTGCGCAATTCCTCCATGTCCCCGGACAGGGGCCGATCGTCGGAATAGTGCGCTATGTTCTCCCGGACCATGCGGTAGATGGTATCGGTGCCGGGCGCGCGTGCACCGCGCTCGGCCAGAAAATCATGGGCCTGCGCGGCGGCCATGAGTTCGATGGCCAAAATGTATTCCGCGTTGTCGATAACGGCGAGCAGCTTGTTGGCCGCGACTGTCGGGTGAGCAAGAAAGTCCTCTTGCAGGCCGGATGTGACGCCACCGTCGGTCGCGGCCGGCGCGGCCAGGCGCCGGTTGACGTTGCTGAGCGACGTGGCGGTGTATTGGGCAATCATGAAGCCGGAATTGGCTCCGTCTTCATCGGCAAGGAAGGGCGGCAAATTGTTGACCAGGGGATTAACGAGACGGTCGATGCGACGCTCGCTCATTCCGGCCACCTGCGCCAAGGCGATCGTCAGGCCATCGGCGGCCTGTCCGAGCGCCGGCGCCACCGCATGCGCCTCCGAGACAACCCGAGGATCGTTCAACGACCCGAACACAGCCGGATTGTCGGTGACGGCAGCCAATTCACGGTCGACCAGCTCAGCGGACCGGTCCAATACCTCGCGGGCGGCGCCATGAACATGCGGCACGGCGCGAAGACTGAGCGCGTCCTGCGTGCGACAGCCGTGAGCAAGCGCGATGAGCTCGCTGCCGTGAAGCCAGCCGCGCAGCGCTTTGCCCACATCCTGAATGCCGGGCGAGGGCCGCATCGCCAGGATTTGCTCTCCGAAGGCCGGCATTTGTGCGCCCGCGGCTTCAAGCGTCAAAGCGGCTGCGGCGTCAGCCCATCCCAGCAAGCGCTCCGCGCGCTGCACGGCGATGCTGGTCAGGCCGGTCGCGCACGCCGTGCCATTGACCAGACTCAAGCCTTCCTTCGCGCCAAGCTCCAGGGGCGCCAGACCCATTTCGGCAAGCGCTTCCAGTCCGCTCATCGAGCGACCTGCCACGGTTGCACTGCCTTCACCGATCAAGACCAGTGCCACATGCGCGTTGTGCGTCAAATACCCGGCCGATCCCCTGGACGGCACGTCGGGAACGCAGTCGCGCTCGATAAAGGTGAGCAAATTACGGACGATTGCGGGGCTTACACCGGAATGGCCATGCGCGAAATTCGCCACTTGAGCGGCAATGATGGCGCGCACGCCGCGTCTCGGCACCAGGTCACCGACGCCGCATGCGTGGCTGCGAATGATATTGCGCGACAGTTTCTTTTGCAGCGCAGGCGCCACCACCTTGCTTGCCAATGCGCCGACCCCGGTGTTGACGCCATAGGCGCGAATGCCTTTTTCGACGATGGAAGCGACGATCTGGTTCGCAAAGGCGATCCTCTCCCAGGCAGCCGGACTGAGCGCCAGGGATTCGCCTTCGCTCACTTGCGCGATGTCGCGCCAGCTGGCGTTGCCATCTATCGTTATTGTCATTGGTCGTTCCGAATTAGCGCTGCGGATGGGCAAACGCTGTTGGGTCGCACGAAAGGCTGGTCAGAACCTTGTCCTTGGCTCCGTAGCGCAGAACCGCCATGCATAGTGACGATGGAATCGGCGATTGATGCGACTGGAGCGACGTTGTGGGTCATAAAACTCTGATCCAGCACCCGAAGCTCAATCCGCTTTCGGGCTGAACCACGGCTCCATTTCGGCGCGCGCATTATCGCGCTTGACCCGCGAATTCCGGTCGCCTAGTCGTCCGGAAGTTGCAAGGACACCGGAATGGCGCGTGGCGCAAAGGCATGGCTGAAGCGAAGCAGCGCGCGAGCATCTCTCCTGTTGCTGAACGCCGCGCTGCTTGTCCGCTACCGCCGGTTGACCCAGCGTTTCCTCGAGCGGATGCGGCATCTGCCGAATTTCGCAGCCCCTGTGACCTTCACGGAGAAGATCCACTGGCGCAAGATTTTCGATGACGATCCTCGCTTTGCCGGTCTTCTCGACAAGCTCAAGTCCAAGGAACTCGTCCGGGAGCGGCTCCCCTGGCTCTCCATTCCCGAGATTCTGTGGCAGGGCGACGACCCCCGCCAAATCCCCTTCGATGACTTGAAAATTCCCTACGCCGTCAAATGCAACCACGGTTGCGCCATGAACGTCATCGTTCGCGATCCGGCAAACGCCGACCGGGCGGCAATCATTGCCGAGATGACGGGACACCTTGCGCAGACCTATGGTACCCGCAAGCTGGAGCGCAGCTATGCGCATATCAGGCGGCGGGTTTTCGTCGAAGCGCTGGTCGGCAAGGACCAGGACTATAATCCGGTCGACTATAAGCTCTGCGTGCTGGCCGGCCGCGTCGAATACATCGTCGTCGTCGCTTTCCGTTCCACGGTCAAAAATACGGGCCACCTGGACCGTGATTGGCGCCCGTTGAACATCGTCCAGGGCGCGATCGACTCTAGTCTGAAAATCCCTCCTCCCAAGAGCCTCGCCCGGATGATCGAGGCAGCCGAGGCGCTTGGCGGCGAATTCGACATGGTGCGTGTCGATTTCTACGAGGAGGATGGAGACCCGATCTTCGGAGAATTCACGGTCTATCCCCGCAGCGGGCTGCTGCAATTCGACCCGGCCAGCTTCGATGGCGAACTGGGCGCGCATTGGGATATTGGCGCCTCCGGCTACCTCAGCCGCGTGCCCAGCCGATTTGCCCGACGATACAAGGCTATGCTTGTCGCTGCCGGCTATCTCGACATTTGAGGCAACTGCTTCGGGTAACCTGCCCGTTGCCGATCCATAGCGGTTGCTTTGGACAGCTTGGCCAACTCGTCCTCGACCTGCCTGGCTGCAGAGTCGGTGCTTTCGAAGTGTTGCATCAACCGAAGCCGGAGTAGCGCGAGTTGCGCCGGGCGATAGATGGGGCCACTTCTCGCGATTTCGGGGTTCAGGGTCGCGATCATCGGTCAATTTGCCTTGATGGGATCGATCTTCGTGAGCCGCTGCCGAGCCTCGACCACGCGCCGTTGTGCAGAGCGAATTCGGCAACACAAGGCGAGGTTCACGGCGACGCCGCCCTCTTCATCGAGCAAGTTTTCAGCGCGTTCGAGATCCAACTTTGCCCGGCCGACGCTCTGTCGGGCTCTGGCCAATTCCAAGTTCATCAGGTCCATTGTTCCGCGTCCTTTGGGTTGATATCCCTTCGGAACACCAACCCCTGCCGAACGCTTTGGTTCCTGCGACGTATTGGCCGATCACCGCCGAGGCTGCCAACAACCTCTCCCACATTATCCGCAGTGGAGTGCTATTATTGTGCGAACTGTTTCAGGGCTGTTGGGTCGATTGTCGTCAGACGCCCTCCGGATTTCACGACCCGCCGCCTCGCAGATCGTATCCTGCTGGACAAAGCGAGGTTCTCAGCCACCATTTTCTCGCTGAGTACAAGCGCGAGTTCGGTCTGCTTGATGCGCTGCTCGGCATCGGCGACTCGCATGGTCAGAAGATCAGCTGCCATTCTGGGTCCGGGGTCCGCAAAGTCCATAAGCGCCTAACACATGGCGGGCGAAATCGTTCCCTATTGTCGGGCGAAACCGATGCGGCATCAAGGGGGACTGAGGTTGAACCGACGAGATATCCCAACATCGACGTCGTGGGCGCGCACCTATCGGCACGCCAGAAGGGTGCGACGAACGCAGGCGTTTGGCCGAGCGCCAGGGCATCGAGAGGCGACGACGAGCGGTAGCAACCCGATCACTTCTGATCAAGTTGCCAAGTTGGCGACTTGAAGCCCGCCGCCTCACGGTGGCGGGCTGTTTAGAATGGTCAGGCTCGCTACAGCTTTGACAGATACGGTCACGGCCTGACCAAGCGGAGGTATCAATGGTCTCGGCGATTGGAAATCAACATCGGCAGGTGCCGGAAACTCAACCGAAACCCGCAAAAACAGAACCGGGCGAAGTGTTTGTGCCAGGCAAAAGCGCAGACAGCGTGGGACATCGCGCCAAGGCTATGGTGGCAGAAAGTGGCGACACAGATCCTGGTGCGCAGGGGCGCGCCGCGTCGACAATCGCCAGAATGGATATTACCGTTTTGACTCCACCGAGCGAAGAGCCGCCTTTGGAGTAGCTCGGGCGGCCGCGCCGGCTGCCTCACGGTGGCGGGCTTCAGTCTTTGTGCGGCACGATGTAGCGACTGCTCACCGCATTCGCGCCCATGCCCCGCGTGACGACAACCGTCCTGTATCCCGCGGGAAGGGAACCTGTAGCGGATGGGTCGACCGGACTGCATCGCCCGACGATCTCCCCGTTGGGGGCGCCTGCGAGCCTGTTGGCCAAAGCGACCCGGCATTCGTCAAGGGATACGAACATCTTGGCCGGTGACGGATCGAGCGGTTTGCAGACAGCCTGGCCTGGACTGCACGACAGCAGAACCATCATTGCTGCAGTTGCCGGATCCAATTGCGTTTCTCCCCTTTGTGGACGAAATCTCAACGCGGGAACGGGGACTTTGTTTCGCTGCTGCTAAAATATCAGAGCGTGCGTGGGAACAAGAAGCGGCTATGTCGGTTCTTTGAGCATGCGAGGCAAAATCGAAGATCCGCCGCCGAAACCCAGCCCGAAGAAGACGCCTGTCCGTCCAGACCAGGACGCATCGCCGGAGCCTCAACATGTCGACCCGCCACCGCGAGATGTGCGCGAGGCGCCGGCGCCAAATCCAAACGGCGATAAAAAGTGCTGACGGCCAGCCACCGACCAAGAAGCCGTTTCTGAGGCGGCCGCCAGCGAAGACGTAGGCAGCGTGTTCGAAGTCATCTTGGAGGCGATGAAGAACCGCGCCGGCGGGCCTAGAATCTTCACGGCGCGCCGAAGGGCAGCGGTAAGGTGCGCTCACGTGCAGCACGATTTGCGGATTAAGCAGGACCCATGACCAGCGTATGGGTCGCATACTGTTTGGTCGGTATCGTGGTGGCACTGGTGGTGTTATGGTCAATGAGGCTATAGCGGCTCCTCCAATTCTCTGATTGACGCGCAGATGTGAGCCTGTGCCATTTCGAATGATCTTTGTCGGCATCAATCTTGCAGCGCAGGTTTGCCGGCTGACCCCGGTCCTGATCGCGTACTCTGATCAGGTTTGTGAGGCTCGCCGGGCTTGAGGTCGTGGGGGTCTTCGCCCGGCGAGTTTGCCACTTGCCGCCCTGCCAGGATGCGTGATGCCGTTTTGTACGTTTCCGTACCATCTGGTTGTGGCGAAGGTGGTGGCGACGGCGGCGGTGACGACAGACACACGCGGCTTAGCCGGACACCCGAAGGACCGGTTGCCCAGATGTAAGCTTCGGCTAAATTATCTTGCGACGAGAATTCAAACCCTCACCCTCGTCAATCTCTGACGCCCCGCTGGCCCCCTGGCGGGCTTTTTCTTGTGAGGAACCTATACCGGTTCCGTGGTTGAGTGTTCCGATCGCGTTACCACTGATCTCTTTATACCCGCCAACATCAGTAACGCCGCCGCCACGTCTATGACGCCGCACGCAGGCTTGTGCGGGAACGTCGCCTGGTCCTGGGTCGGGCCGGTTCCGCTGCCACGCTGCCAACACCAATGGCGCCCTCACGTTCCCTTGCACTCGTTACTTTGTGCAAGCGCTCATATGGCAACAACCCTTTGACGCGCGCATTGAGCGCAGCGATTTCTCCCCGCATGTCCTCGCATTCCTGCCTCTGGACATCGGACTGCATCTGTTCGGAGGCGTATTGGACAGAGAGCTGCGAGAGGTCCGCAGTCAACCTCGAAAGGCTCAGCTTATCAGCTTCGCTCTCTTTCATGAGATCAGAGTACCTTTCATCTGCAACCTGCTTTTCGGCCATGGTATCGCTCCATTGAGCCGTCAGCCTGGCGATCTCGCCGGATGCTTCGCTTGCCTTGCTCAGCGCCACATCCAGTCGCGATTGAAGGCTTTGAATTTCAGAACGCAAGCCGCGTATCTCCGCAAGAGTGCGTGCGCGTTCGGTTTCCCTGTCATCATCCGCGATGCGTGCGGCTTCTGTCATTTCCGACAATTTCGCCTGCATGATCTCAAGCGACTTCTGCAGCCGCGTTTCCTCTTTCTCGCTCTTGCCAAGCGCAGCCAGCAGTTCGGAATGCCGCGCCGCATCGTTGGCATGGATGGTCGATAGCTCATCGAGCCTGCGCCGCGCCTCAGCTTCGCGCTTTTGTGCCTTGTCGAGGTCGATCGAAAGCCTCACATGCTTTTCCCGCAAAGTGTCGTTTTCCCGTGAGCGCCTATCGGCCTCGGCCGTTCTCTCCGAAAGAGCTTTGGCAACCTCGCTGAATTCCGCTTCCCGCTTTGCGCTGGCATTGGCTGCCTCCACCAGTTCCAGCCTTACTGCGGCCAGTGCGCCGCGAAGAGCGTCCCTGTCCTGAACCAGGCTCGCCTCACGCTGCTGCATGGCACCGAACGCGCTCTCGTGCTCACGCTGCTTCCTCGTCACATCGTGCAGTTGTTCGGACAGGACCTTCTGTTCCGCAGTCAGGTTGGCGTTTGCCATTTCCAGTTCGTTGGCGCGAAAGAAGTCTGCTTGAAGGATGTGGAAGAATTCGCGTGTGTAGTGGTGTGAGGTTGCAACCTCCAGAAGCTTCGCCTTGACTTCCTCCAAATGCTCCTCAGCATCGTGGAACAGCCTCTCAAAAGAGCCCAAAGCATCGAGCCGGCTCTGCGTGTGCGAAGTCAGCTGTCGTGGAGCTTCAATGGAAACGCCCTCAAGTTGAGGGGCATCGGTCTCTATCGCGAGGTCGTCTTTCGGGACACTATCGTCCTGCGACGGGACCATATCGTCGAGGCTCAGGGAGTTGTTCAAAGCCTCGGCTAGCTCTATCTGGAGTTCCTCGGCAGCCTTTTCCACTTTGTCATAACGTTTGATAAAGTTCGGCAAATTCATATCCAGCACTCCCTACGCAACATAACCTTTTTCGACGCCACTTTAAGCCACCTTTTAGGCGAGAGGTTCATGCATTTGAAGGGCAAGATGCTAGAGTGATTACAACGCTATCCGTGGATATCTAAGAGCTTCGGATATATCCGTCACCTGACCTCAAGACACGCTGACCGCAACAGGCACCAGCGGGGTCTTCTGCGGTCAGGACAGGTCGCGGGACTTCCGCCAACTCGCAGCGCGTGCTTGTGTATCCAAATTTGGAAACGCAACCGCAGGTTTCGCGCCTTCCATCGGATACGTGCCTTAGGCATCTATTCGTTCATGAGCGATCGCGGCATTCTCTTCCTGGACGAATGGATGGCAGAACACCTTCTGCACGTCACCAACGATGATCCAGCCACGGCCGTCGACCTGGCTGACCAGGTGATTGAAGCGGCGAAAGAGCAGGGTATAAGCGCCGAGGAGATTAGCGAGGAAGTTGGCAGCGTATTCAAAGTCATTCTCGATATGATGCAGCGTCGCGGAAGCGATTGGGCAGAGTAGAACCTTCCTGCAGCGAGAGATGCGATTGTGCCCTACACCGCTCCTCCTTCGTGACAAGACATTGTCCCCCGCGGATCGGCTGGCTCGGCGCCATGTCTCTTGCCGGGGGCAGGTGGCACGAGATCAGAGAGCTTGGTCATTTTCGGGAAGGGTTGCCGATAAGCGGAGTTTTTCGCTTCGGCGGGACGTAGCTTTCCACCAGGCGGACATGCTCGGCGTCGACCGTCACCAAGGGCCGGAGGTTGATGGTTACCTTATCGCCATCGATGCGAGTGACATGGCCGGTTAGCTCCATATGCTGGCCGATCACGGCGTTTGAAGTGGAATCGACAACCGAATGCGGGAAGGCATAGGAGGGGATCGTCACACTGATGCGGTCGCGTGTCACCCGACCGCGCACAACCGCCGTGACGGCGACTTCATCGCCTACCTTGATATTGCCCCGAGCCATGCCGATGATTCTGGCGCTGTTCGCCGCTTAGTCAAGAAGCTGCTAATATACCGCTGCCGGTGGGGGCGAAACTGGCTGGTTCGGGCGTGATGCTTTGGCCGTCAAGCCGCCCCTTGAACGCTATCCAGCCCTAGGGGGCTTCACCGGCCCTGTGCCGTTCGGCTGGATGAATGGCGCCCTCTTGCCGGTAATGGTCTCAATCGACTTCAACAACGGTCCGTGGACCTCACGAAGCGCGCGATAGTGCTCGCTGTGGTAATCTAAAAGCGGACCGATGATGCTCTTGTGCAGCGCCTCTGCTGCCACGAGGAAGCGCTCGATTTCGTCCTGCGAAAGCTGTTTTGAAGGTTTGGTTCTGGCCATTGGCGAACTCGGTTTGAGGAGATCGCCGCAACGAGGATTATAATCCTACATGACAGACCAGCTGACAAGCGTTTTGAGCGGAGGCCGACCTTCGAGAGGGGGCTTAGGGACTTCAGTCTTAGTTGAGCGAACGCTAATATGCCTGTAGCTTGGGCAGTGCGGGAAACCCGAATACCAAATGTCCCATGGGTAGCAATCGGGCCAGTTCGCCGCATCATCAGAAGGCTGTCCTAAGTGCTCTCAACTGTATTGCGGGAAAAGCTGGTTTGCGAATGCGGTCGCACCGGGTATTTGAAACTACGAGAAGACGCTCAGCCCCTTAGCGGCACCTGGGAATCCTACAGCTTGGAGGGTTTCGAGGGCAGCAGCCTGACGATCACTAGTTCGGGAAATATTTCAGGCGACAAGTTGGCCTATCTCCATCCTTTGTGTCCTCAATGCAGTCAGTCGGGCAAGGTGAAGTATGCCAGCCGTGCCTGAGCCGCAAGACATGCTCGAATGGATCGTGCGCAAGTAGGCGCTATCCAGCCATAGATGAGTGGCCGGCAGGGTTGGGTTGCCTTATGGGGCTATGTCATGCCGGCCACTGCGGGTGAGTTTGGTCCCCCGCGCGGATGACCCTATGGGTATATTAGCAATCGCGCAATTAAGCCGTATGGACTAGCCCGCCGTAGGGGGCCGCACCGGCCCCGCCCTATGGTGCCCCACTGGATGAACGGCGCCCTACCGGTGATGGTCTCGATCGACTTCAAGCGGCTCATGGACCTCACGAAGGGCGCGGTAGTGGTCGCTGTGGTCTTCCAGGAGCGGCCGGACGATGCTCTTGTGCAGCGCCTCTGCTGCGACCAGGACGCGGTCGATCTGATCTTGCGTGCGAAGTGTTTCGAAAAGAGACGCTAATGCGGCATGCAGCTTGCTTCCTGCGAACCGGCAGGAGGTAAACCACATGATACTTTCACGAGATCGGGATGATGACGATATGATCGTCCAATGCCCTAACTGCAAGCGAATGATGATCCGAAAAGGTCGCCTGATCAAAAGCGCCAAGTCTCTGACATGTGAGGGTTGCGGCAATGAGATCCGACTGACTTATTCGTACAAAATGGCAATCTTTGAAAACCGCAGGCCACCATCATGATTTGTCCGGGCCGAATTGCCAAATGCTCGACGGTTTTGGCTGGCACAGGAAAGTGGCCGACGCCAGGGGTTGGGGAACCTCGGGTGGGGCAGGCGCCGGGCCAAAAAATGCAGGGAGCAACCCCACCCGGCGCTCCTTAGTGACGGCAGGCCGCGCCCCCAAACCCATGACCCAGCGCAGCCTACCGTCCCATAAGGTACGCGGAGTCAAAACAAGTAGTTGCAGAGAAATGGCCGGCAGACGCCGGCGCCCGCCTTCGGTCGCGATTCCTACAGGCCGACGCTTTGTGGCCATAGGGCACAAGCCATTGCTGGAAAACCGACCGGCCTAGCCAGCCTACGCGGCTTTCCGAACTCGCCGCAATGGGCCGACGCGATGCAGGGGCTACATTCTCCTCATGCAGCGCGCCGGCCATTTGCTGGTCGTGCTCGTCTGGATGCGTGGCCTTTGCCCGGGTAATACTTGGTAAAGCTCTAGCCCGCGCGCCGCAAATCACGCTGTGATTGCGCTCCTCGCTCCAGCCGCTTCGATGCAAATTTGGGCGACAATCCCTGGGTTCGAGAAGTCAGCGCGACGGATCCGAGGCGCCTTCGGATGCGACGCTTGGAACCTCCGACGTACCCGATGGATTATCTATCGAGGCGAATTACCATGGAAGATAAACCGGCGACCAAATTTTCAGGAGAAGCGCTCGTCACGGTGCTGGTGATTTGCCTGCTCATCATAGGCCTGTTTTTTATTGGCTTCCGATACTCGGAGCGCGATCAAGGGGCGCTGATCATACCTGGCTCCGTGCAGCAAGGAGGCGGTGAACGACCGTAACGCGTGTCTCGGTGGCCTGCCAGCCGAAGCTCGAAGAGCGAAGGCTGGTGCGGACGACGGGAATCGAACCCGTACGATCAGAGATCGAGGGATTTTAAGTCCCTTGCGTCTACCAATTTCGCCACGTCCGCTTGCTGCGATTACAAGCACTTAAGAAAATGCCGGTCTAGCCATTTCCCTGCACTTGGCACCGGGTTGGCACCGAAGGCCAGTTATTGTTCTGCGCCCGTTCTCATCGCAGCCTTTATCGCCGCTGCCGCGCCGTCGTCCGACCTCTTGAAAAAGGTGGGCGTAGACCGACAGCGTGACCACGGGTGACGCATGCCCTAGGCGACGGCTAATTGCAACCACGTCGAGCCCGCCAGCGATGAGGGCGAAAGCATGGGTGTGCCTGAGGTCGTGGAACCTAACCTTGGGAAGTTCGATGGTCGCTGGCATCTTCTGCCGGGTTCCTCAATCGATCGCATCGCGCCAAGCTCCAGACACGCGAGACGGCGCTATGGCCTCGCCATCCGGCCCGAGACGAGCGCATGCTTTCCGGTCTTCCCCGAGCCCCAAGGAGAGGCGCTGTTCAAGCTGACCGGTTCCTAGCCGGCGATTGCCATCATGCTTTTCTCTGCCGGCGGCGCCACATTCTATTGTCGGTGGCGAGACCGCTATCAACCTCAGAGCGGGCTAGCGATGGATGGCCTTCGCCGGTGAAGACAACTCCGGCGTCCTCAAAGGCTTGGCGCATGGCCGCTATGTTGTGGGGACGCGATTTCCTAACCCCGTTCTCAAAATCGCTGATCGTGGCCTCGCTAAGATTGGCCTTTGCGGCAAGTCGCACTCGCGACCAGTTCAGCAGGGATCGTGCTGCTCTTAATTGATCTGCTGAGAGTAGATTTCGGCTTTCCATAGGCCCTCAAACATTCAATATGGCTAATATGTTCCCATTGACCTTTCTGCGACGATCTGAGGCGTGCGGAAGATCAGGCGGCCGCCCCTGGAGCGCTCGCGGCCTGCGCGCTAAACAATCAACGGATGGGAACTGATCCTTCGCGCCCATGTTATCGGATCGAAGGGGCATTTGCTCAGGAGATGAAGGATGAAACGTCTTCTTATCGGTACTGCCATGATGGCTCTTTCCACCGGTCTTGCTCTCGCTGGGACGACGGGAACATCGTCGAGTGGTTCCTCCACCACGAGTGGCAGCTCCACCACAACCACAACGATGCCGACAACCGATAGCAACACGGATTCGACGACAACGAAGTCGACCAACTCCAACTCAGCGAAAGATTGTGCGCCGGGCCAGCAGAGTGGCAGTGCGAAGCAGGCGGCTCCCGGCCAGCAAGATACCAGCGCCAAGTCCGCAGCCCCGGGGCAGGTGAAAACAACCACCGAAGGCTGTTAGCTGGAGGGCTGGCTTTGCGGTTTACAATCAGCATTCAAATTCCCCGCTACTCCGGTCGGCGGGGATTTTGATTTAGGGCCTGGAACATTTTCGCCCCGACGAGCCGATGAATTAGCGAGCGCGCCATGGGCGCGCTCGCTGAATACGGCAACATTTCTCGGCGCGAGAAGCCCGCCGACGGGTCGGCGAGCTTTTGCTGAAAGGCTATTTGCCCATCATCATTGCCATTTTGCAAAAGTTTTCGTGCGCCTTGGCGATAGTTGCATCGGCGCAGTCCTTCATAATGGCATCACGGTCTTCCTGGGACATTGCCGCCCAAGCCGCTTTCGCTTCGGCTTCGGACTTCATGGTCTTCATGCCGGCATCCGTGAAGAAGGGGGACATCTTCGCCGGATCGTCGAGTGCAGACGTGCTTCCTGCGACCGCGGAGCCGGAAACCATTGCAAGGGTCATGGTAGCGAAAACCACTTTCTTGAGGTTCATGTCAAATTCCTCCCAAAAGGGGCGGCCTTTGTGGCAACCCGTGCTTCACAACGCGGGTTTTTGGGAAAGGTTTCTCGCAAACGCAAAGTTGCCCAATTCGGGATGGGTTCTAAGGATGGGGGTGCTTTGCAGGCGAGTGCCAGCGGTGTGTGGCTACATGGCACTTTCGCATGAGGGTCCTATCTAACGGCCATGCCTCAACGGCGAAAAATCGACGAAACTGCGAAGCTGGTTGGCGAGTGGCCTCTTACGCCTGCCGCCACGCTGGGGTCCTCAGTGCGGGCGAGGGGTATTTTCCTGGAGGTGCGGTCACGCCTTCCGATGGCAGCGAGAAAGTTGCTGAATATCGAATCCCGGGTGCTGACCTTGCGCGTACCGGAAGGTGTTGAGGCTGACGTCTCCGATGCATGCGCGATCATTTCGAACTCGATGAAAGACATTGAGGACCTGCCGGTGATCCCTCGCGAAGCCGAGGACATCTTAACGATCAAGGCCGGCGAACGGCACCGCTGGCTGAAGGATGGCCGCCTTGAAAGCGCCGGGACACGGACGGTGAAATTGCGCGGCCGCGCCAGGAAGATCACCTTTCACGTGTTCGACCCACGGCATATTGAGGATGTGCTTGACCGTGACCTGGTTTCGCTGTGGCGAGAGCAGGACATTGCGACAGCCGCCGAAAACAGGCGGCGTGCTGCAGGTCAAGCGGCCATGAAGCGCGCCCTCAAGAGAGCCCGTCAATCAGACCATTCAGACGGCAGCCGAGATGAGGAAAGTGGCTCTGACCTACGCGATTGGGATGAGTTCGACATAGCTGGGCTTCTGCGCTGATGAACGGCCCGCCGCCGGGACCGTTTCCTCAAGGGTATCCGATCACGCCGGTAGACAACGAATAAGGCAACGAAATAAAAGTGGTGCGGACGACGGGAATCGAACCCGTACGATCAGAGATCGAGGGATTTTAAGTCCCTTGCGTCTACCAATTCCGCCACGTCCGCAGGCCAGCCCTTTTCAGACGCCAGCGAAACCCGTCAAGCCATCTTTTGCCGAGTGTCGCCACCCGAATTCATGAAAGGGGGTTCGTGATTTTAAAACAATCGGTTGTCGCGAAAGTTTCAGTCGCCGAGGACAATCAGAACTTGTAGCTCAGGTTGATGCCGACCGCGTTCAGCTTCACATCCTGATCGCGGTCGTTGAAGGGTTGCGCCACGTCATAGTGCTCGGAGCCGAAATCATAGTAGCGATACTGCGCGCCGACGATGAACTTGTCGGTCAGCGCGTAGTCGACGCCGGCACCCACGGTCCAGCCGACGTTCGTGCGCGTGCTGGCGAACGACGCCCCCGCGACTTGCGACGTTTCGATGCCGGCAAAGGCGACGCCGCCGACGCCATAGACCAGCACGCGGTCCATGGCGAAGCCCGCCTTGGCGTTGACTGATCCGAACCACTTGATGTCGGTGCCAAATATGCTTCCAAGGCCAGATTCCGCCGTGCCATCGATCGAGGAATAGTTGAGCTCCGCCTCGGCGCCGATAACCGCCTGATCGAACTGCCAGAGGCCAGCGACATGGCCGCCGACGAAACCGCCGTCAATGTCGGGCGAGATGGAAAACGGCGCGCCTTCTGTTCCTGATATGTCGGACTGGCCCCAGCCGTAGCCGGCCTGCAGGCCGGCATAGTAGCCGGTCCAGTCGAAGCCCGGTTCGGTCATCGGCACCGCCATCGGGTCGGCGGCAAAAGCCGGCGCGGCCAGAGCGGTCAGAAATCCGGCACTTGCGAGCGTCAGACAACGCATCGAGCTCTCCGAAATGGCGGTTCAGAAGACGTCTTGCCGGAAGGTAACCCTATTCGCTGCAAAACGGAACCCATTGTTCAACAATCGAAATACGCCTGTTGCTGCGCGCTATTCTCTATTTGGCGTCGATAAAGTCCAGCGCCGCCTGACTGTATTCGTCCGGCGCCTGCAGCATGGCGAAATGACTGGCGTTGGGCAGGATGATGAGCTTGGCGCCCGGAATGACGGAGGCCATGTATTCGGTGTGTTCGCGCTTGATCGCCTCGTCATGATCGCCGGCGACGATCGCCGTCGGCGTGGTGATCTTGGCGAGCTGTTCCTTGGTCCAGGCAGGTTCCGACTCCCACATGTGGCTGATCTGCGAAACGAAGGCATCGTACTGGTCCGGCGTCTTCGACATCTTCTTGTAGTCGCGGCCGGAGCGCTCGATGTAGGCGGCAAAGGTCTTGTTGGTCATCACGCCGGGATCGACGCCATCGGTGGTGACATTGGCGGCCTGCGCAAAAAGCCTGGTCAGCCGCTCCGGATGATGCAGCGCGATGTCGATGCCGATAATGCCGCCGTCGCTCCAGCCGACAAGAGCGGTCTTGTCGATCTTGAGGTAGTCGAGCAGGGCCAGATAGTCGGACGCCATGAGGTCATAGCCGTAAGGTTGCTCGGTGCGCGTGGAGCGACCATGGCCGCGGCTGTCGGCGACGATCACCTTGTGGGTCTTGGACATAGTCGCCACCTGGCTCGCCCAGATATCGGCGTGGCCAAGACCGCCATGGATCAACAGGATCGGATCCCCGGCGCCGAAAACGGCATAGTACATCTGGATGCCGTTGACCGGCGCATAGCCGCTCTGATCCGGTTTGGGCATCGCCGCCGGCTCCGGCAGCGTCAGCCAGCGCTCCTCGGCGGATGCAAAGCCGGCCGAGATCAGGAACAGGGTGACGAAGACGAACGCTTTCAGGAACCGGGTCATGACTTCACCTCAGGAGGTTCGTCCTCGGGTCGTTTCGGTCTCGGACGTTGCGAAGGTCGATTTAACAGTCTTCCCGTGGGCGGAGTCAACGAACGGAGGGGCGGGCTGGCGGCGTGAATTGAAATTTCAATCCGTGCCGCCCGCCGCAACGCGTCCGGTTCCGCTGTGACGGCAATCGCAACAAAAAACCCGCCTCGCGGCGGGTCGTTGGCGCAAATCAGCACCATCTACAAAACAATAGCATAAGTGCCGGCACAAATAAACCTGGCCGAGCGGATTTCGCCCGCAATCGCTGGTCAAAGCCATGCCGGCTTGGCACAGTCGGGGCAAACAGGAGTCTCCCATGGCAAAGACCGCGCACGCGACGAAACCCAGGCCTTGGATCGAGATGGCGACCCATCTGGTCGATGTCGCGACCGGGCGCAAGCCGGCCGATCTAGTCATTCGCAACGGCCGCTGGGTGAATGTGCATTCTGGCGAGATCATCGCCGGCACCGACATCGCCATTGCCGGCGGTCGCTTTGCCTATTGCGGGCCGAATGCCAGCCACGCCATCGGCCAGGGCACCAAGGTGGTCGACGCCGGCGGCCGCTATCTCGTGCCCGGCCTTTGCGATGCGCACATGCATGTCGAGAGCGGCATGGTGACGGTGACCGAATTCTGCCGCGCCGTCATCCCGCACGGCACCACCTCGATGTTCATCGACCCGCACGAAATCGCCAATGTGCTGGGGCTCCCCGGCGTGCGGCTGATGCACGACGAAGCTGTCGCCATGCCCATCAACGTCCACGTCCAGATGCCGTCCTGCGTGCCTTCGGCGCCGGGGCTGGAGCATGCCGGTGCCGAACTGACGGTTGCCGATGTCACCGAAGCGATGACCTGGGAGAACATCATCGGCCTCGGCGAGGTGATGAATTTCCCGGGTGTCGCCGCCAACGATCCGGTGATGTCGGGCGAGATAGCCGCCACGGTGAGGGCCGGCAAGACCGTTGGCGGCCACTATGCCTCGCGCGATCTCGGCCTGCCGTTCCACGGCTATGTCGCCGGCGGTCCGGAGGACGACCATGAGGGCACGCGCGCCGAGGATGCGATCGCGCGCGTGCGCCAGGGCATGAAGGCGATGCTCAGGCTCGGCTCGGCCTGGTACGATGTCGCCTCGCAGATCAAGGCGGTGACGGAGAGCGGGCTCGACCCGCGCAATTTCATCCTGTGCACCGACGACAGCCATTCCGGTACGCTGGTGCATGAAGGCCATATGGACCGGGTGGTGCGCCACGCAATCCAACAGGGCCTGAAGCCGGTGACGGCGATCCAGATGGCGACGCTCAACACCGCCCAGCATTTCAAGCTTGAGCGCGAGATCGGTTCGATCGCGCCGGGACGGCTGGCCGACCTGCTGATCGTTTCCGATCTCGCCGCCATGACCATCGACGAGGTCTATGGCCGCGGCGTCAGGCTGGCCAAGGCCGGCAAGCTCGAGATCGACATTCCGGCCTATGACTATCCGAAGACGGCCAAGAACACGGTCAAGCTCGGCAAGAAGCTCAAGGCAGGCGACTTCGATATTGCAGCGCCGAAGGGCGCCAATGAGGTGCGGGTGCGGGTCATCGGCGTCATCGAGAACCAGGCGCCGACGCGGGCGCTTGAGGCCGATTTGCCGGTCGAGGACGGGCTGGTCGCCATGGATCGCCGCAACGACATCTGCCAGATCGCGCTGGTCGAGCGCCATCGCGGTACGGGCGGCGTCGCCAACGCCTTCGTCTCCGGCTTCGGCTATATGGGCGACTGCGCCCTGGCCTCCAGCGTGGCGCATGACGCCCACCACATCATCTGCGTCGGCACCAACAAGGAAGACATGGCGCTGGCCGTCAACCGGCTGGGCGAGGTCGGCGGCGGCGTGGTGCTGTTTTCAAAGGGCAAGGAACTGGCGCTGGTCGAAATGCCGATCGCCGGGCTGATGTCCGACGAGCGCGCCGAGATCGTCGCGGCCAAAGCCGAGAAGCTGACCGAGGCGATGCGCAAGATGGGCTGTTCCCTGAACAACGCCTATATGCAGCACTCGCTCTTGGCGCTGGTCGTCATCCCGGAGCTGAGGATCTCCGATGTCGGGCTGATCGACGTGACGACGTTCCAGAAGGTCGACCTTTTTATCTGACAGACCCGGCTGTCAACCCCCGGTGGCGATGGTCAGCACCTTGAACGGGGTGGTGATGACGACTTCGGCCATGGAGCCGACCGCCTTGCCGATCCCTTGGCCGATATCGTCAAACTCGCCCGGATCGTTCGATCGCAGGGCGGCTGGTGTGCGCAGCCGGTCGCCGAGCAATTGCACCAGGATCGGATTGTCCGCGAACTTGGCGTGGTTCAAACGGTCACCGCCCTTGGTCTTGGTGAGATCCGCCACGACCACGCCATAGCTGGCGAGGTCGGCCGCATTGCCGTAGTCGCCGACGCGCGGCTTGTCGCCGGAGATAATGGACGACAGCTTCAGCGCACGGTCGTCTCCCGAGAGCAGGATCGCGAACGGTTTGTCGGGTTTGCCGTAGCGGATCATCTGTTTCTTGAAGACGTCGACATCGATGTCGGGCGAGGCGAGGACGACATAGCCGAGCTTGCCGCCGAGATCGCGGTCGCCGGTGATGGCGAGCTGGCGCAGCGCCTCCATCGTCACCCAGGTTCCCATCGAATGGGCGATGACGTCGATGCTCTTGACCTTTGTCTTGGCCAGCATCCTGAGCGTCGCCTCGAGATCGTCGCGCGCGGCGTTGGCGCTTTCCTTGTCGTAGATATAACCGGTGGTCTTGCCGCTCGAAGCCCAGGAAAACAGCACCGGCGTGCCCGGATATTTGGTGTCGTGGGCGATCTGCGTCAGCCGGTAGACGCCATCGTCGAAACCGTTGTTGAAACCGTGCACGAAGACCAGGGCGCGGTCGCCATTCATGGCGATGTTGGCGCCGACAGCCTTGGCGAATTGCGGGGCGTCGCCATAGTGGACGACGTCGGTGGCGGTGAATTGCTTGGCTGGGTTGGAGTCGGCCGAACCCTTGGCGCGCTCGATGGCGCCGAGCTGGTGAACCTTCGGCACTGTGACGTCGACGCGGGCGTAGCTGGTGGTCAGCGAACGGTCGCCGTCGAACACCTGGCGCGGATCCTTTGTCGCCGGCTGGCGGGTGGTGGCGACGAAGATTTCGTGGGTGGCCGCGATGTCGGAGGCAGGCACCGACACCGTCGTCTTGTTCAGGAGGTCATGCGTGTTCTGGCCGGCGCAGCCGGCGACAGCGAGCGCGAACGCAAGGACGAGGACGGTCTTCCAACGCACGTTCACGCGGGCTCCCGCTGGCGCATGGCGCCGATTTTATTGTCGATAGAGGCAGAGACCGGCCCGGTCCAGTTGAAAATGAGCGGGCCGCGCGGCATTTGCGAACTCACGCGGCGACAGTAGCCGCAGGGCAACAGCCTATTGTCCGAGCGCGCTGATGCGGTCGGTCACCGTCTGGTCGCTGGCAAAGCCGTCATCCTCGCGCAGCCGCTGGCCGATCATCTTCACCAGTTCGGGATTGTCGGCGAATTTGGTGTGGTTGAAGCTGTCGGTTCCCTTCACCTTGGAGAGATCGACCACGGTGACGCCATAGGCAGCGAGGTCGGCGGCATCCTTGTAGTCGCCGACGCGCGGCCGCGAGCCTGCGATCAGGCCGGAGAGCCTGAGCGCACGGTCATCGTCGGAGAGCAGCAGGATGAACGGCTTGTCGGGCTTGCCGTAGCGGCGCATCTGGCTCTTGAATACGTCGACATCGATGTCGGGCGAGGCCAGCACGACATCGCCGAGCTTGCCGCCGAGATCGCGGTCGCCGGTGATGGCGAGCTGGCGCAGCGTTTCCATGGTGACCCAGGTTCCGAGCGAATGGGCGACGATGTCGATGCGCCGCGCGCCGGACTGCTGCAGCATGCGCAAGGTCACTTCGAGCTGGTCGCGGGCAGCACTCGCACTTTCCTTGTCATAGACATAGTCGGTGGTCTTGGCGCCCGATGCCCAGGAAAACAGCACCGGGGTGCCGGGATAGCCGGAATCATGGACGATCTGGGTCAGGCGGTAGACGGCATCGTCGAAGCCGGTGTTGTAGCCATGCACGAAGACCATGACGCGGCCGCCGCGGGCGGCGATATCGGCGTTGAGCGCGGCGGAAAATTTCGGCTGCGCATCGTAGCCGACGACCTCGGACGCCATGAAGTATTTCGCCGGGTCGTTGGACTTGCCGCGCGAGCGGCGCTCGATCTGGCCGGTCTGGTGGATGCCGGGAACGGTGACGTTGACGCGGGCATAGCTCAGCGTCGCCGAGCGTTCGCCGTCGAAAACCTTGTTGGGATCGTCGGATTTCTTGCGCGTCGTGGCGATGAAGATCGAGTGATTGCCCGAGATTTCGGTCACCGGCGTGGACATGACGGCGCTGCCGAGCAGTTCCTCGGTTTTGCGGCCGCCGCAGCCCGCCACAAGCAAGGCAAGCGCAAGAATGCAAATCGTCTTCAAACGCACGTCAAAATTCCACTTAAGCCCAAAAGGGCCATCCACCCTCCGCGACACCTCCCGGACAGGCCAAGTGCGGCAGAAGTAAGTCGTGTCCAGCCGAAATGCGTTCAGCGCCGAGCCACGGTCATCGCACTGTTGCGCGAAAGCCAAAATGGCGGCAGGAACGCCGGAATGTTGGAGAAGGGCAGCACCTCGGGCTTCAGCCTTATGCCGAGCACGTCCACCATGAAGGCGCGGCGCGCCTCGATGCGGCGCCAGGCCTCGGGATGGCGGGCGGCGATCTCCTCGCGCAACGCCTCATCGGCGAGCGCGATGCCGTCCTCGATGTTGGTGGTGAAATAGCTGGTTCCGGTCGCCGGGATGATGTCGACCTGCAGCGCCATGCCCGGCCGCAGCTTGATGTCCGAACCGGAAAACACCGGCGAATGCATCCATTCGTCGATATGGACGAGATGGCCGGGATTGAGCGAGACGCCGAAGAATGGATCGCCGATGCGGTCATGCACGGCTTTCCATAGGGCACCGGCGGCAACGCCAATGCCGACGGTCTCGTACCAATCGACGACGGCGGCGAAATAGGGCGCGACCAGTTTGTCGACATAGTCGCTTATTTCGTTGGGAAGCTCGGCCGCACTCTCGACCAGGAAGCCGGCGCGGGCATTGAGCGAGCCCTGGATGCCATAGGCCATGGTGATCGGATCGCCGCGCTTGATGATGTCCAGGCGCGGGCTTGGCAGGCCGTAGGGCGCACGCTTGCCGGCGGACAGCATCGGGTGGCAGCACAGAGGCAGGCCATTCATGCCCATCAGCCGCGCCGCCTGCAATTCGCTCATGCCGGGCTCGATATCCCTGAGCACGTTGCGCAGGCCTTGCGAGGAAAAGGTCGCGGCGAACTCGAAGGAAGCCAGCTGGTCGGCCTCGTTGATGGCGCGCAGGCCATCCGTTGGGTTCATCAGAAGGTTGGCGGCATTGACCACCGCGCCCTTGTCGCCGGCCAGTGTGCGCAGCGTATCGGCGATGAAGGACGGCAGGTCGAGCGTCGCCTCGGCAAACCCGCCATCGCCGGGGCCGAACGGCTTCCAGCCGATGGCGCCGATCTTCTGGCCGGTCGTCAGGCCGCAGGTGGCAAGCGTGTCGGACAGGGAGGCGGAGCGGTCGCGTGGCTGTGCCGGCAGCGAGAAGGTCTGGTAGAGAACGCGCTCATAGGGTCCGTCGCAGATTTCGGCATAGCCCCAGCCCTCATTGCCGACGAGAAGTTTTGGCTGGTTGCCTGGAATGATGATCAGCAGCGTCTCCTCGAAACGCGGGTCGTAACCACTGAGGTAGGCGACATTGGCGGCATGCTCGCGGTCGCCATAGACGGCGAAGGCGTCGAGCCCCGCCTCGGCGCCGCGCGCCAGCAGAGCCTCGATGCGCGCTTCATAGGTCCGGCGCGAAAGCAGCGGCATAGTGGTCGGCTCGCCGAATTCAGGAAGCGCGACGGTCTTCAGGGCGACAGCCGAAACAGGCATGAAGATGGCTCCAATGAATTTTTTTCGGCGCACCAAAGCGGCCGCGCGGCATCGGTGGCCGCAAACGGCGAATTGTGCAATAGGCTTGGCATTCCAACCACGTGATCACGGGCGCCATGAACAGTTTCTCCTCCCGCGTCGCCATTGCTGCCGCAGCGATCCGCGAAATCTTTCCCGAAACGCCGCTGCAGGAAAACGACTATCTGTCGAAGAAGACCGGGGCGCGGGTGCTGTTGAAGCGCGAGGATCTTTCACCCGTGCGCTCCTACAAGATCCGCGGTGCCTTCAATTTCTTCCGCAAGGCGCTGGCCGCCGGCAACGAGGCTGAGCTTTTCGTCTGTGCTTCGGCCGGAAACCATGCGCAAGGCTTTGCCTTCGTGTGCCGCCATTTCGGCAAGAAAGGCGTGGTGTTCATGCCGGTGACGACGCCGCAACAGAAGATCGACAAGACGCGGCTGTTCGGCGGCGAGTTCGTCGAAATCAGGCTGGTCGGCGACTTCTTCGACGACTGCTACCGCGCCGCCTTCGAATTCACCGAGAGTTCGGGCGCGCATATGGTGCCGCCCTTCGACCACAAGGATATTATCGAGGGGCAGGCCACCGTTGCCTATGAGATCGCGGACCAGATGCCCGGCGCGCGCATGCCCGACATCATCATGCTGCCGGTCGGCGGCGGCGGCCTGGCGGCCGGGGTGACGCACTATTTCGCCGACCAGCAGCGCGAAGCCCGCTACGTCTTCTGCGAGCCTGCCGGGGCGCCGAGCCTGCATGAGAGCCTGGCCAGCGGAAAGCGTATCAAGCTCGCCAATGTCGACAACTTCGTCGACGGCGCGGCGGTGGCCGAGATCGGCCGCGAGCCGCTGCGTTACCTCAAGGAGTTCGCCGCTGACGCCGTGCGTCTGATCCCCGAGAACCGGCTCTGCGCCACCATGATCGAAATGCTCAACATCGAAGGCGTGGTGCTGGAGCCGGCTGGCGCGTTGGCGATCGATGCGCTGAAGGATTTTTCGCGGAAGGAGATCCGCGGCAAGACCATCGTCGCCGTGGTGTCGGGCGGCAATTTCGATTTCGAGCGGCTGCCCGATGTGAAGGAGCGGGCGCTGCGCTTCGAGGGCCTGAAGAAATACTTCATCATCCGTTTCCCGCAACGGCCGGGCGCGCTGCGGGACTTCCTGGAAATGCTCGGTCCCGACGACGACATTGCCCGCTTCGAATATCTGAAGAAATCGGCGCGCAATTTCGGTTCGGTGCTGATCGGCATCGAAACAAAGGACCGGCGCAATTTCGACCTGCTGAAGGCGAATTTCGAGGCCGAGGGCGTTCACTATCAGGACATCACCGACAACGAGACCCTGGCGGGGTTCATCATATGAGCGCCACGGTCTTTGTTGCGCTGTTTTCCGGCATCAATGTCGGCGGCAACCGGATCGTCAAGATGGCGGAGTTGCGGGCGTTTTTCGAGGAACTCGGCTTCACCGATGTCGCCAGTTATGTGCAGAGCGGCAACGTCGTGTTCCGCGCCAAGAAGGGAGATGCGGTCACGCTGACCAAACAGTTTGAGGCAGCGTTCGAGAAGAAATGGGGCTTTCATTCGCGCATCATGGTGCGCGATCTCGGCTGGTTCGAACGGCTGGTGAGTGAAAATCCCTATCCGGAAGTGGCCGGCGACCCGACCAAGCTTCACGCGTATACGCTGGAGCGCCAGCCGACAGCGGACGAAATTGCCAGGCTTGCCGAAAAGTGCACCGGCCCCGAAAGCTTTGAGGTCAAGGGCGATGTGCTCTACCTCAAGGCACCCGATGGGCTTGGCAAATCGGTGTTCGCCAATCTTATTCCACGTGTGCTCAAAGTACCGGGCACCGCGCGCAACTGGCGTTCGGTGCTGGCGCTGCTGGAGATGGCCGGTCAGGCCGGCGCCAAATAGAGTTATGCCGGCGCGTGCTTCCAATCGAAGATGAGCTCTTCGCGGAAAGCAAAACGTTTGATGTGATCGGCAACCACACTTTCCAGGCGCTCCAGCGATCCGCCTTCATCCGTCGACACCGTTATATGCAGCGCTGCCGCATCGGCATCGAGAACCGTGCGGCCGAGCGACAGATCGATGGTGCCATGGTTTGGATCGAACTCGACGGGAAATTTGTGTGCCCAGTGCTTGCAAAGCTGCTGCAGATAGCGGCTGGCATAAGCGGTGGTGACATCGACACGGCTGGTCGGCATGAATGAATTCTCCTGGCGGAGCGCTGGCTTTGACTGGCTCGCGCGTCAGGCAGGTAAATAGGTGCGGTCGCCCGAAATGGCAAAGGCGGCCGGCTTGGTCGCGCGGCCGCCTCGCTCAAGATGGCGTGATCGCTACCAGGTGCCGGTGTTGGGCATCGACGCCCACGGCTCGGCCTTGGGCTTGGCCGGTCCCTTCTGTAGCAGCTCGAACGAGATGCCGTCCGGCGACTTGACGAAGGCCATGTTGCCGTCGCGCGGCGGCCGGTTGATGGTGACGCCATTGTCCATCAGATGCTGGCAGGTGGCGTAGATGTCGTCGACCTCATAGGCGAGGTGGCCGAAATTGCGGCCGCCCTTGTAGTCCTCCGGATCCCAATTGTAGGTCAGTTCGATCAGCGGTGCCTTTTCGGCGATGCCGCTGTCGACGTCCTCGGAGGCGGCGAGGAAGATCAGCGTGAAGCGGCCCTGCTCGTTTTCGTAGCGGCGCACTTCCTTCAGGCCGAGCTTGTTGACATAGAAATCGAGCGAGACATCGACGTCGGCGACACGGACCATTGTGTGGAGGTAGCGCATAGGATTTCCTCGGGGATGTTTGGGTTGCGAGGCAACATAGGGTCCACCCCGCCGAAGGGCAACGAGCATCGGACCGAAAAAGCGGTGGCCGGTTTTGGAAAAGTCAGATTGCTCTGACAAAAGCGTCGGACGCCAAGTGGTTGCCGATTCCGGCAAAATCCTGCGCAAATTGCCGACCGGTTGACGGCCTGGACAGATCGTCATTGCGGCCGGCAGCAACGCCGGCAAACAACATATCAGTTATTCTTGTATCCAACCGTGAAAAAAGGCACGGCAGGTCTTGCACACCCGGGAAGCGGCGGTGTTAATCTGATGTCAAGAATCACTTGCGGTTTTGTTGAAAAAAAGGGGGCGTTCTTATGGGGGATAGGGCCTCTTTCACGAGGCGGGATGAGAACCTTGACGACGCCCCGCAGCGCGACAGTAGCGGTGATACCGCCGATCTGGTCGAAATCGCCGGCGCCATCAAATGGTTCGACGTGGCCAAGGGCTACGGCTTCATCCTTCCCGATGACGGTTCTTCGGGCGACATCCTCCTCCATGTGACCTGTCTGCGAAAGGACGGTTTCCAGACTGCGTTGGAGGGCGCGCGTGTCGTGTGCCTCGTCAAGCACGGCGACCGCGGCTTGCAGGCGTTCCGGGTGCTGTCCATGGACACCACCACCGCGATCCATCCGGCCGAGATGCAGGAACAGCGCACCCATGTGTCGGTGACGCCGGAAAGCGGTCTCGAACGGGCGCTGGTGAAGTGGTTCAACCGCACCAAGGGCTTCGGCTTCCTGACCAGGGGCGAGGGCACCGAGGATATCTTCGTCCATATGGAGACGCTGCGCCGCTACGGCATCACCGAACTCAGGCCCGGGCAGGTTGTTCTGGTGCGTTTCGGACGCGGTGACAAAGGCCTTATGGCTGCCGAGATTCACCCCGATATGGGCACCTTGCCGGTCGCGCATTAGGACGCGAGCCATCCCGACGAATTCGGGACGGCTCTCTTTCCTTGTTTTCTTGGTTTCACCACGATCTTATCCGAATACCTGAGACCACTTTTCGGGATCATGGTTTCCGGTCGAGGATTTCAGATGGCGCACAGGAACTGGCTGACAGCAGGCGCGCTCTGCGTCATCGTTGCCGTGGCCGCCGGCGCCTACTTCTATTCGGGGCGGCCGACCGCATCCCAGCAGGCTCCCGCCGGCGACAGCCAGGCGATGATCCTTCCCGTCGATCCGACACCGCTGGTGGTGGCGACGAAAGGCGGAGACAAATCCTTCACCATCGAAGTCGCGAACACCGAAGCGGAGCGCGAGGCCGGCCTGATGTATCGCCAGGACATGGCGGACGATCATGGCATGCTGTTCGTCTTCGAGATGCAGAAGCAGGTCGGCTTCTGGATGCGCAACACGCCGATGCGGCTCGACCTGATCTTTGTCGGCCAGGACGGCAAGATCCGGGCGGTCAAGCATGGCGAGCCTCAATCGGACGCGATCATTTCACCAGGTGTACCGGTGCGCTTCGTGCTTGAGCTCAAGGCCGGTACCGCCGCCAAAAACGGCATCGAATATGGCGATCAGCTGCGCCATCCGGCCGTTGGCACGGTGCCCGGGCCTGGCATGCCGCCGGCGGACAAGGGCGATTCGCCCACGCCCGGCGCCGGCTGAGCGGCGTCGATGCAGTTCTTTTCGCATGACGGGTTCGATCTCGCCTTCCTCGACCGCCAGCCGGCGTCGGGTAAGGGCGATCCGGTGCTGATGATCCACGGCTTTGCCTCCAGCCATTATGTCAACTGGGTATCGCCGGGCTGGTTCAAGACGCTGAACGACGCCGGCTACCGCGCCATCGCCTTCGACAATCGCGGCCATGGCTCGTCGTCGAAGAGCTATGACGAGGCCGACTACACGCCGGCCAAAATGGCCTCGGATGCGGCAGCGCTGCTCGACCATCTCGGCATCGATCGTGCGCATGTCATGGGCTATTCGATGGGCGCGCGCATCTCGGCGTTCCTGGCACTGTCCGATCCGGACAAGGTGGCGACGCTGGTCTTCGGCGGCCTCGGCATCGGCATGGTCGACGGCGTCGGCGACTGGGACCCGATCGCCGAAGCGCTGCTGGCCGATGATCCGGCCGCCACCAGCCATCCGCGCGGCCGCTCGTTTCGCGCCTTCGCCGATCAGACACGCAGCGACCGCCGGGCGCTGGCGGCCTGCATCGCAAAGTCGCGTGAACTGCTCAGCGAAGATGACATGACGCGCATCGCCCAACCGACGCTGATTGCCGTCGGAACGACAGACGATATAGGCGGTTCGCCCGATGAACTTGCCGCGCTGATGCCGAACGCCAGGGCGTTTCACATCGATGGCCGCGACCATATGCTGGCCGTCGGCGACAAGACCTTCAAGCAGCGCGTGCTGGAGTTTTATGCCGAAAATCCGCTCTGAGGCGGACGGCAAGGGGGCAATGTGGCGCAATGGGGAAGGGGCGCGGCCGCCGTTCCAGGCGAGGTCGTGCCGACAAAGCTCGGCAAACGTTCCGTTATGCTGGCGCTGGCCGCCTTCGTCGCCGGAGCGGTTGCGATCGCCATCATGGTGGCGATGCCGAGCGACGCATCGCAGCTTGCGCAGGGCGTTGCGACGGGCTTCTTCATGCTGGTGTTTCTGCTGGCAGCTCCGGTGGCGCATGTCGCCGGCGTGGTCTTCGGCGTGATGGCGCTGGCGCGCTCCAACGACAATCGCGGGCTTGGTCTGCTGGGGATTGTGCTGAACGGGCTGTCGGTGGCGGCTGGGCTGGCGCTGCTGGCGGCAATGGCATCGACGATCGGCGCTTTCACGTGATTGCGCGGGAGCTGCCGCCCTGCTGCTTTTCGCGGTCTTGGTGCCGCTTTGGTTGATCTTCTCGTCACCTACATGGAAATGCGCCAGGCCAATCCGGCGCCTGCCCGCGTCCAGCCGGCAGCCAGCGCCTCGGTTGCGCTGGAGAGGCTGAACAGCGCCAGTTACATCAGCCTCTACCGCGCCGTCGGCGAGCCTGTGCAGTAGGACCAGCGGCTGCGCATGGCGGCTGACGACCTCGAGCGCCTGCTGGCGCTGCCGTCGACACACATTCACGTGCTGCGCGTTGGAGGCGAGGCAGCCGGCCTGTGCGAATTCAACGGCGTCGGTCAGCCCGACGTCGAGCTGGTCCATTTCGGACTGGTTCCCGCTTTCCAGGGCCGCAGGCTCGGGCCGTTCCTGCTCGACCGGGCGCTTCGCGCCGTCTGGTCGCATGCGCCGCAAAGGGTCTGGCTTCATACGGACACCTATGACCATCCGTCCGCGCAATCGGTCTATGGGCGCGCAGGTTTCAAGCCGTATGAGCAGCGCATGGAAACTTTTCCAGACTAGCCGGGCTTCCCTCCGGGAGTTTCTGGTCAGTCAACCGCTCAGAGCCTCGATCGAGCGCGCGATGTTTTGCCTCGCCTGCGGTTCGAACCGCTGCCGGAATTCATCTGTGTGGAAGATGTGGCCGCGGGCGAGAAAACTCTTCAGGACGGTGCCGCGGCCGGCGCGCCACATCGGCTCCTCGACCCAGGCATATTCCCGTCGGACCGCGCGCTCATAGGCGTCGAACGCATCCGGCTCGGCGCCCAGGATCGACAGATCCATGTCGAGGAAGAGGCTGGCGTCGCGTATTGCCGCTGCATCGTCGAAGGACGGCAGCTGGTGCGTTGACGTGGCGAGGATCATCGCAGCGATGCGGCTCAAGCGTTCCGAATCGGTGCGTCCAGCCAGGTCTTTCTCGGCAAGGGCCGCACTTTGCGCCTCATTGTCCTTGGCCTTGCTGTCATAGATGGCGTCGTGGAACCAGATTGCGGCTTCGACGGCATCGGGGTCATCCAGCAATGCGCGATAGTCCTCGGCCAGCGCCAGCATCGCCTCGATATGTCTAAGGTTATGGTAGTGGCGGTCTTCGGCCCGATAGAGCTCCGAGAGTTGCCGCTTCAGCGGTTCGTCGATCAAGGGCTGGTCTTTCAAGTTTGTCATGCGTCCAGTTAACCGATCTCAACCCCTCGGAGTCAAAACCAATCATTTCAAACCTTGCGCGGGCCGGGGCTCTGGGGAATGTTGCCATTCCATTCAACTGAGGAGGCTGACATGACGAATACCGTGCCGGGACCGATCGACATGAAGCTGGAGGCTGTCATCATTGCGGTTGCGGATGCCGAGCGCTCCAAGCGGTTTTATGGTGGTCTCGGTTGGCGGCTCGATGCCGACTTCGTCGTCGGCGATGCGTTTCGGGTGGTGCAGTTCACGCCACCGGGTTCGCCATGCTCGATCCATTTCGGCAAGGGCCTGACGACAGCCGCGCCAGGCTCGGCAAAGGGACTTTATCTTGTCGTATCCGATATCGTGGCGGCGCATGCCGAACTCGTGGCGCGCGGCGTCGAGGCGAGCGAGGTGTTCCACCGTACGGGCCCTGGGCAGCCGCCGGTCAGCGGCAGACATCCGGAAGGGCGCAGCTATTCCTCCTATGTCACGTTCAGCGATCCGGACGGCAACAGCTTCATCGTGCAGGAGATCACCCAGCGTCTGCCGGGCCGCGTGGACGCCAGCGACACGATATTCACCTCGTCGGGCGAACTTGCCGCGGCACTGCGACGCGCGGCGGCGGCACATGGCGAGCACGAGAAGCGGACCGGCGGACAGTACGATGTGAACTGGCCCGACTGGTATGCGGAATATATGGCAGCGGAACAGGCCGGAAAGCCGCTGCCGACCTGAATGGCCCGGCATCGCGCGGGTCCGCCGGCCCGTTTCCTGGGCGGCGGTGATCAAGGGTTCGTTTTCCATGGAGGCTTGAATCTGCGTGAACCAAATCCATTTGATCAGTGACTAAGGAAAATTGAGTTCAATCGTGCTATGATCTGGCCTATATGTGCGGCCGGACAACAAGCCGGCAGGCCGGAGACGTCGATGAACAGCATTACGATTGCCCGCCCGACAATGGTGCAGCCGGTCGATCCGATCTGGCGCTCGATCCGCGACGAGGCGATGGAAGCGGTCAACCGCGACCCGCTTCTGGCGGCGTTCCTCTATTCGACCATCCTCAACCAGGAGAGCCTGGAAGAGGCGGTCATCCACCGGCTGGCCGAGCGGCTTGCGCACCAGGACATCGGTTCCGACCTCATCCGCCAGACCTTCAAGTCGATGCTGGCCGACGACAAGGAATGGTCGTCGATCGTGCGTGTCGACATCCAGGCCTATTACGACCGCGACCCGGCCTGCGACCGCTTCATCATGCCGGTGCTCTATTTCAAGGGTTTCCACGCCATCCAGACGCACAGGCTGGCGCATTGGCTGTGGAACCAGGGCCGCAAGGACTTCGCACTCTATCTGCAGAGCCGCTCGTCCTCGGTGTTCCAGACCGACATCAACCCGGCCGCCCGTATCGGCAAGGGCATCTTCATCGACCACGCCACCGGCCTCGTCGTCGGCGAGACGGCGGTGATCGAGGACGACGTGTCGATCCTGCACGGCGTGACGCTGGGCGGCACCGGCAAGGCCGGCGGCGACCGTCACCCCAAGATCCGTTACGGCGTGCTGATCGGCGCCGGCGCCAAGATCCTCGGCAACATCGAGGTCGGCCATTGCTCGAAGATCGCGGCAGGCTCTGTGGTGCTGTCGCCGGTGCCGCACAACAAGACGGTTGCCGGCGTACCGGCCCGCGTCGTCGGCGAGACCGGCTGCGACCAGCCTTCGCGCCAGATGGACCAGCTTTTGCCGTCGCAGTCGATGGACCAAGTCGTCAGCTTCGACATCTGATTTGCACGATCCGGTGTGCCGGGCTGAAGTCCGGCTACCGGCGCTGTTGCCCCTTAACTTCGCGTTCTATCCAGCCGGCTTGCCTTTACATCGCCATTGTCGACGTGCCAGAAGCGCGTTCCAACGAGCAAGCCCGACGATCGGAGAAGACTTTTGAAGCCGGACGAAATCAGAAAGCTGGACGCCTATTTCAAGCGCGTCTTCCACAATCCCAAACTCGAAGTGAAGGCGCGGCCGCGCAAGGAAGATTCGGCCGAGGTCTATGTCGGCGACGAGTTCCTCGGCATCGTCTTCAAGGACGAGGACGACGGCGACTACAATTTCTCGATGGCGATCCTCGACATCGATCTGGCCTGAGCCAGACAGCCACAGACCTTTGCGATTGCCGACAGCCCGTCGCGCCATCGTCATCCCAGGGCAAAGCAGCCGCGCAGCGGCGTCGCGGAGACCCTGGGATCCATGCCGCGGCATCGCCCAGCAACGCGGCGGTCCAGAACTGCCTTCTCTGCTCTTCCAACAGCGAATTCTGCACCGCTTCGCCGCCTGAAGGGCACGGAATGGATCCTCGGGTCTGCGCGATCGCTTCGCGCCCGCTCCGCCCGTGGATGACGAATGGGGCTATCTCGCTGCCTTGAGGACACGCGTGGCCTCGGCGACGATTGCCGCGTCAAGCGTCGGCCAGTTGCCCAGAAGTTCCCGGGGAAAGCGGTAGGTCAGGCTGAGGCTGTCGCCGACCTGGATGTCGCGCTCGCAGGGCGCCAGCGATTCCTCGGCACTCGGTCCGCTCAGGCAGCGGGCGACGAACGGATCCTTGCCGGCGCGGCCGGCAACCGCAAGCACCTCGCTGAGATAACCTGATTTTTCGCTGAAGCCGTAAATCATCGTGCCGCCGGGGCCGGGCGTTCCGGGCTGGCTGATCAGCGCGCTGTAGATCGGTGCGAAACGGCCGCTCATGTCGCGCGACATCATCTGCGGTTCGAACGACAGGAAGATGATGTTTTTGGCCGTTCCCGTGTGGTTGAAGTCGTCGCGGGCGGCTTCGCTGTAACCTTCCATCTGGGGATAGCGCAGATAGAGGTCGAGGCGCGAAGCGATGCCGTCGCGGCGCGCCTGCAGGAAGCGGATGGCGTTGGCCGGCACGGCAATGACATTGTTGCCGATCACCACACGATGGACCGTGGTGTCGTCGGTATAGCCGGCCATGGCGATCGAGCGGCCGAACCATTTGCCGCCAAGGCTGATCGCCAGCGACAACAGAGCCAGTGCCGCAAAGGCATAAAACACCCGCTTCATCAGCACGGAATCGACGACGTTGAATTCTTCGGCGGTCGCTGCCTGCTTCATCGCAATCCCCACAATGGCCGCCGCTCCTGTCCTTGGACGGCACACATGCCGCGGCATGGCTCTTGCTGCGCGGCTGTCGGATGCGACTGTGCGATTTCATGGTAAACGGAAGGTAAAGATGAGCCTGCTGCTGCCCGTTCTCTTCGCTTTTGCTGTCGGGCTCACCGCCTGCGGGCTCACCGGCTCCGTGATGGAACTGGTCGCGGGCCGCCGGCTGGCCTTTGTCGAACCCTATGTATCGCCGTCGCACATCCTGCGCTCGCTGGCTGCGACCGCTTGCGCCGGGCCGTTCATGCTGGCCAACGATGCGCTGGATGCGCGGCGCGAGGGCCGCATTTCGACGCTGATGCTGATGTCCTGCGGCTGCACCGTGATGGCCTGGGCGCTGGCGCTGGGCATCGTGCTGATCGCCATTGCCTCGTGGGGCGTCGGCTCACCTGGAGCAGTTCAGCTCCTGGTGGAATCGCTGGCCCGATATTTGTCTTGAACGGAAAACCGCTACGCGATTTTCCCTAGGAAAAACCGCCACGCGGTTTTCCTTGGATTGTTTTAGGGTTCGTTCCGCCTGAGACGAATCGGAGACTAAAATGCCGACCTATGCGATCGACGGAAAGGCGCCCCGTTTCGAGGATGCCGACAGCAACTGGATCGCGCCCGACGCGACGTTGATCGGCGACATCAAGGTCGGCCGCAATGCCGGATTCTGGTTTGGCGTGGTCATCCGCGGTGATAATGAGCCGATCGTTATCGGCGCCGACAGCAATGTCCAGGAGCACACGGTGATGCACACCGACCCCGGCTTTCCCCTGACAATCGGCCAGGGCTGCACCATTGGCCACCGCGCTCTGCTGCATGGCTGCACGATCGGCGACAACAGCCTGATCGGCATGGGCGCCATCGTCCTCAATGGCGCCAGGATCGGCAAGAACTCACTGGTCGGCGCCGGCGCGCTGGTCACCGAAGGCAAGGAGTTCCCCGATAATTGCCTGATCGTCGGCTCGCCCGCGCGGGTGATCAGGCCGCTGGACGACGCCGCAATCGCCAGGTTGCGCGTCTCGGCCGCGCACTATGTCGCCAACGGCAAGCGGTTCAAGGCCGGGCTGAAAGAGACGTAAGGCCAGCCGGCCAAGCCTTGTCGCCGGCGGTAGATTGCGCCCAACTCACCGTCTGTCGGAGCCGCGCCCGGCCATTGCATCGCGCAGCAATGAAGCGCCGGCTTCAAAGCCGGCATTGTCGGCTTCCTCAAGGGGCGTCGTATTGTCATCAATCCGCGTTTCGAGCGCCGGGTCGGCGCCTGCGGCCAAAAGAAGGCGGATCGCATCGACACTGCGGATGGCCACCGCATAGTGAAGCGGCGTCCAGTCGTTCACGCCCCGCATGTCAGGGTCGGCGCCACCGTCGATCAGCACCCTGACAATTTCCAGCCTATCGGTTCGGTCGGTGGACAGCGCGGCAATGATTGCCGGAAACCCACCGTGGTCCTGATAATTCGGATCCGAGCCGGCATCCAGCAAGGTCGAGATAAAGCCGACGGGGCTCCAATAGATCGCATATTCCAGCGGATGCCCGAGGCCGAGTTCGAATGGCATGCGCTCGTCGAACCAGCGGGGCGAGCCGCCCAATGCCACGCCGAGCCCCTCGAAATCGCCGGCCTTGAAGGCATCGTCGATCGTCTTGAACAGGCGATGGCGCTCGCATCGATCTTCCGGGATTTCCAACATCGCCGTGATCCAGGGGGGGTGATCGCTCATACTGCAGCGATCAATTGCCATTTGGAAGCTGGAAGGCACTGGCTCTGTCCGAGGTTCGCAGCGGCCACGAGCTTCCGACGGATCGCCTGGGTGCCATGCAACAAGTGATGGCACTCAGGCGGATGCCATTTCCCGGCCGCTATTCGCCTTCGGACGTGCTGCCGGTAGGCAGTAGGCGACAAGACAGTTCGCATCTTATGGCGGGTCTGATTGCAAAATTCGCAAGCTGCAACGAGGTTTTCCTTTGTGTCTTTGCCGCCGTCCATTCGAGGCTCCAGATGTTCTGCGGTGCAGCGGAATCGATCGAGCAATCCGACAGGGAGATGATAACGCTTAGAAAACGGCGCCGGATCTCCATCCCACATCGGAAAGTTGCAGTAGAAGCATAGCCAATTCTGCTTGTTGGCTTGCGCAATCCTGAAGCTTGCTAGTCTGTTTGATTTGCACATTGCACACATCCTTGCTTCATCAACATGAAGCGGATGTGCAGCAACCGGTCAGCGATTGCCCCTTATTCGGAAGGGATATCCCTCGCACGAGACGACACTCTGTAGAGCGCCACTCCGCAGTATTTAGTGGTAGATGCCGAGCTTAAGAACAGCATCCATTAGGTCACCCACAACGGCTCCCAGACGAACTTTAGAACGTCTCCACACAGTTATGATATTCTGGAATTCAGCGACGATCAAGTCGATCTGTGCTCCTGGTGCATGGGGAGCGGTTGTCCGAGCGGTCTAAGTGGAAATCCCATGGGTCGGGTAAAGCAAAGGTACAACCGACGTGAAGCTGAAGTGCGTTTCGAGCGCGTATATGAAGTCGTCAACGGCGATCGGTGCATTTATTGCGGGATTCCGAATGACGGCAAATCTGACCATCAACCCCCAGTGTACGTCCTTCACAGGTTTGCAGAAGGCGGGCTGGTCACGAAGAGGGCAATCCGGGAGCATTTCGGCCAATGCAAGCTGGTCCCTTGCTGTACCATATGCAACATGGGTCTTGGTGCCTATCAAGGCTCCGACGACAATCGCCGGCGGCAGGAGATTGTGAACTGGTTCCTGGTGGACGACCGATACCCGGAAGACAAGATCGTCTTGGAGATCGGATACCGGCTGATCCAAGACCGTCTTCAAGGCAGACGAGGAGAGGAAATTTACAAGTTTCCCGGCGTTGGCCGCATCATCTACATCCACGCCTTGACTGGATTGATCGAAGGAGAGTTCAGCGGTCCCGCCGAATTTCCAGAATGGTTGCAGGTGACGCAATCCGAACTGGCCGAGTGGCTACGGGGAGCACCAAGACGCAAGTCGCGCTACTTTCTGGATATGGCAAATCTGGAGAGCTACGAACTGGTGCCCGACGCCCGCGACGATCCTCGCGGTCAGTTCAAAGCTCAACAATAGCAAGATTTCAAAGGGTTACCGCAGAAATGGTGGAGCCGGCCCGGGGACGGGGCCGGCTCCTAAAACCCGGTCGTTGGGGAC
>NZ_JBWLUX010000036.1:0-66102 GCF_057784315.1 Mesorhizobium sp. CNPSo 4684 | reverse complement strand
GGCTACAGCCGCCTCATGGGAGCCGACGAGGTTGGCACGCTTGCGCATCTTAAGAGGCTGCGCGCCGAAGTGATCGAGCCCAAGATCACAGAGTCGCACGGACGCATCGTCGGTTCCGCTGGCGACAGCCTACTTGTCGAATTCGCCAGCGCAGTCCACGCGGTGCAGTGTGCGGTGGAAGCCCAGGAGGGATTGGCCGCTCACAATGCAAGTTTGCCCGAAGACAAGCGCATGACTTTCCGCATGGGCGTGAATTTGGGCGACGTGATTGCAGAGGACGATACGATCTACGGTGATGGCGTGAACATCGCCGCGCGGCTCGAGAAGCTTGCAGAACCTGGCGGCGTCTGCGTCGCGAGCAACGTTTACGAGCAGGTCAAAGGCAAACTGGATTATGCCTACACCGACCTCGGTAGCCAGCAGGTCCACAACATCGTGGACGCGGTGCGCGCCTATCGAGTCAGTCGAGCAAAACCCACTTCGGCATTCTCGACAAGGGATACGCTGGCGCTTCCCGAAAAACCGTCCATCGCGGTCTTGCCATTCGACAACCTAAGTGGCGACCCCGAGCAGGGCTACTTCGCTGACGGCATGGTGGAGGAGATCATCACCGCGCTGTCCCGGACGCGCTGGCTGTTCGTCATCGCGCGAAACTCGAGCTTTACCTACAAGGGCCGGGCAGTGGACATTAAGCAGGTTGGACGCGAGCTTGGTGTGCGCTACGTGCTTGAAGGGAGCGTGCGCAAGGCGGCGAGCAGGGTGCGCATCACCGGGCAGCTTATCGATGCGACAACGGGTGCACATCTATGGGCCGAGCGTTTCGACGGCGGGCTGGAGGACGTTTTTGAGCTGCAGGAGGAAGTGACCCGCAGCGTCGTCGGAGCGATCGCTCCGAAGCTGGAACAGGCAGAGATCGAGCGAGCCAAGCGCAAGCCGACCGAGCACCTTGACGCCTACGACTACTACCTGCGCGGGATAGCAAGCCTCCACCTGTTGACCAGGGAATCCAACGCAGACGCCCTTCAGTTGTTTTACAAAGCCATCGAACTCGACCCTGAATTCGCCTCGGCATACGGCATGGCCGCGTTGTGTGCCGTCATGCGCAAGGCGAACGGCTGGATGGCCGATCGTGAGCAGGAAACCGTCGAGACAGAACGCCTGGCTCTGAAGGCCGTGGATTTGGGCAGGGATGACGCGGTTGCGCTCTCACTCGGCGGGGAAGCGCTCGCGTTTGTCGTGGGCAACTACAATAGCGGGGCAGCGCTCATTGATCGCGCGCTTGGGCTCAATCCGAACCTGGCTACTGCGTGGCTATTCAGCGGCTGGGTAAGAGCCGACCTCGGCGATACGGAAACCGCCCTCCAGCACCTGGCCACTGCGATACGCATGAGCCCAGTCGACCCGTTCATGTTCGATATGCTTAATGCGGTTGCAGTGGCTCATCTCTTAGCTGGTCGATTTGAGGAGGCATCATCCTGGGCGGAAAGGTCGTTGCGGGAAAAGCCGGACTTTTTGGCGTCGTTGCGCTTTGCGGCTGCAAGCTATGCTCACGCTGGCCGAACCGAGGATGCGCAAAAGGTGGTGAGCCGAATTCTCGCCCTCGATCCTGGCCAACGAATTTCCAATCTCGCCGACGTCGTTTCAATCAGGCGTGCGGCCGATATGGCTCTGCTTGCAGAAGGTTTGCGAAAGGCGGGGCTGCCGGAATAGCGCTGTCAGGTTGGCGCATACCGATCGCGAGTTGGGAACGCACCGAGATCGCAAAGACCGCACCATGGGTGGCGTCGGCCCTCCACAAATCGCCGTAGGGCGCCGTACAAGCGATCCCGCGTCATATCAGGGGTGGGGTCACTGATCCCAACTCGTCGCGTGGGCCAGCGATGGGGGCGCCTGTGGCAAAGCACCTGCTCGATCTCAAGCCCTGTCGGTGATCCGTAGGACATAGGCAATGGCTGCTTCGGCAGGACAATGGCTGATCGTCCGTTTTTGGCGCTCGTTGCTCGTTCCGAAGGACCAATCGAACGGCAGCATTCCACCCGATTGAGACGTAGAACGCTCCATCGCGGTATAATCCGGGCTGATGCCCCGGCCGGCTCGTTCGCGCCAACTCCTGACATTTCGTTGGGCGCAACGAAGGTCGCGTTCAGAGCCTTCCAGGTCATTGCTCGTGTCGCACGGCCGGGCCACACCGACGCAGTCATTCCTCCGGCATGCCCGCGACCCGCATGTGGTTGAGCCAGCGGTCGAGGGCTCCGGGGGCGATATATACCTTCTCCCATTGCTTGCGTTCTTTGCTGATGGATTCGCCCGGCGAGTCTTTGAGGAAAACCGCAAGCGCTTCCTTTGCCTCCCGCACGTGCCCGAGACACGCGTGGATCCCCGCGAGCATGCGTTGTGCGCTGTTCGGGATTCTGGACATTTTCCGCATCCACGACAGCGCAGCCCCACAATCGTTCTTTTGGTAGAGTGCCCAGCCCATCTGCCAGTTGAACCATTCAGGGTAGAAAGGATCGATGCCCATAGCCTGCTTGATCCGATCGATCGCTTCGTCTGTACGGCCAACCCAGATCAGCGGATCCGTACTGCTGACGAGGATCATCGAGTTGCTGGGATTCAAGGCGATCGCCTGATCGAACCGCGCAAGCGCCTGCTCGACCTCGCCCGCGTCAGCATGCACGCGGGCGCGGGCCCACTGCGACTCGGGATCGTCCGGGGCGAGCAGGATAGCCTTGTCGGCGTATTCGGCGGCACGCTTTATCCCCTCGTCAGGGTCCTGCTCGTGCCACCCGAAATCCGCGTCGATGCGATAGGAGTGGGCCAGCCCGATATAGCCGAACTGGGAGTTCGGATCCGCTTCGATCGCCTTGAGGCTGAACTGCCGAAGCAAGGCGGTCCCCTTGGCAGAGAAATCCCTGTCGATCTCGGCAAACCCCATCAGGTAATAGTGCAGCGCGCTGACCCGGGCGGCATCGCTCTGTGGCCAGGGTCGCTCGATCCTGTGCCAGACCCGTTCCGCAACGGTGCGGATGATTTCCTCCTGAACGACAAAAAGATCGCCGATCTCGCGGTTGTAGGTGTTGGACCAGAGATGCGCTCCGTCATGCGCATTCAAGAGCTGAGCCGTCACTTTCAGTCGGTTTCCGAGCTTCTGCTGGCTGCCTTCAAGCAGGTAGTCGACGCCGAGTTCATCGCCAATCTGCCTGGCGTCGACCGGCTTGCCGCGGTACCGGAAGCTCGAATTCCGGGCGATGACGGCATAGGTCTTGCTCCACGCCAGCTCGGTGATGATCCCCTCGGCGACGGCATCGCTGAGATATCCCTTATCCGCACCGGTGCTGAAGTCGTCGAAGGGAAGCACCGCGATCCTCGGCATGTCGCTCGAACGAACCGGAGCGGCTCGCCATGTTTCCGCGCCGTAGTATGCGCCGATCGCTGCCACGACGAGAACGATTGCAGCAAGAATGAAGCCGCGGCGCGGGAATCGTGTCAACGCGACGGCGCGACCCCAAGCAGCCGAACGCCGGCCACCGAAAGCAACCCGACGCAATCCTGGCGTACCATCAAGCTTTACCCGAAAGACCTGAATAGGCTCCTCAAGGTTCTTGACCTTCTGCAAGCCCATCGGCTCGAACGCGAAGGCGAGTTTTTTCTCCACCTCCTTGGCCACTTTTGCGGATACATAGACACCGCCAGGCTCCGCAATTTGTTCGAGCCGGGTCGCGATGTTGACACCTTCGCCGAAGCGATCTTTGCCCTCGATGATGACTTCACCGAGGTTGATGCCAATGCGGACCTGAATGCGCTGGTTCTCAGGAACCGCCTGATTTCGCTCCGCCAGCCCCCTTTGCAGCGCAACCGCGCATTCAACCGCATCCACGACGCTGGCAAACTCCGCCAGCATCCCGTCGCCCATGACCTTGAAGATGCGTCCGTGATGGCGAGCGATTTCGGGCTCGAAGAGCTCCTTTCGACCTGCTCGGAGACGCAGGTAGGTGCCTTGCTCGTCCCGCTCCATATGCGCGGAATAGCTGACTACATCGGCAGCCAGAATGGCGGCAAGCTTGCGGTCCATACGCGTGCCCACCAAGTTGCTCTAGGATGATTGTAGCACAATAGTGCATTGGCTGCAGTGCGATCGCGAGGGAACCAAGCGCGACCGTTTGTGACTTGCCCAGTATCGGTCGATAGAGTGGCCCCAAGGCAGTCAAATAATTCTCGAAGGCCCGTCCGATGGCGGCGCGCCCTGCGTTCTGCGGCCTTCGCATCTATAGCGCCAATGAGCTGCGTCCCACATCCCCCTCCTTGCATCCATTGGGAGGGGTCGTTGTGGACCAAGCCCTACTACCCGGGCTTGTGACAAAGCCGATCCAGCGCGTCTCGAAGTGCAGTGGCGGCATCGCCACGCTCGTCAGGGGACATAAGCTCCGGTTCAAGTTCCAGCCTGAAATGCGGCAGTTCGGTTCGAACAGCACGACGAGCGGCCGCCAGATTGGCCTTCAGATCGATGACGCGGTAGGTGGCGACGGGATAGGCGATCCCCCTGACCTGGACGTGCCCCAGCTCCTCACAGTCGATTGAGTCCTTCACTTGGGCAAACGTCTCGTAGGAAATGAGGATGGCCCCCGGCGGCGCCTCCTGCTCTAGGCGCGAGGCGAGATTCACGGCGCCACCGATTATCGTGTAGTCCATCCGGTCCTCACTGCCGAAGTTACCGACGGTGCAGTAGTCGGTATGGATGCCGATGCGACAGCGCAGCGGTGTTTCGATCCCCATGTCCCGCCAGACTTCGGCAAGCTCGCTGATCCGCTTTTGCATGGTAAGCGCCATCTGTACGCAAGCCAGCGCGTCCTCCTTGACGCCGCGAGTCTCGGGATCGCCGAAGAACATCAGGATCGCGTCGCCGACATATTTGTCGATCGTCGCGCCGTGATCCGAGGCAATTTTCGACATTTCCGTCAGATAGTGATTGAGGAGTTGGGTGAGATCCTCGGATTCCATTTTGTCAGTGGTCTCGGTAAAGCCGGCGATATCGGAGAAGCATATTGTCAGTTTCTTCCGCTGGCTGGCGATCCTGACCTCCTGGCGGCCGGTGAATATCGAGCGATACACTTGGGGCGCCAGATACTTCGCCAGCTTGCTGGAAAGCGCCTCCAGAACCGCGGATTTCTCGGCAAGGTTCTCCTCCCTTTGCTTTAGCTCAGTGATGTCCGAATAGACGGCGACCGTGCCGCCGGCGCTGATCCGCCGCTCGCTGATCATGACCCATCGCCCGTCGCCTCGCCGCTGCACCCAAGGTTCGCCAGGGTTGCGGTGCCGCGAGAGGCGCTCGGCGACCCATTCCTCGAGTCGCCCCTCGGCATCCTTGATGTAGCCGCGCTCAGCGGATCGGCGAATAATGTGCTCGAATGTCGTGCCGGGCATCAGTTCGATCGCAAGGTCGCTGTAGAGCAGTTCGCGGTAGCGGCTATTGCTGAGGACAAGCCGGTCCTCCCCATCGTACAGCGCGAATCCTTCGGAGATGCTTTCGATGGCATCGATAAGCCGCTGACGAGCTTCCGCGACGTCGCGCAGGTTCTTTTCCTCGACTTCGACAGCAGTATCCCGGAAGAGTCTCAGCGCTTCGGCCATACGCCCGATTTCGTCGCTGCCAGCCGCGGGCAGCGGCGCACGAAGGTTGCCCCCCGCAATCGCGAGCATGCCCTGGCTCACGGCCCCCAGTCGGGCGAGGAGGCTGCGGTCGACATAGAGCCAGACAACCAGAACCGAGCTCAGGAGGCTGAGGAAGGCGGAACCGAGCACAACCGCGGTGCCGTAGCGCTGGACGAGCGCGGCTTCGCGACCAGACGCAGCGATATCCTGGTCTGCCGTGGCGACTAGGCGATCGACGCCAGCGGTGAGATTGCGCGACAGTCGATTGTTCTCAGCCAGAAGCCTTTCGCCCTGTGCCAGGACAGCAAACTCGTCCCCCCGCGCCTTGGGGATGCTGTCCTCGCCGTCGGTCAAACCCTTGAACTCGTCGACACGCTGCCGGAAGCGGGTCCGCAGCTTTTCGTCGATCTCCGTGGAAACCGTTTCAAGAGCAGCGAGCGAACGGCGTAGCGGAAAAAGGACCAACGCCAGGTCGCCCGGCGTCGGCGCGTTCGCGACCTTCACGAGCGCGTCGTTGACCGCCGAGATCTCCATCTGCGCCTTCTGCTGGGGGATGTAGGCCGCAATCGCCTGGACCAGTTCGACCATCGCCGCTGCGCGTCGATCGGGCGACAGCGACGTGTCGGCCGCGACCGCCCGCCATTGCAGGAGCCTGGAATCCATCACCAGGATGCCGGTGGCGACAAGGCGCTGGCTTCCGGTCGTCGTCGCGGCGAGGCGGTTCAGGAGCTCCTCCTTGCGGGCGACCACGTCGAGCCGGGCGACAACAAGAGAATCGAGCTCCTTCAGGTTGCGTCTCAGAACAACCGCGGCTTCCTCGATCTCAGCCAAAGGCACTGTGCCCAGCGTGGCATCCCTGAGGTCCGTGCGCAGGGCCTCGAGGCGGGACATCTCGAGCGCGACGGCAGCCGAGACCTCGCTGTGCTGAGCCCTGCTTGTCGCCGCCAGCACCGATGGCGCGGCAGCAGCGACCCGTTCGGCCTGGCGCGACAGCTGGAGGGAGGCCAGCGCCGACGGCACCCGATCCGTGGTAATTCGGTCGACGACGTCGCCGACCTGGAGGAAGGCATAAAGCGCCGCAGCGGTTGCCAGCACCGCAAGGGCGCTGATCCCGAAAAAGGCGAGCAACAGCCGGCCGCGTATGCCGAGCCGTTCAAGCATCGCGGTGAGTCGGAACAATCCAGCCACACTGGTCTGCATCAGACTAACGTCTCAGGCGGCACGCCGGCATTCGGCGAACCCTATTCAACCGGCACGTACTCTCCGCCGCGCCAGACGTACCAAACCCAGCTCTGCCTCGTGAGGTCGCCCTTGTCGTCGAAGTCGACCCGGCCCATGACGGTGTCGAATTCCTGTTCGTGCAGTGTCGCGATGATCGCTTTCGGCTCCAGCGAACCTGCCTTCGAGGCTGCCTGGGCCCAGACCTGGACCGCGCTGTAGGCCAACAGCGTGTAGCCCTCGGGCTCGAATTTCTCTGCACGGAACCGCTCCACGATCGCGGCCGCGCCGGCATTTCTCCGCGGATCCGTCGGGAAGGTGAACAGGGTTCCCTCCGCCGCTGAGCCTGCGATCAGGGCAAATTCCTCGGTCGCCAAGGCATCTCCGGATATGAGCTGAACCGTGTAGCCACGGTCGTGCGCAGCGCGAGCGATCAGCGCAACCTCGGCTTGATAGCCACCTACATACAAGGCGGAGACGCCGGCGGTCTGCAACGCAGCGACCTCGGCTGAATAGTCATCCTTCCCGGGCGTGTAGGCGTCGTAAACGGCTTCAGTCACGCCCCGTTTGTTCAGCTGCTTCCTGGTCTCGTCGGCGAGACCTTTCCCATAGGTCGAATTGTCGTGGAGGATTGCAATCTTCTTGTCGCCCCAGCGATCGGCAAGGTAGTTGCCGGCGATGAAACCCTGCACGTCGTCGCGGCCAATGGTGCGAAAGACGTTGCCACGGCCCTGTTCGGTCAGCTGCGGATTGGTCGAGCCTGGGGATATTTCAACGACGCCCGCCTCCTCGTATACTTTTGATGCGGGGATCGAGGCCCCGGAGCAATAATGCCCGACGACGAGCACCACCCCGTCAGCCACCAGCTTCTGGGCAGCTGCCACCGCTTGCTCGGGATCGCAGAAATCGTCGACCGAGATGAGCCTCACCTTCTGGCCGAGCACGCCACCCGCCGCGTTGACGTCGGCCACCGCCATCGCCGCGCCGCGCTGTCCCTGCTCGCCGATCCAGGCGAGCCGTCCCGTCATTGCAGCCGAGACGCCGATCAGCACCTCCGCGCGCGCGGAGCTGAACACGGCCGCGAGAACCAAGATCGCTATGGCGACGATGCGGTGCATGTGTGCACCCCCTTACCTGTAGCTTACGCCAATCCCGTCAGAGCCGACAGTCCCTTCGGCAAGCGCGACTGTCTCGGGCTGCTATTGCAGCGCACACCCAATTTGGCGAAGCAATCATACACTGGAATGGCGTGTCATAACTTCGTTCGCTGAGGTCGGAATCGCTCGCCAAATCCGGACGTTACCACTGACCGGCGTGAGCGTCGCAATTGGGTCAGATCGCGACGATGCCCGCGCCGACCTGAATGTCAGCTCTTGAAGATTCCGCAGCCTGAAGCTGCCAGTCCGCTGTCGGCCCAAAACGGACGTTCGGTACTTCGATTCTCGATGTCAGCTAACCACCCATCTCGGCCATCGACGGGAAGCCCAAGTCGATTTGGCTTCAACCCCTCAAAGCCTTCCGTCAGATCGTCTCCTTGACTCGCGCCGACAGGAAGTCCGGCAGATCGGCAACTGAATCCAGCACGATATCGGCGATCGACGACAGCGATTCACGCGTGCCGGTGCCGGAGAGCACGCCGATCGCCAGCCCGCAGCCGCCAGCCCGCGCCATCTCCAGATCGTGGCGGTTGTCGCCAACCATGGCGATCTCGGCCGGCCTCAGCCCGGTCAGGTCGCAGAAGGCGAGGATCGTGTCCGGCGCCGGTTTCGGATTGGCAACCGCATCATAGCCATAGGCGGCGTCGAAGAGCTGGGCGACGCCTAACGTGACCATGGTCTTTTCCGCCCCGCTGGTGGAATCGTTGGTGGCGACGCCGAGCCGGTAGGCGCGTTTGTGCAGCGCCGTCAGCGCCGAGACGATTCCCGGCAGCGCCACGGCCATTGACGAACCCTGCACGGAAGTGATCTCGTTGAAGCGGGCGACGGCCAGCATCTGGTCCTCGTCGGACAGCCGCGGGAACCACAATTCGACGACATCCATGTTGGTGCCCGAGGCAAAGATCGAATCGGGCCTGAAACGTTTGTTGACGAAATCGAAGCCCGCCGCCGAAAGCAGCCTGTCGGCCTTCCAGCGATCGCCCTCGGCGGCGTCCATGGCCATGAAATCGGCAATGCCAAGCCAGGTCGCGTTGAAATCGACGAGCGTGCCGTCCTTGTCGAACAATATGCCCTTGATGTCCGCCGGGGTTTTCATGCCGCACCCCGCAGCTGCTGGATGCGCGCCACCAGCCCAGCCGTCGAGGCGTCACGCTTGGCGGCGCTCTCCTTGCCTTCTACGACCGGCAGCAGGCCGGTCGCCAGTTCCTTGCCGAGTTCGACACCCCACTGGTCGAACGAATTGATGTCGAACAGAGTGCCTTCGACAAAAACGCGATGCTCATAGAGCGCGATCAGCCGGCCGAAAGTGCGCGGGTCGAGCTTGCGGTAAAGGATGGTCACCGACGGGCGATTGCCGGAGAAGACGCGGTGCGGGGCGATCTTGTCGACATCGGCCGGCTTCATGCCCTTGGCCAGCATCTGCGCGCGCGCCTCTTCAAGCGTGCGGCCTTTCATCAGCGCCTCCGATTGGGCCAGGCAATTGGCAAGCAGCAGATCGTGCTGGTGCTTCAGATCAGGCTCGTGGCCGACGGCGGCGGCGAGGAACTCGACCGGGATGAAATCGGTGCCCTGGTGCAGCAACTGGAAGAAGGCGTGCTGGCCGTTGGTGCCGGGCTCGCCCCAGACCAGCGGCCCGGTCGGCGTCGTCACCGCCGTGCCGTCGAGGGTGACGCCCTTGCCGTTCGATTCCATGTCGAGCTGCTGCAGATAGGCCGGCAGCCTGGACAGGCGCTGGTCATAGGGGATCACAGCACGCGCGGGATAGCCGCAGATCACGCGATGCCACCAGCCGACCAGTCCCAGCAGCGCCGGCAGGTTCTTCTGCAGGGGGGCGGTGCGAAAGTGCTCGTCCATCTCATGCGCGCCATCGAGGAAGGCGCGGAAATTGCGCGGGCCGATGGCGATCATCACCGGCAGGCCGATGGCGCCCCACAACGAATAGCGGCCGCCGACCCAGTCCCAGAAGCCGAACACGCGATCGGCCTCGATGCCGAATTTGGCGACCAGGTCGAGCGCGGTCGAGACGGCGGCGAAATGCTTGCCGACGGCTTCCTTGCCGAGGGCCTTCTGCACCCATTTGCGCGCCGTCACGGCATTGGTCATCGTTTCGACCGTGGTGAAGGTCTTCGAGGCAATGATGAACAAGGTGGTTTCGGCGGACAGGCCCTTCAGCGTGTCGTGGATATGGGCGCCGTCGATGTTGGAGACGTAGTGCGCGCGCGGGCCGTCGTGATAGGGCGCCAGTGCCAGCGTCGCCATGGCCGGGCCGAGATCTGAGCCGCCAATGCCGATGTTGACGATGTCGGTGATCTTTTTGCCGGTGGCGCCGGCGGCCTTGCCCGAGCGAATGGTGTCGGCAAAGGCGCCCATGGCGTCGAGCACGGCAAGCACATCCGCCTTGACGTCCTGGCCGTCGACGGTGACGCCCTTGCCCGAGAGGTTGCGCAGCGCCGTGTGCAGCACGGCGCGGTCCTCGGTGATGTTGATCTTCTTGCCGGAAAACATTGCTGCGCGGCGCCCTTCGAGGTCGGCCGCACCGGCGAGCTTCTCGAGCAGTTCCATCGTGTGCTGGTCGACCGCGCATTTCGACCAGTCGAGCAGAAGGTCGCCGTCGCTGGCCGAGAATGTCTCGAAGCGCTTGGGGTCGGCGGCAAAAGCCTCGCGCATCGTGCCCGATGCCGTCGCGCGCGCAGCACGCAAGGCGACAAGCTGTTTGTCGAAGGACGAATGATCCACTGCCGGCTCCTGATACTTTTTCATGACATCTTATCAGACCGGATGTTTCCGGCGCGTGTCGCGGTGGAGTTATTGAGCCGAATTCCGTTTCTTTCAATGCGTGGGGATGACGCAGTGCAACATAGCGGGGCGGAGCGACGAGGCTGCGCGTCGCGCCGGGCGGGATGACGCAAGCGTCACCCGGGAAAACGCGGCGCGACGACGCTGCGCGTCGCGCTGGGGATGTTGCTGCTTACAGCGCACGCGACGACGCTTCGCGTCGCGCCGGCGTCGCGCGAAGGATCACTGGCATAAATCCCAGCGATCAGAAAAATTGATTGGCGCAACCCCTTGTGCCACGGTTACCTTCCGCTGGTCCAGCCAAGCAAAAAAGACTGGCCATCGAGGAACATCTCCCATGCCACAGCGTAACGACACGGCCATATGGTCCGGCCTGTTCCGGATTTCGGCGGAATCGGGCCAGACCCTGCAGGCGCAGATTCGCCAGGCGATCGTCGCCGCTATCCTCGACCGGCAGATCGCCGCTTCGATGCCGCTTCCGTCCTGCCGCATCCTGGCCGAAAAACTCGGCGTCGCGCGTGGCACCGTGGTGCTGGCGTTCCAGCAGCTGGTCGACCAGGGTTTCCTGGTGGCGCGCGAACGGCGCGGCCATTTCGTCAATCCCGATGTGCTGGCCACCCCCGCCAAGCCGCACCAGAAGGCGCCGGACCAGCAGAACGAGATCGACTGGAAGGCACGCCGGCAGATCGCCGCCAGCGACATGCCGCCTCCGGCCAAGCACGACAACTGGATCAAGTCCTCCTACCCCTTCGTCTACGGCCAGTTCGACCCGGCGCTGTTCCCGACCGCCGAATGGCGCGAGTGCAACCGCATGGCGCTGGCGGTGCTCGAGATCCGCAACTGGGCCTCCGACATGGTCGATCGCGACGATCCGCTCTTGATCGAGCAGATCCAGGCGCGACTGCTGCCGCGGCGCGGTATCTTCGCCAATCCGGACGAGATCATCGTGACGCTCGGCGCGCAGAACGCGCTCTATATGCTGGCGACGCTGCTGATGACCAAGGGCTCGAAGGTGGCGATGGAAGACCCCGGCTATCCCGACGCGCGCTCGATCTTCCGGCTGGCCGGCGCCGACATCCAGCCGGTGCCGGTCGACCAGTCCGGCATCGTAACCTCTTCCATCCCCAACGATTCCGGGTTCGTCTTCGTCACCCCCAGCCACCATTGCCCGACCATGGTGCCGCTGTCGGCGGAGCGGCGGCAGGATCTTCTGGCGCGCGCCAACCGGCACAACCAGATCATCATCGAGGACGGCTATGACAGCCAGCTTCTCGACGAGGCACCGCAGCAGGCGCTGAAGAGCCTCGATCGTTCAGGCCGCGTCATCTATGTCGGCTCGATGTCGAAGACGCTGGCTCCAGGCTTGCGGCTTGGCTACATCGTGGCTTCGGCTGGACTAATCGCGGAACTCAGGGCGCTGCGCCGCTTCATGCTGCGGCATCCGCCGGCCAACAACCAGCGCGCCGTCGCGCTGTTCCTGTCGCTCGGCCATCACGAGGCCCTGGTGCGGCGGCTGTCGTCGGCCTTCGATGAGCGACGCAAGCGTCTGGTCCATGCGATTTCCGCATTCCTGCCGGAATGGCGCTCGACCGATTCAGCCGGCGGCACATCGCTCTGGCTGGAAGGGCCGCGCGGTACCGATTCACGCGGACTGGCCGAGGCTGCGGCGTCGCGCAGCGTCATCATCGAGCCCGGCGACCGCTTCTTCGACCGCACCGAAAAGCCGTCGCGTTTCATGCGCTTGGGCATTTCCTCGATCGCGCTGCAGCACATAGAGCCGGGCATTCGCGAGCTGGCGACCGCGGCCGGGCGCAGGCCGGCAGCCGCCTGATTTCCTCGTGCCGGGGCCCTGAACGGCCCCGGTCCCTGACATCCTTCCCAGCACTGTTCTTTAGTTCCCTGGCATATGCGACGGGGTCCACTGGCCCATAGGCTGTGCCAATGCCGGCGGCATAGTCGGCGGACAAAGGGGACGAAGCAGGCCGACGGTGGACCAATCACCGCGTCCGGTTTCGCAAGCTAAAGGTGGAGTGCCTCCGATGTCAGTGGCTCTTGAGAAGCAGGATGCGGCTCTTAAGGATGCAGCTCTTAAACAAGAAGCTTTGAGCGATCAGCGTTCGCGGCGATCCGGCGGGCGCGAAGCGCGCCGCGCCATGCGGGCCGCACCGCTGGCGGACGATATCAGGCCGGTGCGCGCCGGCCTCGAAGGCGGCAGCTACGGCCCGCTCAACAGGAACGACCAGGAGCGCATCCATGAAGCGGTGCTGACGCTGCTGGAAACCGTCGGCTTCGCCAATGCCATTCCCTCCTGTATCGAAGCGCTGACCGGGGTCGGCGCCGTCTATGGCGATGACGGCCGCATCCGCTTTCCGCGCGGCCTGGTGCTGGACACGATCAAGAAAGCGGCGCGGAATTTCACCCTGCACGGCCAGGACCCGAAGCATGACATGCTGATCCAGGGTAAGCGCGTGCATTACGGGACCGCGGGTGCCGCGGTGCATCTGGTCGATGTCGAAAAGCGCGAATACCGCGAGTCGCTGGTGCAGGACATTTACGACGCCGCCCGCCTCGTCGAAGGGCTCGACAACATCCACTTCTTCCAACGGCCGATGGTGCCGCGCGACATTCCCGATCCTCTCGAAATGGACTTCAACACGCTCTACGCCTGCGTGATGGGAACGTCCAAGCATGTCGGCACCTCGTTCACGGTGCGCGAGAACGTGCAGCCGGCGCTGGAAATGCTTTATGCGATCGCCGGCGGCGAGGAGAATTTTCGCGCACGGCCCTTCGTCTCCAACTCCAACTGCTTTGTCGTGCCGCCGATGAAGTTTGCCGAGGATGCCTGCGGCGTGCTTGAGGCATGTGTCGAAGGCGGCATTCCGATCCTGCTCCTGTCGGCCGGCCAGGCTGGCGCCACCGCCCCGGCGGCGATTGCCGGGGCAGTGGTCCAGGCAGTGGCCGAAGTGCTCGTCGGTCTCATCTATGTCAACGCCATCAAGCCGGGGCATCCGGCGATCTTCGGCACCTGGCCGTTCGTCTCCGACTTGCGCACGGGCGCCATGTCGGGTGGCTCGGCCGAGCAGGCGGTGCTGACTTCGGCCTGCGCGCAGATGGCGCAATTCTACGATCTGCCGGGCGGTTCGGCCGCCGGCATGACGGATTCGAAACTGCCCGACATCCAGTCCGGCTATGAAAAGGGCATCACCGATGTGATGGCTGGCCTGGCCGGCCTCAACCTCGTCTATGAATCGGCAGGGATGCATGCCTCGCTGCTCGGCTTTTGCCTGGAAAGCCTGATCATCGACAACGACATGCTGGGCCATTGCCTGCGCTGCGTGCGCGGCATCGAGGTGACAGACGAAGCGCTGTCGATCGACACCATCACTGAAGTCTGCATGAATGGCCCCGGCCATTATCTCGGCAACGAGCAGACGCTGCGGTTGATGCAGACCGAATATTTCTATCCGGCTGTCGGCGACCGCTTTTCGCCGAAGGAATGGAATGAAAAGGGCCGGCCCGACATCTTGCAGCGGGCGATCATCGAGAAGAAACGCGTGCTGGCCGAGCGCTTCCCCCGCCATGTGCCAAAGCTGCTCGACGACAGATTGCGCGCCCGCTTCGGCGAGATGATCAAGCTGCCGCGCAGTGGCATGGGTGGGTAAGCCTAACCTTACGAAGTCAGTCCGCGCTTAGCCCAAATCGCTCGACGACCTCGGCGCTGATCAATTTGGCATGCAGCGCCATCAGCACGATCTGCGCATCCAGACTGTCGCCGGTTTCAAGCGCTGCTTCGATGCGACGCTCCGCGTCCAGCCGTCGCTCCGGGCCGTTGGCCTGCTCGAACGTTTGCGGCCCGGCGATACAATAGCCGAACAGCTGCGCCACGGACCGATAGGCCTCCGGCGGCGGTTCGTCCGGCCAATGGTCTTTCATCAGATTGACGATGGTGAGCTTGACGCCCTCCGGAACAAGCGCCGGATGAAGGTCGGCCCCGCGCAGCGCGCTGTCGAGTTCCCGCAAGTCGCCCGAGCGGCCAAATATGCCGAGGAAGCCAAGGGAAGAACGCCGCTTGGTCATGATGATGGTCTCATCCCTGTGCAGGACGCTTCGAGGTGACGTATCTGTAGGTCCGGCCCGACCGATACAAGAGCGTCGCCAAGAGAAAAGGCGGCCTGCCCGATGGCAAGCCGCCTTTGATTTCACCAAACCTGCGACGCTAGTGGTTGTCTCTCGGCACACCGCTGGTATGCGCGACGTCCTGGTATTTCACCGCCGGCTTCAGCACCATGCCTTCCGAGAACTGGTCGACCATGGAGCGCTGGATTTCCTGCCATGGCGTCTGGTGCTTGGGGTAGTGATAGCCGCCATCGTTCTGCAGTTCGGCACGGCGGCGCGTGATTTCCTCGTCGGTGACGAGGATGTTGGCGGTGCCTTTGCGTAAGTCGATGCGCACGCGGTCGCCGGTCTTGAGCAGCGCCAGACCGCCGCCTATTGCCGCTTCCGGCGAGGCGTTGAGGATCGACGGCGAGCCCGATGTGCCCGACTGGCGGCCGTCGCCGATGCAGGCCAGAGCGTGGATGCCCTTCTTGATGAGATAGGCGGGCGGCTGCATGTTGACGACTTCGGCGCCGCCGGGATAGCCGATCGGGCCGGCGCCACGCATGAACAGGATGGTATGCTCGTCGATGCCTTGCGCCGGATCGTCGATGCGGGCGTGATAGTCTTCCGGGCCGTCGAAGACCATGGCATTGCCTTCAAAGGCTTCCGGGTCCTTCGGGTTGGACAGATAGCGTTCGCGGAATTCCGGCGAGATGCCGCTGGTCTTCATGATCGCCGAATCGAACAGATTGCCGCTGAGGTTGATGAAACCGGCATTGACCTTGAGCGGCTTGTCGACGCTGCGGATGACATCCTGGTTCTCGTTGGCCACGCCGCGGCAATTGTCGCCGATCGCCTTGCCGTTGACGGTGACGGCGTCGGGATGCGGCAAAAGCCCGGCCTTCAAAAGCTCAGCCACCACCGCCGGCACGCCACCAGCATGGTGGTAATCCTCGCCGAGATACTCGCCGGTCGGCTGCAGATTGACGAGCAGCGGCACGTTGAGGCCGATTTTCTGCCAGTCGTCATTGTTGAGCGGCACGCCGAGATGGCGGGCGATCGCATTGAGGTGGATCGGCGCATTGGTCGAGCCGCCTATCGCCGAATTGACGACGATGGCATTCTCGAACGCCTGACGCGTCATGATGTCAGAGGGCTTCAGATCCTCATGCACCATCTCGACGATGCGCTTGCCCGTCTCGTAGGAAATCTGGCCACGCTCGCGGTAGGGTGCGGGGATGGCGGCCGAGCCCGGCAGTTGCATGCCGAGCGCCTCGGCCAGCGAGTTCATCGTGGTGGCGGTGCCCATGGTGTTGCAATAGCCGGTGGACGGCGCCGAGGAGGCAACGATGTCCATAAACTCGTCATAGTCGATCTCGCCGGCCGACAGCCGCTGGCGCGATTCCCAGACGATAGTGCCGGAGCCCGTGCGCTTGCCCTTGTGCCAGCCATTGAGCATCGGGCCGACCGACAGCGCGATGGCCGGAATGTTGACGGTGGCCGCCGCCATCAAAAGCGCCGGCGTGGTCTTGTCGCAACCGATGGTCAGCACGACGCCGTCGAGCGGGTAGCCGTAGAGCACCTCGACCAGACTGAGATAGGCAAGGTTGCGGTCGAGTGCCGCGGTCGGGCGCTTGCCGGTTTCCTGGATCGGATGGCAAGGGAATTCGAAGGGGATGCCGCCCATCGAGACGATGCCTTCGCGCACGCGCTTGGCCAGTTCGATATGGTGGCGGTTGCAGGGCGACAGATCCGAGCCGGTCTGGGCGATGCCGATCAGCGGCTTGCCCGACATCAACTCGGCTCGCGTCAGGCCAAAGTTCAGGTAGCGTTCGAGATAGAGCGCGGTCATGCCCGGATTGTCGGGATTGTCGAACCACTCCTGCGAGCGAAATTTCTTCTTCTTGGTGGGGGCGCCTGCCATCGTGGTCTCCGTATTTGTAAGACAAATCGATATGGCAACGCGCCTTGGCAGGCAAGAGGTCACACAAGCGCACCCAGACTTTGGTGCGATAGACAGGCGTCGGACCCTGCGTTAGGCCTTTTCGGAGCAACGCGGGAGGGTATCGATGGCTTTGGTGATCGAAGGCGAGGAACGCATTGCCGCCGCCCTGCAGAAAGTCTGGGACGCGCTGAACGATCCTGACGTGCTGCGGGAAAGCATTCCCGGATGCCAGAACCTGGAGATGAAATCGCCGACCGAAATGGCGGCGACGGTGGTGGTGAAGATCGGACCGATCAAGGCGACCTTCAACGGCGAAGTGACGCTGAAGAATTTGAAGCCGCCGCACGCCTACACCATCCAGGGCGAAGGCAAGGGCGGCATTGCCGGCTTCGCCAAGGGCGGCGCCGATGTCACGCTGACGGCGGACGGGCCGGATGCGACAGTGCTCAAATACGCCGCCAAGGCCGATGTCGGCGGCAAGATCGCCCAACTCGGCAGCCGGCTGATCGAATCGACATCGAAGAAACTGGCCGGGCAGTTCTTTTCGACGTTTGGCGAGAAGGTAGGCGGTTAACCCCTCCCCCTTGAGGGAAGGGGTATTCCCGCTACTCGAACACGATGCTCGGCACCGCCGCTTCGGACACGCCACGTTCTTCGTTGACCCGGTCCCAGACCTTCGAAGCAATATCGCGGTAGATCTTCGCCTCGGCGCTATCGGGCTTCGACGCCACCACCGGTGCACCTTCGTCCGAGCTTTCGCGAATGCCCATTTCCAGCGGCACTTCGCCAAGGAAGGTTACGCCGAGACGTTCGGCTTCGCGCCGGGCGCCGCCATGGCCGAAAATGTCGTAGCGCTTGCCGGTGTCCGGGGCGACGAAATAGCTCATATTCTCGACAATGCCGAGCAGCGGCACGTCGACCTTCTTGAACATGTTCAACCCCTTGCGGGCGTCGATCAGGGCCAGGTCCTGCGGCGTCGAGACGATGACTGCGCCGGCCAGCGGCACCTGCTGGGCCATGGTCAACTGGGCGTCGCCGGTACCGGGCGGCATGTCGACGACGAGCACGTCGAGCCGGCCCCATTCGACCTCGCGCAGCATCTGCGTTAGCGCCGACATCACCATCGGGCCACGCCAGATCATCGGCGTCTCCTCATCGACGAGAAAACCCATCGACATCACCTTGAGGCCGTAATTCTCCATCGGTTTCAGGATCTTGCCGTCGACCGTCTGCGGCCGGCCATGGATGTTGAGCAGCCTTGGCATGGACGGCCCGTAAATGTCGGCATCGAGCACGCCGACCCGCAGGCCATTGGCGGCGAGGCCGAGGGCGATGTTGACGGCGGTGGTCGACTTGCCGACGCCGCCCTTGCCGGACGCAACCGCGATAATCGCCTCGATGCCGGGCACGCCACGCTTGCCCGAGCTATGCGAGGCCGGGGCGTGCGGAGCCGCGCGTGGCGCGGTTGGCGGAGCCGGCGGTGCCGGTCTGGGTGCGGGGCGCGCCGGAACCGGCGCCTCCATTCCGCCCCCCTTCCTTTCCGCCGTCAGCGCGACGACAGCTCCGGCGACGCCGGGAATCGCCTTGACGACGCGCTCGGCGGCGGCGCGCAACGGTTCCATCTCCTGCGCGCGGGCAGCGGGAACTGTGATCGAGAAGAATACTTTCGAATCGGCAATGAAAATCTCCGAAACCATGCCGAGATCAACGATGTTCCCGGTGAAGTCCGGCCCGTTGACCGTCTTCAGGCGCTCGGTGACGATTTCCTTGGTGACGGACATCAGGTCTTCCTTATGCAAGCTTGCGCCTGAGATAATGCAGTTTCCCGGCAGAACCAAGTCGTGGCGCAACAGCCGGCGTGCTCTGCCCGGAAATCGACGGAATGGCTGAGGTGCCCAACTGCGTCTGGCGCCGCCGCCCGGCGCCGGTTAGCTTGCGCCAATGATCGACAAGCTGGAATTTTTCATCGCGCTGGCCAAGGAGGAGCATTTCGGCCGGGCGGCGGAGGTGTGCCGCGTCACCCAGCCGACGCTTTCGGCGGCGATCAAGCAACTGGAGGAGCAGCTCGGCGTCATGCTGGTGCTGCGCGGCTCGCGCTTTCAGGGGCTGACGCCGGAAGGCAAGCAGGTGCTGGCGTGGGCGCGCCGCATCGTCGGCGACAGCCGTGCCATGAAGGAAGAGATGCGGGCGGCACGCCACGGCCTTTCGGGGCGCATCCGCATCGCGGCGATCCCCACCGCTTTAGCGATGGTGGCGCGGCTGACGACGCCATTCCGGGCAAAGCACCCCGGCGTCACCTTCTCGATCCTGTCGCGCACCTCGATCGAGGTGCTGTCGCTGCTTGGCAATTTCGACATCGATGCCGGCATCACCTATCTCGACAATGAGCCGCTCGGCCGCGTCACCAGCGTGCCGCTCTATGACGAGCGCTACCAGCTGATCACCGCTGTCGGAAATCCGTACTCCGACCGCGACAAAGTGACGTGGGCCGAACTCAGCCAGCTGCCGCTCTGCCTGTTGACGCCGGACATGCAGAACCGCCGCATCATCGACCAGCATCTGGCCGAGGCCGGCGTCGAGATGCGGCCAACGCTGGAATCCAATTCAATGATCGTGCTGTTTTCGCATATAAGGACCGGCAAATGGTCATCGATCATGCCGCTTAACCTCGCGGAAACATTCGGCTTTTCCGAACCTATCCGGGCCATCCCGGTCGTCGAGCCGGATGCCAGCCACACCGTCGGGCTGGTGGCCGCGCCGCGCGAGCCGCACACGCCGCTGGTACAGGCGCTGCTGGACGAGGCGATGGCGCTGGCAGACGATTTCCGCAACCACCGCTAGGCTAGACAATGCAGGCTGACGGGTTTCGATAGAAAATTTCTATCAAGCAACGGATCAGCTTTATTGATTCCGGGGGTTTCCTCTGATTTCGTAAGCACTTAGCGCGAGACCGCTATCGACCAGGGAGGGCGCTGCATGACGATGCAGCCTGCAAGTACCGAGATCCAGTCGCGCACGGCCGCGATCATCCAAGAGCTGAAGGACCTCGAGGGTCCACTGCTGCCGATCCTCCACGGCATCCAGGAAGAATTTGGCCACGTACCGCAGGACGCCGTGCCCGTCATCGCCGATGGGCTGAACCTGTCGAGGGCCGAGGTGCACGGTGTCGTGACCTTCTATCATGATTTTCGCGCCCGGCCGGCCGGCCGGCACGTGCTCAAGCTCTGCCAGGCGGAAGCCTGCCAGTCGATGGGTTCGGATGCGATCGCCGCAAAGGTCAAGCAGCTGCTCGGCATCGATTTCCACGAGACCACCCGCGACGGATCGGTTACACTCGAGCCTGTCTATTGCCTCGGGCTTTGCGCCTGTTCACCGTCGGCGATGCTGGATGGTGAGGTGATCGGGCGGCTCGATGACGAGAAGATCGAAGAGATCGTCGCGGAGGTACGCTCATGATCCCGCGCATCTACATTCCAGGTGACTCCGGCGCGCTGGCGCTCGGCGCCGAAAAGGTCGCCAAGGCGATTCGTGCAGAACTGGCCGAACGAGGCATCGAGGCCAAGATCGTGCGCAACGGCTCGCGCGGCGCATATTTCCTCGAACCGATGGTCGAGGTCGCGACCGCCGAGGGCCGCGTCGCTTACGGGCCGGTGAAGCCTTCCGATGTCAAGAGCCTGTTCGACAGCGGCTTCCTCAAGGGTGGCCATCACAAGCGCTGGCTGGGCGCGCCTGACAAAATCCCGTTCCTGGCCAAGCAGACGCGCCTGACCTTTGCGCGTTGCGGCATCAACGACCCGCTGTCGCTCGACGCCTACAAGTCGCTCGGCGGACTGAAGGGCCTGCAGAACGCGGTGGCTATGGCGCCGCTCGACATCGTCAAGCAGGTCACCGAATCGGGCTTGCGCGGTCGCGGCGGCGCTGGCTTCCCGACCGGCATCAAGTGGAAGACGGTGCTTGATACCGCCGGCGAGCGTAAGTACATCGTCTGCAACGCCGACGAAGGCGACAGCGCCACTTTCGCCGACCGCATGATCATGGAAGGCGATCCCTTCGTGCTGATCGAAGGCATGGCGATCGCCGGCATCGCCACCGGCGCGACCAAGGGTTTTGTCTATATCCGCTCGGAATATCCGCATGCGGTGGCTGTCATGAACAAGGCTGTCGAGGTCGCCCGCAAAGCCGGCGTGCTCGGCGTCAATGTACTGGGTTCGCCCAACGCCTTCGACATGGAAATCCGGGTCGGCGCCGGCGCCTATGTCTGCGGTGAGGAAACCTCGCTGCTGAACAGCCTTGAAGGCAAGCGCGGCGTGGTTCGCGCCAAGCCGCCGCTGCCGGCAATCCAGGGCTTGTTCGGCAAGCCGACGGTGATCAACAACGTCATCTCGCTGGCTTCGGTGCCGATCATCATGGACAAGGGTGCCGCCTTCTACAAGGATTTCGGCATGGGCCGCTCGCGCGGCACTATCCCGATCCAGATCGCCGGCAACGTCAAGCATGGCGGACTGTTCGAGACGGCGTTCGGCCTGACGCTCGGCGAAATCGTCGACGACATCGGCGGCGGCACTGCGACTGGCCGGCCGGTGAAGGCAGTGCAGGTCGGCGGCCCGCTCGGCGCCTATTTCCCGCGCGCGCTGTTCGACACGCCGTTCGACTACGAAGAGTTCGCGAAGCGTGACGGGCTGATCGGTCATGCCGGCATCACCGTGTTCGACGATACCGCCGACATGTTGAAGCAGGCGCGCTTCGCCATGGAGTTCTGCGCCATCGAAAGCTGCGGCAAGTGCACGCCCTGCCGCATCGGCTCGACACGCGGGGTGGAGACCATCGACAAGCTTGCCGCCGGCATCGAGCCGGAAAAGAACCTGGCTCTGGTCACCGATCTCTGCAACACGATGAAGTTCGGATCGCTCTGCGCGCTGGGCGGCTTCACGCCCTACCCGGTGATGAGCTCGATCACCCATTTCCCCGAAGATTTCAAGCCCGCGCCGGCGCGCGCAGCTGCTGAATAGGAGCTGGCAGATGAATATCAAGGCCGACTTCCCGACACTCATCGAAGAACTCGACTACGGAACCCCGGAATCGAAGGCGCAAAAGCAGGTCACGCTGATCGTCGACGGCCGCAGCATCAGCGTGCCGGAGGGTACGTCGATCATGCGCGCGGCGATGGAAGGCGGGGTCGAGATTCCAAAACTCTGCGCCACGGACATGTTGGACTCGTTCGGCTCCTGCCGCGTCTGCCTCGTTGAGATCGAAGGGCGCGGCGGTACGCCGGCATCCTGCACGACGCCGGTCGGCGAAGGCATGGTGGTGCGCACGCAATCCGAGCGGCTCGACGCCATCCGCCGCGGTGTCATGGAGCTTTACGTCTCCGACCATCCGACCGGCTGGAACGAGAAGGCCGGCACCGGCGCCAGCGAGTTCGACGCTGTGGCGAAGTCGGTCGGCCTGACCGAGAACCGCTTCGGCATCGAGGGCCGCAACCACGTCAAGCAGGAAAATGGCGTGGCGCCGGGCCATGGCTCGCTGGCGGTCGACTACATCGCCCGCGATGAGTCCAACCCCTATTTCACCTATGATCCGGCGCAGTGTATCGTCTGCTCGCGCTGCGTGCGGGCCTGCGAGGAGGTGCAAGGCACCTTCGCGCTAACGATCGAGGGCCGCGGTTTCGAATCGCGCATGGTCGCCGGCATGCATGAGGATTTCATCGCCTCCGAATGCGTGTCCTGCGGCGCCTGCGTGCAGGCCTGTCCAACCGATGCGCTGCGTGAAAAGACCGTGCTTGAGAAAGGCATGCCCGAGCGCTCCGCCGTCACCACCTGTGCCTATTGCGGCGTCGGCTGCTCTTTCAAGGCCGAAGTGAAGGGCGACGAAGTCATTCGCATGATGCCCTACAAGGACGGCAAGGCGAACCACGGCCACTCCTGCGTGAAGGGCCGTTTCGCCTATGGCTACGCGACCCACAAGGACCGCATCCTGTCGCCGATGATCCGGGAAAAGGTCAGCGATCCCTGGCGCGAGGTGAGCTGGGAAGAGGCAATCGCCCATACGGCCAAGGAATTCCGCCGTATCCAATATCAATACGGACGCACCTCGATCGGCGGTATCACGTCCTCGCGCTGCACGAATGAGGAGACCTATCTGGTGCAGAAGCTGGTGCGCCAAGGCTTCCGCAACAACAATGTCGACACCTGCGCCCGCGTCTGCCACTCGCCGACCGGTTACGGCCTCGGCCAGACCTACGGCACCTCGGCCGGCACCCAGGATTTCGATTCCGTCGACTTCACCGACGTCGCCGTCATCATCGGCGCCAATCCGGCTTCCGCGCATCCGGTGTTTGCCTCGCGGCTGAAGAAGCGGCTGCGCCAGGGCGCCAAGCTGATCGTGCTCGATCCGCGCCGCACCGAAATGGTCAAGTCGGCGCATGTCGAGGCCGACTATCACCTGCCGCTGAAGCCCGGCACCAACGTGGCGGTGCTGACGTCGCTCGCGCATGTCATCGTCACCGAAGGGCTTTTCGATGAAGCCTTCATCCGCGAACGCTGCGACTGGACGGAGTTCCAGGACTGGGCCTCCTTCGTCGCTTTGCCGGAGAACAGCCCCGAGACCGTCGGCAAGCTTTCCGGCGTCGACCCGGAGCTGATCCGGGGTGCCGCGCGGCTCTATGCCAAGGGCGGCAATGGCGCGATCTATTACGGCCTCGGCGTCACGGAACACAGCCAGGGTTCGACCACGGTGATGGCTATCGCCAACCTTGCCATGGCGACCGGCAATATCGGCCGCCCGGGCGTCGGCGTGAATCCGCTGCGCGGCCAGAACAATGTGCAGGGCTCATGCGACATGGGCTCGTTCCCGCATGAACTGCCGGGCTACCGCCACATCTCCGGCGAGGCGGTGCGCGACATCTACGAGACTTTGTGGGGCGTGAAGCTCGACGACGAACCGGGCCTGCGCATCCCCAACATGCTGGATGCCGCTGTCGACGGCTCCTTCAAAGGCATCTACATCCAGGGCGAGGACATCCTGCAGTCCGACCCTGATACCAAGCATGTCGCGGCCGGCCTGGCGGCGATGGAATGCGTGGTCGTGCACGACCTGTTCCTCAACGAGACAGCGAACTACGCGCATGTCTTCCTGCCAGGGTCGACCTTCCTGGAGAAGGACGGCACCTTCACCAATGCCGAGCGCCGCATCAACATGGTGCGCAAGGTGCTGGAGCCGAAGGCGCGCTACGCCGACTGGGAAGCGACGCAGGAGCTTGCCCGTGCGATCGGGCTTGACTGGAACTACCAGCATCCCTCCGAGATCATGGACGAGATCGCCAAGACGACGCCAAGCTTCGCCGGCGTCTCCTTCGATCTGCTCGACCGTGTCGGATCGGTGCAATGGCCCTGCAACGAGAAGGCCCCGCTCGGTACGCCGATCATGCATATCGACGGCTTCGTGCGCGGCAAGGGCAAGTTCATCCGCACCGAATATGTGGCGACAGACGAGCGGACCGGCCCTCGTTTCCCGTTGCTGCTGACGACCGGCCGCATCCTCAGCCAGTACAATGTCGGTGCACAGACAAGGCGCACCGAAAACGTCATGTGGCACTCGGAAGACCGGCTGGAAATCCATCCGCACGACGCCGAGAACCGCGGCCTGCGCGATGGCGACTGGGTGCGGCTGACCAGCCGTTCGGGCGAGACGACGCTGCGTGCGCTGATCACCGACCGGGTGTCGCCCGGCGTGGTCTACACTACCTTCCACCATCCGGACACGCAGGCCAACGTCATCACCACCGACTTCTCCGATTGGGCGACCAACTGTCCGGAATACAAGGTGACGGCGGTGCAGGTCGGCGCGTCCAACGGCCCGTCGGAATGGCAGCGCGAATATGACGAGCAGGCGCGTAACAGCCGCCGCATCGCTCCGCTACAGGCGGCGGAGTAGTCTTGGCCGCGCGCCGCAAAGCAACGACGCAGATATCGCGGCTGGCGCACCGGGCCAGCGGCACTGCGGCGGCCAACCGCATGGTGCCCGAGGAGACGCCGGTGGCGTTCTCCTTTGCCGGTACCACCCATGCGGTGATGATGGCGAGCCCAGCCGACTTCGAGGATTTCGCGCTCGGCTTCTCGCTGACCGAAGGCATTATTGCGAAGCCGCAAGAGATCGAGGCCATAGAGGTCGAGGATCATGGCGCCGGCATCGACATCCAGATCCGGCTCAAGGATCAGGCCAACACGCGCTTCGAGGCGCGACGCAGGCGATTGGCCGGCCCGGTTGGCTGCGGACTGTGCGGCATCGAATCCATCGAGGAAGCGATGCGCTCGGTCGACAAGGTTGGTGAGTCCAAGCTTACGCTTGAAGCCGACGACATTGTTCGCTCGGTGAGGCTGTTGTCGAAGGTACAGCCGCTGCATTCCGAAACCGGCGCCGTGCACGCTGCGGGCTTCTATGTACCGGGCAAGGGCATTGTCATGGCGCGCGAGGATGTCGGCCGCCACAATGCGCTGGACAAGCTGGCCGGCGCGCTGGCGAAGGCCGGCATTAACGGTGCCTCGGGCGCCGTGGTCGTGACCTCACGCGTCTCGGTCGAGATGGTGCAGAAGACGGCGGCCATCGGCTCGGCTTTCATCATGGCTGTCTCGGCGCCGACCGCGCTTGCCATCCGCACAGCGGAAGAGGCAGGAATGACGCTGGTGGCGCTGGTGCGCGGCGACGATTTCGATGTTTTCACCCACCCGGAACGGGTGGTCTTGGGAGTTGCCCAGCATGTCGCATGACGAAGACCACATCACGAGCACCAGGGAAAAGCTGGTGCGCATGGCCAATCAGATCGCCGCCTTCTTCCATTCGAGGCCGCGCGAGGAGGGCGTCGCGGGTGTGGCCGAGCATATCAACAAGTTCTGGGAGCCGAGGATGCGGCGCCAGTTCTTCGAGATGCTGGACAGCGGCGGCGAAAATTTCGACGAGCTCGTCGTCGAGGCCTCTGCCCGGATCAAGCGGCCAAAGACCGAGGAGCAGGCCGATATGAGCATCGGCTACGTCCAGCCCACAGGTACGGAGAGCGCCGCTCCACAGAAATAGGCTCTCCCCAGAAGGGACCGGGCGAAAGCGGTTCGGACCGCCAGGCTATATTCCTGTTTTCTAAAGTTTGACTGCCGCATCCGGCAGGCGTCTGCTATTGTCAGCGATCAGAAAATCGTCTGGCCGGGCGGGATGCAGTCGTGAGGCCGATCGAGACGCGATATGCCCTCAGCGGCGACGTGCGGATTGCCTATCAGGTGGTCGGCCAGGGATCGTTCGACCTGGTTTTCGTGCCCGGCTTCATCTCCAATCTCGACCTGCATTGGGAAGACGAGGGGTATACCAGGCTGTTGAAACGGCTCTCGGCGTTCTCGCGGCTGATCCTGTTCGACAAGCGCGGCACCGGCCTGTCCGACCGCGTCGACCCGCGCCATCTACCCAGCTTAGAGACCCGCATGGACGATGTGCGCGCGGTCATGGATGCCACCGGCAGCGGCCGTGCCGCCCTGCTCGGCGCCTCGGAAGGCGCGCCGCTGGCGATGCTGTTCGCCGCCACTTATCCGGAACGGACACGGGCGTTGGCGCTTTATGGCGGCTATGCGCATTTCCACAAATGGGTGATGCCGCCGGACCGCATCGAGGCCTTCATCGCGACCGCCGGCACGGCCTGGGGCACCGGCGCCACTCTGCCCAACTTTGCGCCGGGCCGCGTCGATGACGCGCATTTCACCCAGTGGTGGGCGCGCTTCGAACGGCTGTCGGCCAGCCCGACGGCGGCGGCGGCCCTGGCCCGGATGAATGCCGGCATCGACGTGCGCGGCGTGCTTTCGGCGATCAGCGCACCGACGCTGCTCATCCATCGCCGTAACGATGTGCGGGTCGACCCCGACGCCAGCCGCTTCCTGGCGAAAAAGATCGCCAATGCGCGACTGGTCGAAATCCCCGGCCGCGATCACCCGATCTGGACCGGCGATGTCGACCGGGTGGCCGACCTGATCGAGGAATTCCTGACCGGCGAGCGCGCCGTGGCCGAAGCGGAGCGTGTGCTTGCCGCTCTTCTGGCGACACGTATCTACGACACGGCGCGGATGGGCGACCGCATGTGGAGCGAGCGCAGCCAGCGTTTCCAGGAGACATGGCGGACTCTGGTCGGCCGCCATGGCGGCCGCGCGGCGGGTACGCATGGCGAGCTGATGATCGCGCGCTTCGACGGGCCGGCGCGTGCCATACGCTGCGCGGCGGCACTTCGCGATGCGGCGCAACAGATGGGCATTGCAAGCGCCCAGGGCGCACATGTCGGAGAGGTCGAAATGCGCGGGCCGCCGATGGGGCTGATGGCACGGGTGACGATGCAGATCGCCGCCCATGCCGGGCGCGGCGATATTCTGGCGTCGCGGCTGGTCGCCGATCTGGCGGTCGGTTCCGGCCTGCATTTCATCGATGCCGGGCGTGTCACGGTGGATGAGCTGGACGAGCCGCTGGCGCTGGTCCAGGCGACGTCGGAACAGCATCTCGAGCCCGCTTGCCGTCCCAAGGCCAGGCCTGCCGAGCCGGCTCAATTGACGGCGCGCGAAAGCGAGGTGGTGAGCCTGATCGCCGACGGCAAGAGCAATGCCGCAATCGCTGCCGAGCTGAGGCTGAGCGAGCATACGGTGAAGCGTCATGTCGCCAACATATTGTTGAAGCTCGACCTGCCGTCACGGGCGGCCGCAGCGGCATTTTCCGCCAGGCATATTGGCCCGGACGGGCCATAGGAGCCATGGCGCTTTCGGGCGAAGCGGCCAAGGGCGCGCAGGCGCTACCAATTCTCTCCATGCAGCCCAGGCGGATGTCGCCGGGAAGGCGCAGCGAAAGGAGGATGCAATGCTGAAGTCAACCAGGTCGATCAAATCGCTGGTGATAGCGGCAAGCGTTGGCGCGCTGTTCACCATCGCCCCTGCCAAGGCCGAGGATGCCGCGGCGACCGCCACTTACAAGGACATCGAGGCGACGCTCGGCTCGGTGCCGGACATGTTCAAGACGCTGCCGGATGTCGCGGTTGCCGGCGCCTGGGCCGAGATCAAGGGCGTGCAGCTCAACCCCAAGACCGCGCTCGACGGCAAGACCAAGGAGCTGATGGGGCTGGCCGTCGCCTCGCAGATCCCGTGCCAGTACTGCATCTATTTCCACACCGAGGCAGCCAAGCTCAATGGCGCGACCGATGAGGAGATCAAGGAGGCGATCGCGATGGCGGCCATCGTGCGCCATTGGTCGACGATGCTCAACGGCAGCCAGGTCGATTTCGCGACCTTCAAACAGCAGACCGACGGCGTGTTCGCGGCCGTCAAAGCCAAGTCGCAGTGAAAGACCCTGCCCGGCGATGGGCGCCGGGCAGTGCTTCTGATCATCAACCGCCCGTCGACGGGCCATGGAGGAAAAAATGCTGACCAAGACGCAAAGCGTTGACGGCGCGGCGATCAAGAAAGCGATCGAAGGACGAGACGGCAGGATGCTGGCGAGCTTCTATGCCGACGATGCGCTGGTGCGGGTGATCGATCGCAACAACCCGCCGAGCAAGCCGCGCGAGATCCGCGGCCGGGCGGCGATCAGCACGTTCTGGGACGATATCTGCAGCCGGGCAATGACCCACAAGGTCGACACCACCATCGCCGATGGCGACAACCTCGCCTTCACCCAGGCCTGCGCCTATCCGGACGGGACGAAAGTGTTCTGCGCAGCGATGCTGGAGTTGAAGAACGGCCGCATTGCACGGCAGACCGTCGTGCAAGCCTGGGACGAGTGAGGAGGCCGACATGTTCAGCGCCAGATGGCAGATCGACGCCAAATTCGGGCACAAGCAGACCGTGCTTGAACTGCTCAAGAAATGGGAGCGCGAAATCGGCTCTCAGGTCGGCATCGCCGACCTCAAGTTCCAGATCATGACCGGCTCGATCGGCGCGCGGGAGGCGACGGTCGAGTCGCATCACCAGGTCGAGAGCCTGGCCCAGTTGGAGGCGTTCTTCGCCAAGATCGGCAAGATCGATGCGCACGCCAAATGGGGCAAAGAGATGGAGCCCTATGTCGTGTCAGGCACCAGCCTCTGGAACATCTACCGCATCGTGGAGTAGGAACTGCGAGTTTCGGCCGTCAGTTGCGGCGGCCGAAATTCGTTTTCTGCCCGGCGAAGCGGCCTTCCCTGGCCAATCCGGCTGCCACGACAGGCGCCGGCTGATTGGGTAGCGTGGCCTGCTTGGCAAGGGCGGCCGCTATCAGGGCGTCCGCCTGGCGGGCGCGCTGGTCCGCGCCGGCATCCCCGGCAAGGTCGCCGGCCACAGCGTAGGCCTCGGTCCGTCGGCGCGGCTTGAAAGCAAGATAGAGAAGCAGCGCGCCGAGCAATCCGCCGCCGATGACGATCGTCAGACGCGCGCCGGTCATGCCGGTGCGCTCGATCTGGGTCGGGTTGGCGGGGTTCTGGACGACGGTGAGCTTGTCGCCGACCTGCGGCTCGCGGCCGCCGTCCTTGTTCAGCTCCATCGTCGCCTCGACGGCATCGGCGCCGGTGCCGACGCGCAAGGTTCCGGTGAATTTCTGCTTCACCTTCCACTGTTTGTCCGCATGCACCATCTTGAACGCGTCAACCAATTCGCAGGGGATCGTAGCGGTGCTGACAGTCTTGTAGACGATCTTGTGCGCAGTCGATTCCATGTCGCATTCGACGTTGACCACGAGGACTTCGGCCGGCACTTCCGGCCAACCGCCTTTCTTCAGCATGTCCTTGCCGCCGAAGAAGGCCATCACCAGGCAGAAGCCGCCAATCATGACCAGCTTGATCTTGGTCGTATTCATGCGCAAACCCCCTCGCCGCGCGGTTTCTCGGCAAGGAGGCTGCTCGTTCAGGTTGAATATTGAGTAAACCGTCGAATATTTTCACGAAACAAAAATCCACCACGCTTAACGCATGGAGACTTGCCGGCAGAATACTTTAACGACGGCGGATCGGCGCCATCGCTTGGTTTCGATTCCCGGGTGCGTTCCTACATCAGGCCAAGCTGCTTGTAGAAGCCGAGCGCGTCGTAATAGTCGCTCTGGGTCGCAATCTTGCCGTCCTTGATCGAAAACATCGAGGCGCCGGTGAAGGAGAACTTCTTGCCGGTGGCGGCGGTGCCGTCGGCCCAGGCGCCGGTGTTGGTGCCCGAGAATTCCCATTCAAACGAGACGCGGTCGCCCTCAACCACAGGCTTGCCCTTCATCGTCCAGACGGCGTCGGGAACGGCCTTGAGGAAGTTGTCGATGACACCGCTCTTGGCGGCTTCCTTGCCTTTGACCGGCGTACCGACCGAAGCGTCGTAATAGGTGACGTCGTCGGCAAAATAGCCGGCGGCCTTTGTTGAATCGTGCGCATTCCAGGCGGCGAGATAGGCTTCGACCACCGATTGCGCAGTGTCGGCAGCAAAGGATGGCGCTGCGGCAAAAAGCGATGCGGCGATGGCTGCTGATGTCAGAAACTGGCGACGATGCATGGTCTTCCTCCCTGGTTGACGCGCTAGCCGTGCGCCACCATCACGTGGCGGACGGCGGTGTAGTCCTCAAGCGCGTAGAGCGACATGTCCTTGCCGTAGCCCGACTGCTTCAGTCCGCCATGCGGCATCTCGTTGGTCAACATGAAGTGAGTGTTGATCCAGGTGCAGCCGTACTGAAGACGAGCAGCCGTCGCCATGGCGCGCGAGACGTCCTTGGTCCACACCGATGACGCCAGGCCATAGTCGCTGTCATTGGCCCAGTTCACCGCCTCGTCGACCTCGGAGAAGCGGGTGATCGAGACGACCGGGCCGAAGACTTCGCGGCGCACGATTTCGTCTTCCTGCAGCGCGCCGGCAACGACGGTCGGCTGGTAGTAGAAGCCGGAGCCCTCGCCCGGCTTGCCGCCTGTTGTGATCTCGATGTGCTTCAGTTCCGACGCACGCTCGACGAAGCTCGATACGCGATCACGCTGACGGCGCGAGATCAGCGGGCCGATCTCGTTTTCGGTGTCGTCCGGCTGGTTGTACTTGATGGTCGAGACAGCCGAGGAGAGATCGGCGACAAGCTTGTCGTAGATCTTCCTGCCGGCATAGATGCGACAGGCGGCGGTACAATCCTGGCCGGCATTGTAGTAGCCGAAGGCGCGCAGGCCATTGACCACGGCGCTGAGATCGGCGTCGTCGAAGACGATGACCGGCGCCTTGCCGCCAAGTTCGAGATGCGTGCGCTTGACCGATTTGGCGGCCGCCTGCAGCACCTTCTTGCCGGTGGCGACATCGCCGGTGATCGAGATCATGTTGACCTTGGCGTGATTGATCAGCGTGTTGCCGACGCTGTCGCCACGGCCGAGCACGACGTTCACGACGCCTTCGGGCAGCACCTCGGCCAGGATCCTGGCCAGTTTCAGCGCCGTCAGCGGCGTCTGTTCCGACGGCTTGAAGACGACGGTGTTGCCGCCGGCAATCGCCGGCGCCAGCTTCCACGCCATCATCATCAGCGGATAGTTCCACGGCGCGATCGAGGCGACGATGCCGATCGGGTCGCGGCGCACCATCGAGGTGTGGCCGGGCAGATATTCGCCGGCGACTACACCGGGCATCGAACGCACCGCACCGGCAAAGAAGCGGTAGCAGTCGACGATTGCGGGGATTTCGTCATTGAGCACGGCATTGATCGGCTTGCCACAGTTCAGCGCCTCGAGCGCGGCAAACTCCTTGGCCTCGGCCTCGATGCGGTCGGCGATCTTGAGGAGATAGCCGGAGCGCTGCGCCGGCGTGGTGCGTGACCACAAGACGAACGCTTGCTCGGCGGCAGTGACAGCCGCCCCGATCTGCGCCTGGCTGGCTTCAGGCAGGTTGAGGATGGTCGCCCCGGTCTTTGGATTGAGGATCGGCTCCTCGGTCTCGGCGCCGTTCTCGAATTTCGAGCCGATCAGCATCTGGGTGTCCATGGACGTCTCTCCCTTACGAACTGACGTTATTTGCCCGAACCGGCGATCTGGTCGCCGTCGCGGGTGAGGTAATAGGCAAACAGGATGGGCAGCAGCGTCACCAGCACCACGACCATGGCCACGACATTGGTGACCGGGCGCTGGCGCGGACGGATCAACTCCTCCAGCATCCAGATCGGCACGGTCTGCTGCTGGCCGGCGGTGAAGGTGGTGACGATGACCTCGTCGAAGGACAGCGCGAAGGCCAGCATGCCGCCGGCAAGCAGTGCGGTGGCGATGTTGGGCAGCACGACATGCCGGAAGGTCTGGAAACCGTCCGCGCCGAGATCCATCGAGGCCTCGATCATCGAGCCCGAGGTGCGGCGGAAGCGGGCAACCGCATTGTTGTAGACGACGACGACGCAGAAGGTGGCGTGGCCGAGCACGATCGTCCAGAACGAGAACGGGACATCGGCCAGCGAGAAGGCCGAGCGCAGCGCGATGCCGGTGATGATGCCGGGCAGCGCTATCGGCAGGATGACCAGCAGCGAGATGGTCTCGCGGCCGAAGAATTTTGTCCGCGACACGGCGGCGGCGCACAGCGTGCCCAGTATCAAGGCAATCGCCGTCGAGATGGCGGCGACGCGGACCGAAAGCGACAGCGCCTGCCAGACATCCGGCCGGTTCCAGGTGACGGCGAACCATTGCGTGGTCAGCCCCGGCGGCGGCCAGACGAAGCTCTTCTCTTCCGTGGTGAAGGCGTAGACGAAGATCAAGAGGATCGGCAGATGCAGGAAGAGCAGGCCGCAGGCGGCTGCGATCTTGAGGCCGAGCGGGGCGGATTGCGAACCGTCAGAGCGCATCGAAGGCCCCCATGCGCTTGGCGCCCCAGAGGTAGAAACCCATGATGATGATGGGCACCACCGTGAAGGCTGCGGCGAGCGGGATATTGCCGGCGGTGCCCTGCTGCGAATAGACGGCCTGGCCGATGAACAGCCGCGACGTGCCGATGATCTGCGGGATGATGTAGTCGCCCAGCGTCAGCGAGAAGGTGAAGATCGAGCCGGCGACGATGCCGGGCAGTGCCAGCGGGAACAGCACGTTGCGGAAGGTCTGGCCCGGCGACGCCCCAAGATCGGACGAGGCCTCGACCAGATTGCCGGGCACGCGCTCCAATGCCGCCTGCACCGGCAGGATCATGAAGGGCAGCCAGACATAAACGAAGACGATGAAGGTGCCGGTGGCGGAGACCGACAGCGAATTGCCGCCCACGACCGGCAGCGACAGCCAGCCATCGAGCACCCAGAGCAGATGCAATTTGGCGAGCAGCCAGGTCAGAATGCCTTCCTTGGCGAGGATCAGTTTCCAGGCATAGATCTTGACCAGGTAGCTCGACCACAGCGGCAGCATGACGCCGAGATAGAACAGCGCCTTCCAGCGGCCACGGGCATAGCGCGCCGCGTAGTAGGCGATTGGGAAGGCGATGATGGCCGACGCCAGCGTGACCAGCGCCGCCATCGTCACCGTGCGCAGGATGATGTCGAGATTGGCGGCCTGGAACAGGTCGCCATAGGTCTTCAGCGTGAACTCATGGTTGATGAGGCCGGAGAATTCGTCGATCGAGAAAAAGCTCTGCGCCAAGAGCGCGAACAGCGAGCCGATATAGACGATGCCGAGCCACAGCACCGGCGGCGCCAGCATGAGGATGAGCAGGAGTTGCGGCCGACGCCAGAACAGGTCCGACAGCGCACCGCGCATGCCGCCGCTGCCAGGCAGGATGGCGGGAGCTGTGGCACGCGGCATGGCGGCGTCGAGGCTCATGCCAGCTCGTCCATCAAATGCAGATGCTCGCGGTTGAAGGTGAGCATCACCGCTTCGCCTTCCGCCGGCAATTTTGTGCCGGCCGGCACGATGGCGTGCAGCCGCAGCCCGTCTGCGTCGAGCGCCAGCTTTGTGGTGGCGCCGAGATAATTGGTTCCGACCAGGCGCGCGGCAACGCCATCGCCTTTGGCAGCGCGGCCTATGCGGATGGATTCAGGGCGCAAGCTGCCCCAGCGGTGCTGGCCGGAGTAACGCTGGACGAAATCCGGCGGCAGCACGTTGGACGAGCCGACGAAATCGGCGACGAAACGTGTCTTCGGACGCTGGTAGATATCTTCCGGCGTGCCGATCTGCATGATCTTGCCGTCATTGAAGACGGCGACGCGATCGGCCATCGACAGCGCCTCGCCCTGGTCGTGGGTGACGAAGACGAAGGTGATGCCGAGCGCCTTCTGCAACGATTTCAGCTCTTCCTGCATGTTCTCGCGAAGCTTGAGATCGAGCGCGCCGAGCGGCTCGTCGAGCAAGAGCACCTTGGGCTGGTTGACCAGCGCACGGGCAAGCGCGACGCGCTGGCGCTGGCCGCCGGAGAGCTGGCCGGGACGGCGAGCGCCATAGCCGGGCAGACGCACTAGCGACAGCGCCTCTTCCGCCGCCTTCTGCCTTTCGGCCTTGCCGACGCCCTTGACCATCAGCCCGTAGGCAACGTTGTCGAGCACGTTCAGATGCGGAAACAGCGCGTAGTCCTGAAACACCGTGTTGACGTTGCGGCGATAGGGCGGCACGCCCTCGGCGCGCTCGCCGAAGATCGAGATCGAGCCCGAGGTCGGCTGCTCGAAACCGGCGATGAGGCGCAGGCACGTCGTCTTGCCGGACCCCGAGGGGCCGAGCATGGCGAAGAACTCGCCCGGCACGATGTCGAGATCGACCGCATCGACGGCGCGCACGCTGCCGAAATGGCGAGACACTTTCTGGAAGGAAACGGCCGAGGTCATGGGGTTGTCCTGATCTGTCAGGCTCGTCAAAATTTCAGACGTGAGTGCTGCCCCTCATCCGCCTGCCGGCACCTTCTCCCCGTAGAGGGACGGGGAGAAGGGAGGCGCACTGACGTCCGCGATCCCCCTCTCCCCGTTCCTCACGGGGAGAGGGTAAGGGTGAGGGGCAGCGCCAACTTTGGAGTTTAACGTCCGCCGATGACGCCGATATAGTCCGACACCCAGCGGTAATAGGGCACGCACTGGTCGTTCTGAGTGGCGCACTTCGAGACCGGGGTCTTCCAGAACTTGATCTTGTCGAAATTGTCGTAGCCGTTGGTCTTGCAGCCTTCGTCGGTCAGAAGCTCGTTGCCCTTGCAGGCGGCGGGCACGACCGGCAACGAACCAAACCAGGCCGAGACGTCGCCCTGCACCTTGGGCGACAGCGAATGTTCGAGCCACATATAGGCGCAGTTCGGGTGCGCGGCGTCGGCTTCCATCATGGTGGTGTCGGCCCAGCCGGTGACGCCTTCTTCCGGCACGGTCGAGGCGACCGGCTTCTTGGCGGCGACCAGCGTGTTGACCTGGTATGGCCAGGAACCCGAGGCGACGACGCCTTCGTTCTGGAAGTCGTCGACCTGGATTGCGGCGTCATGCCAGTAGCGGCCGACCAGCGTGCGCTGGACGCGCAGCAATTCGAGCGCCGCCTTGTACTGGTCTTCGTTCAGTTCGTAGGGATCCTTGATGCCGAGTTCCGGCTTGTGGAACATCAGATAGTTGGCGGCATCGGCAATGTGGATCGGGCCGTCATAGGCCTGGACGCGGCCCTTGTTCGACTTGCCGTCAGGCAGGTTCATTTCCTCGAAGACGACGTTCCAGCTCTTGGGCGCTTCCTTGAAGACATCGGTGTTGTACATCAGGACGTTCGGGCCCCACTGATAGGGAACGCCGTAATGCACCTTGTCGACGGTGAACCAGGGCGCATCCTTCAGCCGGTCGTCGACGCTCTTCCAGCTCGGGATGAGATCGGTGTTGATCGGCTGCACGCGCTTGCCGGCGACGAGGCGCAGCGAGGCGTCACCCGAAGCGGTGACCAGATCGAAGCCGCCCTCATTCATCAGCGAGACCATCTCGTCGGACGTGTTGGCGGTCTTGACGTTGACCTTGCAGCCGCTCTCCTTCTCGAAGGAGGTCACCCAGTCATAGCCCTTGTCGGTTTCGCCGCGCTCGATATAGCCGGGCCAGGCAACGATGCTGACCTCGCCTTCGCCCTTGCCAAGCTCCTTGACCTGGGCGACGGCCTGACCGGAAAAGGTCAGCGCGACCGTCAAAGCCGTGCACGTCTTCAGAAATGAATTCATCGTCAATCTCCCATTTTGGCGCCTGACTGCGAAGCCGGTCTTCGCTGCGGTCAGCCGCAGGCTGAAAAGTGTCAGTTCGTCCGATGGACACTTACCGCTCTAGCGGCGGTTCGGTCCCTGAAATGAAAAGTGCTTGGAAAATTCCGGTTTCGCAAATTGATTTATCAGAAACACGATATCGGTTTTTCCGATAGATAGCTGCACATCCGATCAACGCTGCTGGCGTACCGTCCGCTGCGATTGGGCAAGGCCGATGAAGTCGCGCGCCGCCTGCGGCAGGCCGGAGCCGCGGCGCCAGACCATGCCGACCTGGACGACCGGCAAAGTGCCTGAAATATCACGCGATTCTATGCGGTCGCCTTCCAGCGACCATGGCCGATAGACGAGGTCGGGCAGCAGCGCCACGCCGGCGCCGGTGGCGACGAGGCTGCGCACAGCTTCCACGGAGCGGGTGCGGAAGGCGACATGCGGCTTGGCGCCGATCGCCGCCAGAAGCTTGCCGGTGCTTTCCTCGATCTCGTCGACAGTGAGCATGATCAGCGGTTCGCCGGCAATATCGCCAATGCCGATAATGTCGGCGCTGGCCAGCTTGTGGCTGAGCGGCACCCACAGCCGGTAGGCCGAGACTTCGAGGATTTCCGACTGCAGCGCCGTGCGGTCGCGCAAATTGGAGGTGACCATGACGGCGATATCGAGCTTGCCGCCGATCAGGAGGTGCTCGAGATAGTCACCATTGTCTTCAATGGCCGAGACATCGACGCCGGGATAGGCGCGGCGATAGCGCGCCAGAAGGTCGGACAGCACATAGCCGGCGACCAGGGAGGTGACGCCGAGCTGCAGGCGTCCGCCCGCCACCACCTGTTCGTCGGAGAAAGCCCGGCGCGCATCGGAAACATCGGCCAGGATCTTGGTGGCATGGCGCAAGAACTGGTGGCCTTTGTGGGTGATGTTGAGGCCGCGCGGATGGCGCTCGAACAGTTCGACGCCGAGATCGCTTTCCAGCTCCTTGATCGCTTCGGTGACCGAGGATTGCGAGATGGATAGGTTTTGTGCCGCGCCTGACACCGTGCCCTGCTCGGCGACGGCAATGAAGAACTGCAACTGGCGGATGGTGAAGGCCATGGCCGGACTAAACACCGGCGCAGCAGGGAAGGAAAGCCGGCGCCGGGCTTATCCCTGGCAGGATATCTGGCGCGGTGCGCTCAGCCGAACAACAGCCTGATGCGCCGCCGCCACGCCGGGCCATAACGCAAGGCAAGCATGAAGGTCGCTTCCAGCGCCACCACGATGACGATGATGCGAAAGCCGATGGCATAGGAATCCCTGCCGCTGCCCCGCATGAGGTAGCCGGTGATGAGAAAGCCGGTGCTCCACAAAGTGGCGCCGAGGAGCGTCGTCGCCGCGAAGGGCAAGAGCGGCAGGCGAAGCGCGCCGGCAGCGATCGGCAGGTAGTTGCGAACCGTCGGAATGAACTGCGCCAGCAAGGAGACCCGCACATGATGGCGGCGATAGGCCTCGCCGAGCCTGGAGTAGGTCGCATAGCGCAGGCAGACATATTTGCCGAAACGCTCGACCAGCCTGTCAGCGCGATCCAATCCAATCCGCCGTCCCACCGCATACCAGACAAGGCAGCCTGTGATGGCCGACAGCGTCGTCACCAGGAGCAGGACCGTCAGCCTCGATAGATCAGGGGCTGCCGTCATGCCGAGGAACAGCAGCAGCACATGCGAGGGCGGCAGCGGCAGAATCTTTTCGGTTAAAGCGAGGCAGGCGACGCCGAGCAGCCCGAGGCCCAGGATCGCCGACAGCGGATCGGTCATGAGAAACGCCAGTCATAGGTTTTGAGGTTCTTGATCCTGGACACCTTATACACCGTCGCCGGCGGGAAGTTGCGGAAGGTGCGGCCAAGCCGGGTCGCTTCCAGGTCGCATGAACATTGCGAAGCGCAGGCTTGAGCGAAAGATTTGTCGGGAAACGCGCTCCGCTCTCCGGTGCTCGGGGGATCAGAATTCGCTAAGCGGCTGCGATGCTAAGGCGTGCACCAGCCTCCGCCAGGGCAGCGGCAATGTCGCGCGGCGGCGGCTGGTCTGTGGCGAGTTCGGAAAAACCGTCGAAGCCGCAGACCTGGACCAGACCCTGGCGGCCGAATTTGGTGTGGTCGGTGATGACCAGCGAGCGCTGGCCGCGCGACAGCACCATGCGGGCGAATTCCGCCTCCTCCAGATCATAGTCCGCCAGCCCTGCGGCAGCGTCCACCGCGCCGATCGAAATCACCGCGTGGCTGACCGAGAAGCGGCTGACGAAGTCGATCGCCGAGGCGCCGAAGGCTGCGCCGGAATCGCTGCGCAGCTCGCCGCCTGCCATATAGACCTTGTTGCCGTTGACCGTGGCCAGCGTGCGGGCGATGTCGGACGAGTTGGTGACCACCGTCAGTCGTCGGTGGCCAAGCAGCTCGCGGGCCAGGAACGAGGTCGTTGTGCCGGTGTCCAGCATCACCGACTCGCCGTCCCGGATAGTGGCGGCGACCATGCGGGCAATCAGCCGCTTGGCCTCGGCATTGTCGCGCATGCGCCGTTCGAACGGCGCCTCGCCGGCCATCGACGGCAGGCCGATGGCGCCATGCATCTTCAGCACCGAGCCATTGCCGGTCAGCGGCTTGACATCACGGCGCACGGTTTCAAGCGAGACCCCCAGCCGGTCCGCCAGGCTGGCGATGGTGACGGTACCCTCTTCCTTCAGGAGACGGAGGATTTCGCCATGCCGTTTCGAATGGATCATGTGGCCTCTCGAATTCTGCGATCTGCCCGGTTTTAGGGCAATACAGACGTTTTTAAAGGAATTGCAGGCGGTTTCGGGCAAAACACCCAAAAAAAGTCACAACATTTGATTGACACCCGGGCGGGACTGGCGTGACATTGATCGCGTGACAGGCTTCGGAACTGCCACGGGAGGGTGATGGCAGAGCCGCAATTCACGGACCGGACCGTCTGGCCAGACCGTCTGGGATTGATCTGGCACAAAGGCTTTTCAAATCCGCGGGGGCGGAGACCGGGTATCAAAACCTGGCCAAAGGGGCTCGTCGGTGCGGCGCAGGACGGGAGAGTCCCGGTGTCCTGCACCGACGAGATTTTTGCGTTCCCCCAACCCTCTTTGCGCGGCACGCCGCCTTGTCGAAGCTCCGCCAAATCAGGGGTGGCCCGTGACTGCTGAAGATCGCATCCGGGCCCTGCCCTGCTGGAACGGCAGCGTCGACATTGCACCGCTGCCGGGCGGCCTCAGCAACGCAAACTACCTGGTCAAGGACGCGGCCGGGCGGCACGTCGTGCGTATCGGCCAGGACTATCCGTTCCACCACGTCTTTCGCGACCGCGAGGTGATGACATCGCGGGCTGCGCATGAAGCGGGCTTCGCGCCGGCGGTTCGATATTCTGAACCTGGCATCATGGTCACGGAATACCTCGGCGCAAAAACCTATGTCGCCGAAGACGTGCGCGCCAATATCGGCCGGGTGGCCGCGCTGATGCGCGGGTTCCATCGCGAGATGCCCAATCACATCTCCGGCGCCGGCTTCATGTTCTGGGTCTTCCATGTCATCCGCGACTATGCGCGCACACTGAGCGAAGGCGGCAGCCGCAAGCGCGACGAACTGCCACGGCTTTTGGCGCTGGCCGACGAGTTGGAGCGGGCGCAGAAACTGCTGCCGATCGTGTTCGGCCATAACGATCTTTTGCCGGCAAATATTCTTGACGACGGTGACAGGCTATGGCTGATCGACTTCGAATATGCCGGCTTCAACACCGCGATGTTCGATCTTGCCGGCGTTGCCTCCAATGCCGAGATGAGCGACGCCGAGTCCTTCGCCTTCCTCACCGCCTATTTCATGCGCGAGCCGGATGAGGCGATCCGTCGTTCTCATGCGGCCATGCAATGCGCATCACTGTTGCGCGAGGCGATGTGGAGCATGGTTTCCGAGCTTTATCTCGATGCGCCGGGCATCGACTACGTCGCCTATACCGAAGAGAACCTGACGCGGCTAGACGCAGCGCTGGACAATTACCGCACGAAATACGGAACACGGCCATGACCTTGCCAACGCAAGCCGGCATCGTCGTCATCGGCGGTGGCATTATCGGCTGTTCGACGGCCTATCATCTGGCGCGCGACCACAAGGCCGATGTCGTGCTGCTGGAGCAGGGCAAGCTGACCTCCGGCTCGACCTGGCATGCGGCCGGGCTGGTCGGACAGCTGCGCTCGTCGGCCTCGATCACCCGGGTGCTCAAATATTCGGTCGAGCTATACAAGGGGCTGGAGGCCGAGACCGGGCTCGCCACCGGCTGGAAGATGACCGGGTGCCTCAGGCTTGCCACCAACGCCGACCGCTGGACCGAATACAAAAGGCTGGCGACGACAGCAAAAAGCTTCGGCATGGACATGCAGTTGCTGTCACCGGCTGAGGTGAAAAAGATGTGGCCGCTGCTGGAGACCAGCGACCTCGTCGGCGCGAGTTGGCTGCCGACCGACGGCCAGGCCAGCCCCTCCGACATCACGCAGTCGCTGGCCAAGGGCGCGCGCATGCATGGCGCGAAGCTGTTCGAGGATGTCCGCGTCACCGGCTTCGACATGAAGGAAGGGCGCATCACCGCTGTGAAGACCAACAAGGGCGACATCGCCTGCGACAAGGTGGTGAACTGCGCCGGGCAATGGGCGCGCCAGGTCGGCGCGATGGCCGGCATTTCCGTGCCGCTGCAGCCGGTCAAGCACCAGTACATCATCACCGAGAAGATCGACGGCCTGGCGACCGACGCGCCGACCATCCGCGACCCCGACCGACGAACCTATTTCAAGGAAGAGGTTGGCGGCCTGGTGATGGGTGGCTATGAGCCGAACCCGCAGGCCTGGGCGACCGGCCTGCCCGGCGGCGATGTGCCTGACGAGTGGGAATTCCGCCTGTTCGACGACGATTACGATCACTTCGAACAGCATATGAGCCAGGCGATCGCGCGCGTGCCGGCGCTGGAGCGGGCCGGCGTCAAGCAGATGATCAACGGACCGGAAAGTTTTACGCCGGATGGCAATTTCATCCTCGGCGTCGCGCCCGAATGCGCCAACATGTTCGTCGGCGCCGGCTTCAACGCCTTCGGTATTGCGTCGGGTGGCGGTGCCGGCTGGGTGCTGGCGCAATGGGTGGTCGACGGCGAGGCGCCGCTCGACCTCTGGGTGGTCGACATCAGGCGCTTTTCCGGCTTGCACAGCGACCGGCAATGGGTCAGCGACCGGACGCTGGAAGCCTATGGCAAGCACTACACGATCGGCTTTCCGCATGAGGAGTACCTATCGGGACGGCCACGCATCGTCTCGCCGCTCTATGAGCGGTTGAAGCAGCATCGCGCCGTGTTCGGCTCCAAACTCGGCTGGGAGCGTCCGAACTGGTTCGCGCCCGAGGGCACCGAGCCTGGAGACATCTATTCGATGGGCCGTCAGAACTGGTTCGCGCCCGTCGGTGATGAGCACCGGCATGTGCGCGAAAAGGTCGGTATTTTCGATCAGTCCTCCTTCGCCAAATACGAGATGACGGGTGCGGACGCACAAAAGGCGCTGGACTGGATCTGTGCCAACGACGTCGCCAAGCCGGTGGGGCGGCTGACCTATACGCAGCTTCTCAACACGCGCGGCGGTATCGAGGCCGACTTGACGGTGGCCAGGCTCGCCGAGGACAAATTCTACATCGTCACCGGCACCGGCTTCCGCACGCACGACCTTTCCTGGATCGGCGACCATGTCGGCAAGGGACTCGACGTGACGTTGAAAGATGTCACCGAGGATTTCGGCACGCTGTCGTTGATGGGGCCGCGCGCCCGCGACGTGCTTGCGGCGGTCACCGAGGCGGATGTCTCGAATGCCGCCTTCCCGTTCGGTCATATCAGAGAGATCGCCATTGCCGGCCACACGGTAAGGGCGCTGCGAGTCACCTATGTCGGCGAGCTTGGCTGGGAGCTGCATGTGCCGATCGCCGCCACCGGCGAAATCTTCGATGCGCTGATGGCGGCGGGCGAGCCGCACGGCATCCGCCCGATCGGCTACCGGGCGCTGGAATCGCTGCGGTTGGAGAAGGGCTATCGCGCCTGGGGTTCCGACATCACGCCCAACGACACGCCGCAGGAGGCCGGCCTCGGCTGGGCGGTGAAGCTGAGGAAAAACACCGATTTCGTCGGCCGCCGGGCGCTCGAAAAGATCAGTGGCGCGGCGTTGAAGAAGCGCTTTGCCGGCTTCACCGCCGACGATCCCGATGTCGTGCTGGTCGGGCGCGAGACGATTTTGCGCAATGGCGAACCGGTCGGTTACCTCACCAGCGGCGGTTATGGCTACACGCTGGCTAAGAACATCGGCTATGGCTATGTGCGCAATGCCGACGGCGTCAGCGACGACTTCCTCAGCTCAGGCGACTATGAGCTGGTGGTGGCGATGGAGCGGACGCCGGCCAAGATCCATCTCGAGCCGATGTACGACCCGGCGATGAGCAAGATCAAGGCATAGGCCGAGCCAGAATCAATTCACCCGCAGGACAAGACCCCGGCTGGGCACGGTGTCAGCTTCGCCCGGCATCGAGACATAAGGCGCCGTCTCCTCGGCGCGGACCACGCTGCCCTCGGCCTCCAGTGCTGCGATGCGATCGGCAAAGCCGGCGTTCCACAGCGTGTTCTTGACCGTCAGCACGATGACGCCGCCCGGCCGGCAGATGCGGATCAGTTCGTCCAGCCCCTCGGCGCCGACATGGCCGGAGGTGAAGACGCCGGCCGAAACGATGCCGGCATAGGCATTGTCGGCAAAGGGCAGCGGGCCGCCGAGCGCCAGGCAATGCAGCGCCGAATAGACGCCCTTTGCCGCCGCCTGGGCCAGCATGCCCTGCGAAATATCGAGCGCCTCGACCTGGGGATAGCCGGTAATGGCCAGCCATTCGCCGATCAGCCCGGTGCCTGCGCCGGCATCGAGCAGCGGGGCGGCGCCGCGCGGCAAATGGCGGGCGAGCAGCGCCAGGCAGATCGTTGGGTGGCGGTAGCCGGCGGCCGACATGTCGGCATCGTAGGTTTCCGACCAGTTGTCATAGATCGCGGCCACGTCCTCGGGCCGTTGCGCCGCATAGGCGGCGCCGAGCCCGCCATGATCCTTGTTTCCCGCCATCGCTGTTTCTCCGCCAGCTCGATGCTCACCCTCGAACCGATGATAGCCAAACGGCGAAAACTGTGGAACCGTTATCGAAAGAAATAACACGCCAGGGGCAACAGGCATGGGGATGGACGAGGTACGCGCAACACTTGCGGCGATTCCGGCACTGGCCGGCTATGACGGACCGCTGGAGCGGCTGGGCGGGATGACCAATCTCGTCTTCCGGGCCGGCGATATCTGCCTGCGTATCCCCGGCAAAGGCACCGACGAGTACATCAACCGCGCCAATGAAGCGGTGGCGGCGCGTGAGGCGGCCAAAGCCGGCGTCAGTCCCGAGGTGCTGCATGTCGACCCCAAGACGGGCGTGATGGCGAGCCGCTTCGTTGCTGGCGCCGAGACGATGTCGCCGGAGAAGTTCAAGCTGCGCGCCGGTAGCCCGGCCCGCGCAGGCGAAGCCTTTCGCAAGCTGCACGCGTCCGGCGCAGTGTTTCCGTTCCGCTTCGAGCTGTTTGCGATGATCGACGACTACCTCAAGGTCTTGTCGACCAAGGACGTGGCCTTGCCTCCCGGCTACCACGACGTCGTGCGCGAATCCGAAACCGTGCGTGCTGCCCTTGCCGCTCACACGCTGCCGCTTGCGGCTTGCCATTGCGACCCGCTGTGCGAGAATTTTCTCGATACGGGCGAGCGGATGTGGATCGTCGACTGGGAATATTCGGGGATGAACGATCCGCTCTGGGATCTCGGCGACCTCTCTGTCGAAGGCAGGTTCGATGCAGCGCAAGAGGAAGAGATGATGCGCGCCTATTTCGGTGGTGAGGCAAAGCCGGCCGAACGCGGCCGCGTCGTCATCTACAAGGCGATGTGCGACCTGTTGTGGACCCTGTGGGGGTTGATCCAGCTTGCCAACAACAATCCGGTCGAGGATTTCCGTGCCTATGCCGACGGCCGTTTCGCCCGCTGCAAGGCGCTGATGGAGACGCCTGAGTTTTCACGCCATCTTGCAGCTGTGCGCGCGGGCTAGACGTCGGCCTCTATTTGAAGACCCGCTCTATTTCACCCATCGTCACTGTATCGTCGGACTTTTTGCAGTACCAGATGATCAGCGCGATGGTGCCGATGGGGAATAAGCCCGCAAGGAGCTGATGCCATCCCCTTCTGTTGATGTCGTGCAGCCGGCGTGTGGTCATGGCGAGTGTCGGCACAAGGATGGCAAGATTCCAAATTGATGAGACAATTTCATTGTTCAACACGGCATCGACTATGACCACAACGATGCCGACTATGAAAATGAAGAGGTAGGAATACCAGAACTCCGAGCGGCTGGCTCTGCCCGAAAAATTCGCATAGTTCTGGAAAAAGCTTGAAATAGCCTCCGTAAAACTCACAGGAGGCGGTATGTCTCCGAAACGATTGCTACCAGCTGGCGGGGCTCTTAAAACAAATATCAATGGCAGGCCGATAAGGACCAAAACGATCAGCCAATGCCATATTGAAAAGCTACCCATTATCCCCCCAATCACAGTTTCCCCGGAGATATTGGTCTTGGCCTATTCCCGCCAAGAATCAATCCGGGATTGCGCCCGGCAGGAAATCTACTCCGCAAGATATCGATGTAAATACCGAAAATTTTTGACAGAACACTTCCGTGATTCTGGGCGATAATCGTATTATTACCAAATGCTAAAGCGTGTCGCTTCAAAACGGCACCGTTCGACGCGCTTTACGCTTGTCGCTTCAGTTCACGCCCTTCGGCACGTTCTCCGGCGGCACCACGGTCTCCACCACCTTCTGGCGGTGGAAGATGAACAAGCCGGCGAGGACGACGATGGCCGAGCCGATCAGGATGCGCGGGCCCGGCACGTCGCCGAAGAAAGCCAGGCCGAAGATCACCGCCCACAAAAGCAGGCTGTAGTGCAGCGGCGCCAGCGTCGAGGCAGGCGCCAGCTTCAGCGCCCTGGTAATCATCAGATGGGCGCTGCAGGAGACGATGCCGAGCAGGAGCATGGCGCCGAAATCGAGCGCCGAGGGCGTGCGCCAGGCACCGATGGTCATCACGGCGCCGACAAGCAGAGTGCCGATCGTCTGCCAGGTGACCAGTGTGGTGTCGCTGGTGCCGCGCAGGCGGCGGCTGAGAATGATGGCGAAAGCGAAGGCAATGCTGCCGACCAGCGCGAACATCGAGGAGAGCGAAAACGCCGCCGAGGACGGCTTCAGTATGATCAGCACGCCGCAGAAGCCGACCAGGATGGCAGCCCAGCGGCGCCATCCGACCTTTTCGCCGAGCAGGAAATGCGACAGCGCCGCCACATAGATCGGCCCGGCCATGTAGAAACTCATCACGTCGGCAAGCGGCAGATAGACAACGGCGGCATAGAACAGAGCGGTATCGACCGTTGTCGCAACCACGCGCAGAGACTGGAGGACAGGCCGCTCCATCTGGAACAGCTTCGCAGTGCCCTGGTTGGCGATCATCGGGCCAAGCACGATGAACGCGCCGATCGAGCGGATAAACACCACCTGGCCAACCGAGAAAGAGGCGACCAGCCATTTGCCCATCGCATCGTTCAGCGCAAACATGAAGTCGCCGGCCAGCATCAAGAGAATGCCGGCCAGAAGCACGTTCCTGATCGTAAAGTTGCGAGCGAGCGACTGGGCCATGCGGCTCCCTAGCTCCAAGTCGCCGCTTTGACGAGGCAAATCGGTAAGACCAGCCGCGGAAATCGGCTGTCTCTATGCCTTTCCTGGCTATCCGCAACCTTGCCGCGAAAGCCGGGCTATCGGGGCCGCGGGCGGATAATGATCGGGCGATAGATGATCGGCCTGTCCCAGGATCGAAAACCGAAGCCCTTCTGAGTTCGGCGGGCCGATCTAGATCGATGCGCTGCAGGCACTCGGCGAAGGCATCGTTCTTCTTGGTGAAGCAGATGCAATGGCCTGTTGGGCCGGCCTGATTGCCTATGACGCCGACGCACTTGCGGCATTATGCCGGCGGTTCACCTGGCCCGGTCGCCCGGCGATCGACAGCCGCGTCTCCTGCTTCGTGCGCTCGGCCACCACCTTGCCCCTGGCAACGACGCAGAGCCGTTCGGCGCGCAGGCGCAAGGCCTCTATCGGGTTGCCGGCGTCGAGGATGACGAAGCTGGCGCGCTTGCCCACGGCAAGGCCGAGATGATCGAGGCCCATGATGGCGGCGTTGACGTTGGTGACCATGTCGAAGCAGCGTGCCATGTCGGCCGGGCTCGACATTTGCGCGACGTGCAGGCCCATGAAGGCTACGTCGAGCATGTCGGCGGTGCCCAGCGAATACCAGGGGTCGAGAACGCAATCCTGGCCCCAGCCGACACGGATGCCGAGCGCCAGCATCTCTTTCACCCGGGTCAGGCCACGGCGCTTGGGAAACGTATCGTGGCGGCCCTGCAGCATGATGTTGATCAGCGGATTGGGGATCGCCGACACACCGGCCTCGGCGATCAGCGGCAGGAGCTTGGAGACGTAATAATTGTCCATCGAATGCATGGAGGTGAGGTGCGAGCCGGCCACTCTGCCCTGCAGGCCGAGGCGCTGCGTCTCATAGGCAAGCTGCTCGATATGGCGCGACAGCGGATCGTCGGTCTCGTCGCAATGCAGGTCGACCATCAGCCCGCGCTTTGCCGCAATTTCGCAAAGTTCGGTCACCGAGCGCGTGCCGTCGGCCATGGTGCGTTCGAAATGCGGGATGCCGCCGACGATTTCGACACCCATGTCGAGCGCGCGCAGCGTATTCTGCCGCGCCGTCGGCGAGCGGTAGAAGCCGTCCTGCGGGAAAGCGACCAGTTGCAGGTCGATATAGGGCGCGACAATCTTTTTGACGTCGAGCAGCGCCTCGACCGCGAGCAGCCGGTCGTCGCAGACATCGACATGGGTACGGATGGCGAGCAGCCCCATCGAGACCGCCCAGTCGCAATAGGCGAGCGCCCGCTCACGCACGGCATCATGCGTCAGCAGCGGCTTCAGCTCGCCCCACAGCGAAATGCCTTCGAGCAGCGTGCCCGAGGCGTTGATGCGCGGAATGCCGTAGGACAGCGTCGCATCCATGTGGAAATGCGGGTCGACGAAGGGCGGCGAGATCAGATTGCCGTGGGCGTCGATCGCCGTGCCGGCGCTGACCTTCAACTTTGGCTCGATGGCGACGATCGTCTCGCCGACAATGCCGAGATCGGCGATAGTGCCATCAGGCAGCGTTCCGCCGCGCACAACAAGGTCGAAATCCATCTGTCGTCATCTCCCTGCAGATTGAGCGCCCTATCGTCGCGCGATGGGCACCCCTCTTTTTCCAAAGGTTCCATCCGGCGGCAACTCGCTCTATAAGCCGCCAGTCGCCCCCGTGGCGAATCCGAAATTCGTCTCAGTCAGGCATGGGATCAACCATTGTTTCGCTTCTTCCGTTCGACGGAAAACCAGCGCCTCATCGCGAGGCTGGTGAAGGAATCCTTCCAAGAGCACAAGTTTGGCTATGCCGCCGCGATCGCGTCGATGCTGGTGGTGGCCGCCATGACCGGCGCCAGCGCCTGGATTCTTCGCGAGATCACCAATGAGTTCGTGATCTACAAGAGGCTCGACCGCGTCAACCTAATTGCCGGAGGGGTCGCCGCGATCTTCGTCTTCAAGGGCATCGCCAACTTCGTGCAGGCCTACTTTATGAGCCGCGTCGGCAACAGCATCATCGCCGACCGGCAACGCAAGATCTACGACCGCATCCTGGCGCAAGGCATAGAGTTCTACCATTCGACCTCGTCGTCGGAGCTGATCACCCGCATGACCAACAACGCGCAGGCGGCGCGCAACGTGCTCGACCTCGTCGTCACATCCTATGTGCGCGATCTGGTGACGATGATTGTGCTGGTAGGGGTGATGGTCTGGCAGCAGCCGGCGCTGTCCCTGATCTGCTTCGTCATCGGCCCCATAGCCATTTACGGCGTCAACCACATCCTGAAGCGCGTGCGCAAGATTGCCGCGCAGGAATTCCGCTCGCTCGGCCAGATCGTGCAGGTGATGCAGGAAACGGCGGTGGGCGTGCGCGTGGTGAAATCCTTCGGCCTCGAAGGCGCGATGCGCAAGCGCATGTACAAGGCCGTGTCGGACGTGGAGACCCGCGCCAACAACATCGCGACGCTGGAAGCCGCCACCAGCCCGGTAATGGAAACGCTTGCCGGGCTGGCAATTTCCGGCTCCGTCCTGGTCAGCGGCTTCCTGGTTCTGGGTGGAGGTCAGATGCCGGGCAACATCATGGCCTTTATCGCAGCGCTGCTCTTGGCCTACGAGCCGGCCAAGCGCCTGGCGCGCGTACGCATCTCGCTGGAAACCGGCATTGTCGGCGTGCGCATGATGTTCCAGCTTGCCGACAGGCCGCTGACGCTGGCCGAGAAGCCCGATGCAAAGCCGCTGCAGACGGGGCCTGGCGAGATCCGTTTCGACAATGTGAGCTTCGCCTACCCCGAAAGCCAGCCAGTGTTCGAGGGACTGGACCTGACGCTTGCCGCCGGCCAGATGACGGCCCTTGTAGGGCCCTCAGGCAGCGGCAAGTCGACCATCCTCAACCTGATCATGCGCATGTACGACCCACAGATCGGCAGGGTGATGTTCGATGGCCAGGACATCTCCGACGCCACGCTCGCCTCGGTCCGGGAGAAGATCGCCTATGTCAGCCAGGACACGTTCCTGTTTGCCGGCGCGGTGATGCACAACATCCGCCTCGGCCGCCAGGACGCGACCGACGAAGAGGTGATCGCCGCCGCCAAGGCCGCCAACGCGCATGATTTCATCAGCGCCATGGCCAAGGGCTATGACACGGATGTGGGCGAAAACGGCGCGCTGCTGTCAGGCGGCCAGCGCCAGCGCATCTCGATCGCGCGCGCCATGCTGCGCAATGCGGAGATCCTGCTGCTCGACGAAGCGACCAGTGCGCTCGACGCCGAATCCGAGGCGCTGTTCCGCGATGCGCTGCAGCAACTGACGGTCGGGCGCACGACCATCGTCATCGCCCACCGCCTGTCGACCGTGCACCAGGCCGACACGATCGTGGTGCTGGAAGCCGGCAAGGTGGTGGAAAGCGGCGCGCATCGCACGCTGCTCAACCAGGGCGGGCTGTACCAGAAGCTTTATGAGTATCAGCTGATGCCGTGAGGATTTCCGGATGTCGGAGCCATGCCCCCTCATCCGGCCCTTCGGGCCACCTTCTCCCCGAGGGGAGAAGTGACCGTCAACGCCGGCGCGAGCCTCTTCTCCCCAGCGGGGAGAAGGTGGCCGCAAAGCGGCCGGATGAGGGGGCTGGCGCTAACCTCACTCCGGAACGTGCCGCACCGCGCCCTTGTCGGCGCTGGTGGCGAAGGCGGCGTAGGCGCGCAGTGCGGTCGTCACCTTGCGCTTGCGCTTTTCCTCGGGCTTCCAGGCCAGGGCGCCCTTGGCCTCCATGGCAGTGCGCCGCGCGGCCAGTTCTGCCTCGCTGACCGCCAGATGGATAGTGCGGTTGGGAATGTCGATCTCGATCGTATCGCCTTCCTGAACCAGCCCGATCGTGCCGCCCTCCGCAGCTTCCGGCGAGGCATGGCCGATCGACAGGCCTGACGTGCCGCCGGAGAAGCGGCCGTCGGTGACCAGCGCGCAGGCTTTGCCGAGGCCCTTCGACTTCAGATAGCTCGTGGGATAGAGCATTTCCTGCATGCCGGGGCCGCCACGCGGTCCCTCATAGCGGATGACGACGACGTCGCCGGCCTTGATTTCGTTGGACAGGATCGCCTTGACCGAAGCGTCCTGGCTTTCGAACACCCGCGCCGGGCCGGTGAATTTCAGGATCGACTCGTCGACGCCGGCCGTCTTCACGATGCAGCCATCGAGCGCCAGATTGCCCTTCAGCACCGCAAGGCCGCCGTCTTTCGAGAACGGCGTCTCGGCCGAGCGGATGACGCCTTTCTCGCGGTCGAGATCGAGCTCGTCCCAGCGGCGATCCTGGCTGAAGGCGACCTGCGTCGGCACGCCACCGGGTGCGGCGAGGAAGAAGTCGCGAACATTCTGGCTTGTCGTGCGGGAAATATCCCAATGGTCGAGCGCTTCGCCAAGGCTCGCCGTATGCACGGTCGGCAGGTCGCGGTTGAGCAGCCCGGCATTGTCGAGTTGGCCGAGGATGGCCATGATGCCGCCGGCGCGGTGGACGTCTTCCATATGCACGTCGGATTTGGCCGGCGCCACCTTGCAGAGTACCGGAACGCGGCGCGACAGCCGGTCGATGTCCTCCATGGTGAAGTCGACCTCGCCCTCATGCGCGGCGGCCAGGATGTGCAGCACGGTGTTGGTCGAGCCGCCCATGGCGATGTCGAGCGTCATGGCGTTTTCGAAGGCGCCCTTGGAGGCGATGCTGCGCGGCAATGCCGTCTCGTCATCCTGCTCATAATAGCGCTGGGCGAGATCGACGATGAGATGGCCCGCCTCGACGAACAGGCGCTTGCGGTCGGCGTGGGTCGCCAGCGTCGAGCCGTTGCCCGGCAGCGACAGGCCGAGCGCCTCGGTCAAACAATTCATCGAATTGGCGGTGAACATGCCGGAGCATGAGCCGCAGGTCGGGCAGGCGGAGCGTTCGATGACCTTGACGTCCTCGTCGGAGATCTTGTCGTCGGCGGCCGCAACCATGGCGTCGACGAGGTCGAGCGCCAGGGTCTTGCCGGCCAGCACCACCTTGCCGGCTTCCATCGGCCCGCCTGACACAAAGACGGTCGGGATATTGAGGCGCAGCGAGGCCATCAGCATGCCAGGCGTGATCTTGTCGCAATTGGAGATGCAGACCATGGCGTCGGCGCAGTGCGCATTGACCATGTATTCGACGGAATCGGCGATCAGCTCGCGTGACGGCAGCGAATAGAGCATGCCGTCATGGCCCATGGCGATGCCGTCATCGACCGCGATGGTGTTAAATTCCTTGGCGACGCCGCCGGCCTTCTCGATCTCGCGCGCCACCAGCTGGCCGAGATCCTTCAGATGGACATGGCCGGGCACGAACTGGGTGAAGGAGTTGACCACCGCAATGATCGGCTTGCCGAAATCCGAATCCTTCATGCCTGTAGCGCGCCACAGGCCGCGGGCGCCGGCCATGTTGCGGCCATGGGTGGTGGTGCGGGAACGATAGGCGGGCATGAACTTTCCTTAGCTGGCTGGCTGCGCCCAGTGCGGAGCGTGGCAGCGCTGAATTTGGATCGCAGGGTTTATAGACCGCCAAGTATGGTCTGGCCACATTTTTGCAATGCGCCAGATTCTCGTAAAAATCGGAGTTTGCGAAAAAAATTGCGGCCAGTGTCGGATCGCCTGCTGGGCGCGCGTCCTTTGGTCAACGGCAGGGGAATGGCACCATTTCTAGAGTCAGCCGTTTCATCCGTAACCGCAACCAAAACATCCCGAGGAGCTCGACATGCAAAAGATCACCACCTGCCTGTGGTTCGACGGCCAGGCCGAAGAGGCGATGAATTTCTACGTCTCCATCTTCAAGAATTCGAAGGTGCTGAGCGTTCTGCGTTGGCCCGAAGGCCACGCCGATGCGGGCAAAGTGCTGTTGACCACCTTCGAGCTCGACGGCGTGCCGTTCCAGGCGCTCAATGGCGGACCGCAATTCAAGTTCAACGAGGCGATGTCACAGTCGATCGACTGCAAGACCCAGGAAGAGGTCGACTATTTCTGGGAGAAGCTCACCGAGGGCGGCGAACCCGGCGTCTGCAGCTGGCTGAAAGACAAGTTCGGCGTCTCCTGGCAGGTCGTGCCGGAGCAACTGCCGCGCCTGCTTCTGGATCCGGACCGGGCCAAGGCCGGGCGGGTGATGTCGGCGATGATGCAGATGGGCAAGATCGACATTGCGAAGATCGAAGCGGCGGCCAAGGGGTGAGTTGAGGTCGCCTCTTCCTTCCCCCCTTGTGGGGGAAGGTGGATCGGCGCGCAGCGCCGAGACGGATGAGGGGTGCTCCAGGAAACGCCGACGTCTCACTCCGCTGGAACACCCCTCATCCGTCGCCTTCGGCGACACCTTCTCCCACAGGGGGAGAAGGAAGAGCTCAAGCCGCCTTGTCGCGGACCTGATAGTCCTTGATCGTCGCGAAGCGGATCGCCTTCCAGCGCTCGGCTTCGTAGTTCAGCGAGAAGGCGTGCTGGGCCAGGAACACCGGGTCGTTGTCGAGGTCGCGGGCGATGTCGCCGCGATGGGCCTCGATGAAACGAAGCGTCTCGGCCTTGTCGTCAGCCGATATCCAGCGGCAGACGGAAAAGCGCGACATCTCAAATTCGACCGGCAGGGTGTATTCGAAATTCAGCCGTTCCTTCAAAACGTCGAGCTGCAGGGCGCCGACCACACCCACGATAGCCGGTGACCCATCCTCAGGCGAAAACAGCTGCACGACGCCTTCCTCGGCCATCTGATGCAGCGCTTCCTTGAGCTTCTTGGCCTTCATCGCGTCGCCCAGGCGGACGCGGCGCAGGATTTCCGGGGCGAAATTCGGCACGCCACGGAACAGGATTTCCTCGCCCTCGGTCAGCGTGTCGCCGATGCGCAGCGTGCCGTGGTTGGGGATGCCGACGACATCGCCGGCAAAGGCCTCGTCGGCGGTGACGCGGGTGCGGGCAAAGAAGAACTGCGGCGCCGACAGGCTCATCGGCTTGCCGGTGCGCACCAGCTTGGCCTTCATGCCGCGCTCGAGCTTGCCGGAGCAGACACGCACGAAAGCGATGCGGTCGCGGTGATTGGGGTCCATGTTGGCCTGGATCTTGAAGACGAAGGAGGTCATCTTCTCCTCGGTCGCCTCGACCTTGCGGGTGTCGGCCTCCTGCGCGCGCGGCGGCGGCCCGAAGGCGCCGAGCGCCTCGATGAGGTCGCGCACACCATAATTGCGCAGCGCCGAGCCGAAATAGACCGGCGTCAGATGGCCTTCGCGGAACGCGTCAATATCGAGAGGTCGGCAAGCCTCCCGCGCCAGTTCCAGTTCCTCGATGAAGGCTTCGCGCTCGTTTTCCGGCAAAAGGCCGGCGACGCGGTTGGAATCGGGACCGTTGACGGGCGTGCGCTCTTTCTCCGCATCGCCCTTGCGCACGGCGTTCAGCGCCAGGTGATAGGTGCCGGCAAACGTCTTGCCGCGGCCGATCGGCCAGGTAATGGGGGCCGTGTCCAGCGCCAGCTTCTGCTCGATCTCGTCCAGAATCTCAAACGGGTCGCGGCTTTCGCGGTCCATCTTGTTGATGAAGGTGATAATCGGGATGTCACGCAGCCGGCAGACCTCGAACAGTTTCAGCGTGCGCGGCTCGATGCCCTTGGCGGCGTCGATGACCATGACCGCCGAGTCCACCGCCGACAGCGTGCGGTAGGTATCGTCGGCGAAATCCTCGTGGCCGGGCGTGTCGAGCAGGTTGAAGACATTGTCCTCATACTCGAAGGTCATCACCGAGGTGACGACCGAAATGCCGCGCTCGCGCTCGATCTTCATCCAGTCGGACCGGGTCTGAATGCGATCCTTCTTGGCCTTGACCTCGCCGGCAAGCTGAATGGCGCCGCCGAACAGCAGCAGCTTTTCGGTGAGCGTCGTCTTGCCGGCGTCGGGGTGGGCGATGATCGCGAAAGTGCGGCGGCGCGCCACTTCCTCTTGTATTGCTTCAGGCATTCTCTGGGATTTCCGTGTGACAGGCCGGGCTTCTAGCAGCGCAGTGTCGGGCTGTCGACCGGTGCGGCGGCTCAGGAGCCGCCGCATTACTTCAGGCCAACTCGCTCATGCGGCTCGCCCGAACGACCTCGGGAAGCCAGCCGGCAATGGCGGCGCCTATCGCGTCGGCATGGTCTTCCTGCAGATAGTGGGCACCGGGTCCAAGATTGATGAACCGGCAGTTCTTCAAACCGGCCGCGAATTCGCATGCAGCCTGCGGCGCGATCAGCGCGCCGGGATCGCCAGCAAACAGGAGTTTCGGGTAAGTGGACAGCCGCAACGCGCGATGGTCGTGCTCGCTGATGGCGGCAACGTCGGCGGGCTGGCCCTCGATCGGCAATTCCTTGGGTAAACGCAGCACGGGTTTGCGCGATTGCGGCGTCGGGAACGGCGCCCGGTAGGCAGCCATCTCCTCGTCGCTCATTGTGCGCAACACCGAGGCCGGCAGCACCTTTTCGACGAAGACATTGTCGTCCAGGACCAGTTTTTCGCCGACACCGGGCGTGCGCAGCGCCTTGAACAGCTCGCGGGCCTGCGGGCGCTGGTGAAAATCCTCCCAGCGCTCGAAAGGCCGAATAAACTCCATGAAGGCGAGCCCCAGAATGCGCTGCGGCCGCCGTGCCGCGAGATGGAAGGCCAGTGCCGTGCCCCAGTCCTGCGCGACAACCACCACATCCCTGATGTCTAGCGCCTCAAGGAAGGCGTCGAGATAGCGGACGTGATCGAAGAAGCGATAGTCGATATCGGGCTTGCCGGACTGACCGTAGCCGATCAGGTCGGGCGCGACGCAACGGCCAAAAGGCGCGACATGCGGGATGATGTTACGCCAGATGTGGGACGAGGTCGGGTTGCCGTGCAGGAACAGAACGGTAGGAACGGATGCGCCAGCCTCGACATAGGACATGGTCGAATCGAGTACCGCGATCTGCGAACGTCGCGCTGCGGCGACGCCAGCTTGAGGCAGGTCGGTTTTCGGACTCATGGGGTCGTCTCCTTTGCAAATACTGTGCTGAAGATGATTTTCTTGAACCGCTCGAGCGGCTCCGGACTGCGCTCGACCTTCATGCGCAGCATGGCGCCCTGCCAGGACGACAGCAGGAAATCGGCGAGGTCCTCAGGATCGAATGCGCTGGTGATGTCGCCGGTTGCCTGACCCTCGGCGATGCAGGCCGTGAAGGGCTGGCGCCAGCGTTCGAAAATAGCGACCAGCCGCAGCCTGAGCGGCTCGCTGTGAACAGCCGTCTCCAGGCTGAGATTGCCGATCATGCAGCCGCGCGCCCAGTCATGTGCCTCAAGCTTCGAAGTGATGACATCGAGGTAGCGTCGCAACCTGCCTGTGGGAGGCGTGCCATCCCGCGCCAAGGCGGCTTCGACCAGCCCGCTGACATAGGCGAAATACCGTTCCAGCACCTCGCCGGCGAACTCCTCCTTGGAGGCAAAATGGTTGGTGAAGGAGCCCGGCCGAGCATCGGCCGCGGCAACGATGTCACGCACGCCGGCTGCGGCATAGCCGGAATTCCAGAGGGTCTGGAAGCCTGCATCGAGGAGTTTTTCGCGGAGTGATTGTCTAGCCATGGCGAAATAATACGTACGTACGTATTTATGTCAAGCACGCAAGTTTGCATTGGCAAAAGCCACCACAAAATGGCAGGTGGCAGAACTCGGCAACAGGATGGAGAATAGCGTGGCGAAGCAAATCATCGTCATCGGCGCGGGCATTATCGGCGCTTCGATCGCCTGGCATCTGACAAAGGCCGGCGCACGAGTAACCATCGTTTCCGAGAGCGGCGCAGGCGGGGTCGCCACACCCAATTCCTTTGCCTGGATCAACGCCAGCTGGGGCAACCCCGAAGTGTATTTCAGGCTGCGCAGCCGCGCCATGGTCGAGTGGAAACGGCTGGCAAACGAGTTGCCCGGCCTGCCGCTCGCCTGGTGCGGCGGACTGTGTTGGGACTTGCCGGGCGATCGGCTCGAAGCGTATGCGGCCGAACACGCTTCATGGGGCTACGGCATCGAACGCGTTGACGCTAAGCGGGCGGCGCAAATCGAGCCCAACCTGGTCGAGCCGCCTGAATTTGCTGTTTACGTCGCGGAGGAAGGCGTGGCTGAGCCGGTTGCGACGACCAAGGCGCTGTTGGCGGACGCGGAGCGGCAGGGGGCGAAAATCATCACCGGAGCTGTCACGGCCTTGGTGCATTCCAATGGCAAGGTCTCCGGCGTGGAGATTTCCGGCCGGCGGATTGCCGCCGACGAGGTGGTGATCGCGGCTGGCACCGGCGCCCCGGCCATTGCTGCCACCGCCGGCATCAAACTGCCGATCGAGACGCCGCCTGGCCTGATTGTGCACTCGCGGCCATACAAAAAGCTGCTCAACGGGCTGGTGCATGCCGAAAAGCTGCATATGCGCCAGACCGCCGAGGGTCGCATCATCGCCGGCTCGGATTTCGCGGGCGGTGATCCTGGCGACAACCCTGACGGCACGGCGCGCGAACTGTTTGCGGCGGCGAAGGAAGCCTTGCACGGCGCCGACGGGCTGGAGCTTGATTTCCACACGGTCGGTTACCGGCCGACGCCGACCGATGGCTTTCCGATCGTCAGCCGCGCCGAGGGCATGGATGGCCTTTACGTCGCGGTCATGCATTCGGGCATCACGCTGGCGCCGGCGGTTGGACTTTTCGCCACACGCGAAATCCTCGATGGCGAGCGCGACCCGCTGCTGGCGCCCTACGGGCTGGAGCGTTTCGCTCAATAGCCCGGCGGCCGGCGAAAGCCACCGGTGAGCGGTTCGATTGCTCTGGCGATACCGAGCAGCCGCGCTTCCGACCAGCGCGCGCCAACCAGCTGCAGGCCAATGGGCAGGCCGTCACGGTCCTGCCCGCAAGGCAGCGAAAGGGCCGGATGGCCTGAGTAATTGAAGACCGCGCCATAGGCCGGCAGCATCCAGTAGCTTTGCTCCTTGCCGTCGACCTTGATCGATGTGCCGGGTTCGCAATGCGGAAAGGCCGTGATCATAGCGACCGGGCACAGCAAGGCATCGCAGGTCTCGAAGAGCCTGTCCCAAGCGAGGATGGAGCGGTCGCGGCGGGCGAGTGCCTCGAACCAGCTGGAGACCGGCGTCGGCTGTTCAGGCGGTTCTGGCTGCGCGGCCTCCAGCATCATGCCGATCAGCGCACCGCCCTGCTCCAGATCGTCGAGCAGATCGAGCTTCGGCAATTTTGGCTGCTCGATGATCGCACCTGCCGCCTGAAGCTGCTTTGCCAGAGTGTCGATGGCGACGCTGATCTCGCTGGCCACCGGAAAGCCGGCAAAGGATGGCGCGACGGCGATGCGGAGCGACTTGAGATTGACCTCCAGCATGGCCTCGACCGGCACCGGCGCGAGGTCGGTGTCGGCTCCATCGGGGCCGGCGATAATCTTGTAGATCAGCGCCAGATCGTCCACGGAGCGTGCCAGCGGGCCGAGGCAGGAGATCAGCCGCACGCTGCGTGCTGTGCCGCCAGGGTCGGGGAACGCGCCGGCCAGCGACACACGGTGCTCGGTCGGCTTCAGGCCATAGACGCCGCAGAAGGCGGCAGGCAGGCGGATCGAATCCTGCATGTCGGTGCCGACATCGAACGGCGTCATCCCCGTCGCCACCGCTGCCGCGGCGCCACCGCTCGAGCCACCGGCGGTGCGGTCGAGGTTCCACGGATTGTTGGTGCGGCCGAACAGCGGATTGTCCGACTGCCAGTCGCCCAGCATGGTCGCGACATTGGTCTTGGCCGTGAGAATGCCGCCGACAGCCTTCAATCGGGCAACGACCGGGCTGTCTGCTTTTGCCACATAGTCGGCGAAAGGCGGGAAGCCGACGGTGGTCTTCATGCCTGCCGTTTCGTGCATGTCCTTCAAGGTGAAGGGCACACCATGCAACGGACCGAGCGCGTCGCCGCGCGCCAATGCCGCGTCGGCCTCTTTTGCGCGCTCACGAGCCCCTTCACGGTCGAGATTTATGACGGCGTTGACAGCTTCGTTGTGCCGGTCGATCTGCGCCAAATGCGCGTCAAGCGCTTCGACGGCGGATATTTTTCGCGCAGCGATTGCGGCGGCAAAGTCGGTGGTCGAGGAGAAGACGAGGTCCATGACGAATGCTCCGGCTGCTGTCCCGCTATGACGGCTTGAAGCCAAGTTCAGCATTCGAGGATAGGTAGCGCTTGATCGGAATTGCGCTAGCCGGTTCGGTCGAGGGGGGCGCGAAGGAATGCGGCCTAGATTGGCTTAGACGACCAGCGCTAACCTTGCCGACGCCGGAACAAACGGCCGAATCGCCATGCCATCACCTGTAATGGTGACGAAACTCGCCGGCGGAATGGCTTGCCAGTCGCCGCCTTCGCGATCGAAGGGCTCCGACACGATGCAGCGGCCGCCATTGCGAACCGAAGTGTAGAGCGTCGGTGCGTGGGCGTCGCTGGCGTAGCGCACGGCATAAAGCGCATGCCCATCGGAAAAGGCGGCTGTGAGCTTCAAGGCCAGCACCAGACCCGCGCGGCGTGAAGCCTCGATGACGCGGGCGGTGGCGCGCGACACGGCACCTTGCGGGTCACTGGTGAGATCCTCATCGATCATCAGCAGGAAAAACAGTTCGGAATCGGTGGTGCCTTCGCGCTGGTCGAAGACGGCATCGGAAAGCGAATTTTCCAGCGCGCGGCGGATTTTATCGAAGCCGCCGATCTGGCCGTTGTGCATGAACGACCAGTTGCCGGAGATGAATGGATGGCAGTTCATGCGGCTGGTGGCGCCGCCGGTCGATGCCCTGACATGGGCGAGGAACAGGCCGGATTTGATCTGCCGGCACAGGCTTTTCAGATTGGGGTCAGACCAGGCCGGCAGGATGTCGCGGTAAAGGCCGGGCTCGGGCCGCTCGCCATACCAGGCAAGACCGAAGCCGTCGCCATTGGTCGGCGACTTGGCTTCCTGCGCGCAATGGCTCTGGGCAATCAGCGAGTGACAGGGCGCGGTGACGATGTCTTCGAGGAAGACTGCTTCACCAAGATAGGCCGCCCATCGGCACATCGCTTTTGACCGTTCCTAAAGCATGATGCCGAAAAGTGTGAAGCGGTTTTCGGACGACATCATGCTTTATCTCTCTGATTTAGAGACGGATTCAGATTTCAGGTCGACTCGACCTGAAATCATCCGGCTCTAGGCGCGATCCAAGAGAGCCTGGGGCTCCTTGACCGCGTGTGAGCCTCTGTTGTGCGTCCGCTCATAGAGTTCGCGAACGATTCGGCTTGCCGTAGTCTCGAAGAGAAATGGCAAGAAAGCGTGAACAAGCGCGGCTCCGGCAGCCATCAGGAGGCGCGAGGAGAACCAGGCGGCAAAAGCCATGTGGCTGAAATAGGTTTCGCCGACCTTGGCCGGGTGCGAGGTGAAAAGCTTCGAAAACAGCGTCGTCATGGTGATCCCTCCAGCCGGGATAAGCCCCGATGCTGGGTATCATGCCACGGGCAAAAGGTTCATCGGTCTCAATTTGTCCTTGCCTAACGCTGTAGTTCGGGACATTCATCCCAACATGGCGCTTGAATTCGATGAAATAGACCGAAGATTGCTGGCCGAGCTGCAACGCGACGGCACGCTGTCGGTCGACCAGCTCTCGGAAAAAGTATCTCTGTCGCGCAACGCCTGCTGGCGGCGGGTCAAGCGGATGGAAGAGGACGGCGTCATCACCGGCCGGGTGGCGTTGGTCGACGCCGACAAGCTCGGGCTCGGGCTTTCGGTGTTCATCCTGATCCGCACCTCCAACCACGATCCGGACTGGCTGCAGAAATTCCGGGCGGCGGTGACCGGCTTTCCCGAAATCACCGGGGTCTACCGTATGTCCGGCGATCTCGACTATGTGCTGCGCGCCCGCGTCGCCGATGTGAAGGCCTATGACCGGCTCTACCAGCGGCTGATCGCCAAGGTGGCGCTTTCAGACGTCTCCGCCTCCTTCGTGATGGAAGAGATCAAGGAGACGACGGTCGTGCCCGTGGAACTGCGCTAGGTCATCGTGACGCCGCAAAGAAAGCCGTTGATAGCGTGGCGGGCGAGTTGACCGAATCGCGGTTCGCGCCGATAGGATTGATTTTATGCGCGCAGCCCTCCACACCTCCTCCGTCATTGGTCCCACTGTCGGCTTCGTTCGGTTGCCGCATGGTGAAGGACTTCCCCTCCCCGCCTACGAAAGCACCGGTGCCGCCGGCATGGATTTGCGCGCCGCGGTCCCGGATGACCGGCCGCTGCTGATCCTGCCGGGCAAGCGCGCCTTGGTGCCAACCGGGCTGATCCTTGAGATACCCGAGGGGATGGAAGGCCAGGTGCGGCCGCGTTCCGGCCTTGCCTTCAAGCACGGGCTGACCGTCCTCAATTCACCGGGCACGGTCGACAGCGATTATCGCGGCGAGGTCAAGGTACTGCTGGTCAACCTTGGCGACGAGGATTTCGCGGTGACGCGCGGCATGCGCATTGCCCAGATCGTCTTTGCCACGGTGACACAGGCGACGGTCGAGGAGCGCAGCCTGGCCGGCGGCACAGCGCGCGGCGCGGGCGGATTCGGATCGACCGGCACCGCCTGAATGAGCATACCAAAACTGGTCATCTTCGACTGCGACGGGATTCTCGTCGACACCGAGAACCTTGCCAACCGACGGCTTGCCGAGTGGCTGACTGCCGCCGGTTATCCCACCACATTCGAATATTGCCGCAAGCATTTCTCCGGCCGCAGCATGATCTCGGTGCAGAAAGAGATCGAAGCTTCGACCGAAGCCCGGCTCGGCGCCGATTTCGTCGACCGCTGGAACGCCGGTCTGCCCGATCTGTTCTCGCACGGCGTCGAGGCGATCCCTTATATCAGCGACTTCATCGAAGTGGTGCGCACGGCCGGCATCGCCTACTGCGTCGCCACGTCGGCACGCATCTCGAAGATGCACATCACGCTCGGCCAGACCGGGCTGCTGCCACTGTTTGAGCATGCAATGTTCTCCGCAACCATGGTCAGCCGCGGCAAGCCGTTCCCGGACCTGTTCCTGCATGCGGCCAAGACCATGGGTTTTGCGCCGGCCGACTGCATCGTCATCGAGGACAGCGTCGCCGGGACACAGGCCGGCGTTGCCGCCGGCATGCGCGTCTATTCCTATCATGGCGATCCCTATTCCGACCGCGATGGCCTGGCCGACGCCGGCGGCGTCCTGTTCGATGACATGCGCGCACTGGCGAGGCTGGTGCCGATCCACTGATGCGGGCAGTTTGCCAGGCTGGACGCTTTGGAAGGCTGTGCTACGGTCCGCGCGCCCGACACCCTGAGGCGCCCATGCCAACCAACCTGCTTCGCTTCATCCTCGCCTTAGTGTTGCTGCCATGGCTGTGGACGGCAGCGAGCGCGCAGGCCGTAAGCTTCCCGGAGTTCCGCAGCGCCGTCCCCGGCCATAAGGATGTGACCTATCTTGATCTCGCCAGGATGGTCATCCCCGACCTCGCGGCGGACAGTAACGGCTTTTACCGGGGCGGATTGCCGATCGAGATGCGCCACATCGAGGGCCCGGATAGCGGCGGCTCGCCACCCGAAACGTCAGGCCTCTCCAACGCCGGCGTGCTTGCGGTCAAAGCCGGCGGCAAGGACCGGCTGGCGATGCTGTACGACCTCGGCGACTCTTCCGACAGCGCCGAAGGCTATGCCGTGCTGGCGCTCTACGACATTGCGGACAAGCCCAAGCTGCTCGACGCGGTCAATGTCGCCGTCGACCGCAGCACCTATTTCCGCGAGCCCGGCAAGCTTTCGCTCAGTGCGGACGACGACGTGCTGATCACCATGAGCACGCACTTCAATTCAAGCCAGGGCTATGTGATCACGCCGCTGATCATGGTGCGCGACGACAAGTTCGAACTGGTCGACATGATCTATACGTTCGACGAAAACCTCTGTGCCTACAGACGCACGCAAGATGTAGCGTTCCAAACGATCGCTGACGGGCAGCCTTATGCCGCGATCAAGGTGACGGTCACCGACGCCACCGTGCCGAACGGTGAAAGCTGCGACGACCAGTCGCCCGAGCCTGAATCTCACGCGATTTCCGTCACCTATCACTGGGACAAGAAGACGTCGCACTACATTAAGGATTCCGACGCGCTGGACAAATTGGCAGGAGAGAACGCCAAACGCTTCTGAGCCAACCGCATTCGTTTGCCCGGCGCAAATCGGCACGATAGAATCTAGCTGACATCTCCGCATCTGAAGGGAAGCACCATGGACAAGGGCAAGATCTTTCGCGACCTGCACGCCTCGACCTTCGTGATGCCCAATCCCTGGGACGTCGGCACGACCAAGCTTCTGGCGTCCTTCGGCTTCAAGGCGCTGGCGACGACCAGCGCTGGCTTTGCCTTTTCGCGTGGCCTGCCCGACGGCGCGGTGACATTCGAGGCGATGATCCACCATTGCCGCGAGCTGACGGCGGCAACCAGCCTGCCTGTCTCGGCCGATCTCGAGAAGGGCAAGGGCGACAGCGCAACCAGTGCCGCCGAGACGGTTTTTGCCGCTGAAGCGGCAGGGCTCGCCGGCTGCTCGATCGAGGACCATACGGGCGATCCGGACAAGCCGATCTACGATTTTGCGCATGCCGTCGAGCGCGTCGCGGCAGCCGCTGAAGCCGCACGCGCACTCAAGCGCGATTTCGTCTTCACCGCCCGGGCCGAGAATTTCCTGTGGGACAAGCCGGACCTCGACGACACGATCAAGCGGTTGCAGGCCTTCGAGAAGGCCGGCGCCGATGTGCTCTATGCGCCTGGCCTCAGTGATGTCGAAACGATCCGGAAAGTCTGCTCGGCGGTGAGCCGGCCGGTCAATGTCATGGCACTGCCTGGTTTCACCATTGCCGACCTCGCCATGGCCGGGGTCAAGCGCATCTCGCTTGGGCCGTGGCTGACCAATTTCGCCTTCGGCATGCTGGAAACAGCGGCGCGCGAGATCCAGCAGGACGGCACGTTCGGCTTCACCCGCGCCGCCATGCCGTTCAGCAGGCTGCAGGCGCTGTTTGCCAAGTCCTCAGGCTAAGAGGGGCCTGGCGCATGACGCTCACCGTCGTCGACATGCACACCGGCGGCGAGCCGCTCAGGATCATCACCAGCGGCTATCCCGATATCCCCAAGGGCACGATCCTGGAAAAGCGCGCCTATGTGCGCGACCATCTCGACCATTTGCGCAAGCTGCTGATCTTCGAGCCGCGCGGCCACTACGACATGTATGGCGCGCTGCTGGTGGAGCCCGACCTGCCCGGCGCCGACCTCGCCGTGCTGTTCATGCACAATGAGGGCTATTCGACAATGTGCGGCCACGCCATCATCGCGCTCGGCCGCTATGCTGTCGACCAAGGCCTGGTGGCGAAACAGGAGCCAATCACGACCGTCAACATCGAGGCGCCATGCGGCCTGGTCGTCGCTTCGGTGGACGTCAGGGACGGCAAGGCCGGCGCCGTGTCGTTTGAGAGCGTGCCGGCCTTCCTGTTTGCCCGCGACCAACAAATCGACTTGGCGGGATACGGCAAGATTATCTTCGACATCGCCTATGGCGGCGCCTTCTATGCGCTGGCCGATTGTCATCAGTTCGGGCTGGAATTCGGCCGCAGCCGGGTGCGCGATTTCGTCGATGCGGCGACCGCGCTGACGGAGCGGCTGAAAGCGGAGTTCCCTCTATCGCATCCCGATCATGCCGATCTCGCTTTCCTTTACGGCACCATCCTGACCGAGGGGGGCGATGCGTTTTCCGGCGAGGCGACAAAAAATGTCTGCGTCTTTGCCGATGCCGAGGTCGACCGTTCGCCGACCGGCTCCGGCGTCACCGCGCGGCTGGCGGCGATGTGCGCCAGGGGCGAGATCGATCTTGGTCAGGAGCGGACCTTCGAAAGCATCGCCGGCTCGCGCTTCTCCGGCGCGGTGGCGCGCACGACCAAGGCCGGTCCGCATGACGCCATCATCGCCCGTGTCGGCGGCCGCGCCTATTATTCGGGGCGAGCCGAGTTCACGGTCGAGCCGGATGACGAATTGGGGCGCGGTTTTCTTCTGCGTTGAAAGGCCTATCGCCTGGCGCTCTCCCGCGCGCCGATCGCCTTGTGCAGGTGTACCATCATGGCGGCGGCGAAGAGCGGCGTCAAAAGGTTGAGCAGCGGCACGGCGAGGAAGGCGGCGATGAGCAGTCCGGCCAGAAACACCGTGCCAGCATATTTCCTGCGCAACACCCTCGCCTCGTCTTCCGGGCGAAAGCGCATGGCGGCGAATTCGAAGAATTCGCGGCCTAGCAGGTAGCCGTTGACGATGAAGAAGGCGGCGATGTTGATGCCCGGCACCAGCAGAAGCAGCAGGGCGACGATGTTGCCCAGGATGACGACGCCGAGGAACTTCACCGACAGCACCAGCGAGCGCAGCGCCGGCATGGCCCTGCCGGCCGGGTCGCCAGGAAAGTCGGTGCGTTCGACCACTTCAGCGATGTCGTCGAGAAACAGGCCTGCTACGATTGCCGTCACCGGCGCGATCAGCAATGCCATCCCGAAGGCAAGCGCGATGGCCGCGATGATGCCGCTCAGCCATCCGGCCCAGGACGGCAGGCCGGGCAACAGCGAGTGAGCCCACGGCAGGGCCAGCCAATCGACAAGCCCGGTCAAGGCGAACCACAAAGCGACCAGCGCCAGCACGGTCAGTCCAAGTGTCTTCAGGAAAACAGCGCGGAATTCGGGAGAGAACAGGCGGCTGAAGGCGGCGCGGGCAGCGTTGGAGATCACGGCGTTTCCACCCCCCGGGAACAAACTGATATCTCCGACATAGGCGGAGACCCGGCCAGCCGCAAGCCTGCTGGAGCGGACGCAATTCCGACAGAAACTAGCGCGCCAGCGCCGGCGAACGGGCGGGGATAGTCATCGCCGCAACGCCGGCGACGACGAAGCCCATGCCCCAGAACGCCGTCGGCCCGAGGCTTTCGCCGAGGAACAGGACGCCGATGCCGACGCCGATCGGCACGCGCAGATAGGCCTGCGACGTGGTGCCGACCGAACCCAGCGTGTGGATGAGGCGGAAGAAGATGCAGAAGGCCAGCGCCGTCGAAAAAACCGACAAGGCCAACAAGGCCAGGATCGACGCCGTCGACGGCGACAGCGTCCACGGGCGGTCAACCACCAGGCTCAAGGGTACGAGGATGACCGCGCCGCACAGCATCGAACCGGCGGCCGGCAGCATCGGGTCGAGTCCCCTGAAGCCGCGGCCGAAAATGGCGGCACCGGCATAGCAGACGGTCGCCGCGACAACCGCAAGCTGAGCCCACAACTGATGGCCGAGACCGCCAAGCGCCTGGGTGCCGACGATCAGGCAAATGCCGGCAATGCCGGCGCCGACGCCGAACAGCTTGCGTGCGGTGACCTGCTCGTGGCGGGTGATGAGTGCGGTCAGCAGGAAAGTGAAGATCGGCGATGTCGCGTTGAGGATGGTGGCAAGGCCGGCATCAATGGAGCGCTCGGCGGCGGCGATCAGCGTGAACGGCACGACGCTGTTGAGGCAGGCCTGGACCATGAAACGCCACCAGGTCGCACCGTCCTTCGGCATGGCGAGGCCGCGCCAGCGGATCAACGCGAGCAGGATGCCGCCGGCGATCAAGGTTCTGGCCGCTATGAACGTGATCGGCGGGATCGTCTCGACACCGATCTTGATGAACGTATAGGACGCGCCCCATAAAGCGGCCAGCACGCCAAGCAACGCCAGTTCGGTGGTCATGTCGGTCTTTGCTTGCATGTCTGTGAGCGCCTTCAGCTGCTGTGATCGAAGTCCCTCTAATCCGATGAGGGGAGGAAATGCTTCGATGACGACACAACTGTAGCCGCAAATCACGGCAGTGCGCATGGTCCAGTTCGATTTGACGGCTAGGCAAAACCCTTCCAAATCGAGAGCTTGATCCGTCCCGATTACATCGGGACGGGGCTCTTCCACTTTTCGGGATCATGGTCTAGACCCGCGCCCGGCCGGCGTGGCAGAAAGCCGGCAGATTCCAAGGCGGAGACATTGATGCCGGATTATGACGTGCTTTGCATCGGCAATGCCATTGTCGACATCATCGCCCAGTGCGACGACGCTTTTCTCGAGACCAACGGCATCATCAAGGGTGCGATGAACCTCATCGACACCAGGCGCGCCGAGCTGCTCTACAGCCGCATGGGCCCGGCGATCGAGGCCTCCGGCGGCAGCGCCGGCAACACGGCGGCGGGCGTCGCCAGTTTCGGCGGCCGCGCCGC